>JAXHUD010000153.1:0-3252 GCA_034189815.1 Chloroflexota bacterium
CTCGCATTGTGTTTTCCGGGTCGGGTTGGGCGAAAGTCTTCTTTATTTATCAAACAGCGGCCGATATTGTACGGAGCCAGACGGGCAAGGTTTGAGCGCATTTGCCGCAGGCTTCTCCACGATATAGGGCGCATTGAACAGCCGGCGCAGTTTGGAGTGCAACGCTTCGGCTGCCATCTCGTTCACCCCGGCGCCCATCGCCCAGGCCCGAACGCTATCCGGCGCAGGGACGCGGTTGTCCTCCTCGTCCACCACATAAGCATTGGTCCGCATTGCCTTGAAGGCATGGAACCAATCCTCGTGGAAGGACGCCCGCAGCGCCTCCAGAGTGGTGGCCGTGGTCTCGCGCAGGTTCAGTTCCTGGGTCAGCATCAGCACGTCTTCGGGGGTGATGTCCGCCTCGGCCACTTCCAGGGTGTAATCCGGGCGCATGCCGCGCACGGTGGCATCCCGGCCCAGCCCGACCATCCGCACCTTGGAGGGGAACTTGCCCTTGAGGCCCGGCACGCGCAGCCCCGTGTCGGAGGCGGTGTCGTCGGGGCCGTATTCGTTGTGCATGTCGAAGATCAGCACAGCGGCCTTGTCCCGCTGGATCAGCCCGGAGAGGATCACACGGGTCAGGAAGGACTTACCCGTGCCCGTCGCGCCGAAGATGCCGGCCGAACGCTGGACCAATTTGTCGAGGTTCACGCAAACCGGATGGCCCTGCTCGAGGGTGTTCCCGATGCGGAAGTAGCCGCGCTCGCCTTCCTGCCCAAAGATCTCGGCGATGTCCCCGGCCGTTGCAAGGCGCACGGGGGCGTGGTGCGGCGGGACGGTCTTGGCGGGTTCCGGCCCGATGCGTTCATCCATCACATCCTGGAGCCAGTCCGCGTACGCGTCGGGGTCTTCCAGCGGGTCCGGGCCGCGCGCCATCATCAGGGTGTTCATGATCTCGGCATTGGTGAAGAGCGTCTCTTCGCGCAGGAGCTTCGCCAGCGCGGGCGAGAGCCGCCCGCCGGGGTCTTCCGCGGCAAAGCGCGGGTCGCTGGCCCAAAGCTGCAGGTCGGTGATCAGACCGTAAAAGAGCCATTCCGGCGTATCCACCACCACGAACGCGCCCTCCTGCACCTGCTGAGCGGGGACGCTCAGCCGGGCCTGCAGGTTGGCCTTCAGCCCGCCGCCGGTGATGACGCCGAGTTGACCGTTATTGATTTCACTGGATTGAAAAGTTGATTGATTCTGTTCGGTCATGCAGCCCTCCCGATTTCCGGCGACAGGTTCAACTCGTCCACGGCAGCCAGCACGGTCATCAAGCTCCGATAGTCATCCCGCTGCAGGGCGATCAGCTCCCGCACGGCGCCGTCGAACCAATCCGCGTTACCTGCGGCCGCCTGCGCCGCACGGGCCTGGCGCAAATGCGCCGCCAGCAGTTCGTCCACCGGCTTGTCCCGGTCGCGCACGATCTGGCGCAAATAACCAAAGCGACCCGCACCGGTAAAGCGTACGACTTCCTCATCCGTACAAAGGTAGATCGTATCGAGGCTCAGCGGCGGGCGGGGCGGCAGCAGGTGCCAGATCCGCCCGTCCTGCTCATAGCCCAGGGCCAACACGCCGATTTCCACCGGGACGGTGCGGTTACCCCGAGTATCCAACATTGCCTCATCCGCCATGACATCCGAGGTGATCAACTGACGCACCAAACCATCATCTTCAATGTGAATGTCGTAGATCAAGCCATATATTTGATAGATATCTTCGATTGGCACCTTTACCATCACCCCGAAGCCAGGAGCATCAATTTGATCCAACCTGCATCCAAAGACAAATCCCGTTGTATCAGAGCGTAATAATCGCCCTATCTCAATTTCACTCATTTACTCACGCTCTTCCATTTCTAAGTAAGTCCTTCGCTCTTTCTTTCTGTGACATTTCCCCGACGGGTACGCCCGCACGGATAAACTCATTTACAATCATATCTTCCACATGTCGGTGTTCATCCATATTTACCAAAGCAACTTCATGCGCCCGATGCAATAGATAAGGATAAAACCGAGAGCCCATGATCCGGGTTTGGTCCAGCAGCGCAGCTTGGATCAGGGCAAGTTTGGATTTATCTGCTGCCACCCAAGCAGGGACTTCCACTCTGGCAAGGTGCTGTCTTTCTGTCGTACCGACGTTTAAATAAAAGAAATGAAGTTTTTGATCTGGATGATCATCTGCTTTCTGCCCGGAATACACTTCAAATATCGCCGAACGATCTCCCGGTTCTATAAGTATCTGCTGAAATAGGTCAACATCCAATACCCGAACAGGTCGCTTCGTTGGGAAAGCAAGGACATCATTCAATTCAGACCTGCCAATCAATTCCAAAAGGCTGACAAATAAGTCCCCCCCGGGTTTATCAACATATCCAATAGTGATAATATCCCGCTGGCGCAGTTTTTCCATCGCAAGAAAAAACCGCTCTTCAATCTTGCCAAATTCTGCCGTTTGCTGAGGCTCTCTATAAAGTTCGAGCGGCCCATCGATCATCGCAATAGCCGGCGGCCTCAAATCCCTTGCATACACTGACAACTTTTCTCGCTCCATGAGGTCCCGAGTAAGGGCAACTCGCCCCTCACTGATAATGCCTGTTTCCGGCAAGGTGGTCTGGTCATAGTCCATCAACAGGCTCTCTTGATGGACTTTTGGTGTTTCACCTGAGCCGCGGACCATTTCAACCGCGCCAATATTAATCACACAAAAGGGGATCCTTGTATGTCGTGATGGATTAATTTGCGATCCATCTGTTGCTATTAAATTCACTTTCTCGGGCATATACCCCACAGATATCGCCTGATTCAACGATTCGTCTACTGGTAAAGCGCATCGTAACCGAGAATTGGTATAGGATGCTTGCTTCACAACCTTCTGGATTTCGTTAAATCTCCCGGAAAATTTTACCAACAAATCCTGAAGGACAACCAGATAATCATTAGCGCGCCGATTAAAAAGTTTTCCCTGCTCAGAAAAAGCGGGAAGCTTTTTTCGAATGTCAATCAGGTTGATAGGCATAAGATTCCTTTAGAAATATTTTTATGGGTCAATCCCTCCTAATTATAACGAGGATTGCCAGCCCGAAGCAATTTTTTGAATTGATATCGATAGCACCTTTTCGAGCGTTGACAGGCCCTGATACAAAAGTTATACTTCGTGTATAAAATCAATTGACCTTCGGGGCAGGGTGAGGGCCGCAAGCCCAATTCCCGACCGGTGGTAATCCCTTAGCTG
>JAXHUD010000153.1:3352-4952 GCA_034189815.1 Chloroflexota bacterium
CCTTTTCGAGCGTTGACAGGCCCTGATACAAAAGTTATACTTCGTGTATAAAATCAATTGACCTTCGGGGCAGGGTGAGGGCCGCAAGCCCAATTCCCGACCGGTGGTAATCCCTTAGCTGGGGCAGCCCACGAGCATGGAACCCATGCATGAACCGATGAAAACCCGGTGCCGGCGGTTAGAGTCCGAATGAAAGAAGGTTTCAGGATCCCAGCGGATTCTATCTCAAGCCCCGAATCTAAATATCAGGGCTTTTTTTATGGCACAAGCAGATATTCACCCAACCCAAACCAAGAAACCCACTAAGCGCTTTTGGAAGCGGCTCCTGTTCCTGGTGATCTCTCTGACGGCCGCCGTGCTGATCTGGGCCGCCCTGGCACGCTTGCTGGATCTGCCGGCCTTTATCCTGCCCGGACCCCGCCTCGTCTGGCAGCGGTTTGTCAAATCGCTTCTCGACGGTCAATTGCTGCGGCATACCGCTGCGACCCTGCTGGAAGTCCTCTCAGGCTTATTCCTGGGCGGGCTGACGGCCACGCTGTTGGGCTACCTGCTGGCAAAATCCCCCGCATTGGAAAAACTGATCGCCCCCTATCTGGTCGCCAGCCAGAGCATCCCCATCGCCGCCATCGCCCCGCTGTTGGTGATCTGGTTCGGCCCGGGTGTGTTTTCCAAGGTGCTGATCTGTGCGCTGATCGTGTTCTTCCCCGTGCTGATCAACACCGTGGTCGGCCTGCGTGAGGTGCCGCAGGACCTGCGCGACCTGATGCGCTCGCTCAACGCCACCCCTTTCCAGACCGTATATAAATTGGAGATCCCGGCCGCACTACCCGTCTTTCTGGGTGGGCTGCGGGTGGGCGCCACACTCTCGGTGATCGGCGCGGTGGTAGGCGAGCTGGTCGGCGCGGACCAGGGCCTGGGTTTCCTGATCAACGTCGGGCGCGGCCAATATGACACTGCCCTGGTTTTCGTCGCCGTGATTGTCCTGATCGTATTGGCAATGACACTTTACGGCCTGGTCCTGTTGATCGAAACACGCTTGCTCTCCTGGCAATCCTGGCGACAGGACGCTGTTTGATTATTTGACTTGAGGAAAGAAGAAATGAAACTTACAAAGCGCACAACCGCACTGCTGATCTTATTGCTGTTCTTGTTACCCATCCTTACCGGCTGCCGGAGTGCAGCCAACCCTGAACCGGGCCAACTCACTCCCATCGACCTCACCCTGGGCTACATCCCCAACATCCAGTTCGCCCCGATCTACGTCGCCATCAACAAGGGTTATTTCCGGGAGGCCGGATTCGATGTCTCGCTGAGCTACGGCAACGAGGCTGACGCGGTCTCATTAATCGGTGCAGGGGAACAGACTTTCGCCATCGCCAGCGGGGAACAGGTGCTGCTGGCCCGGGGGCAGGGCCTGCCGGTCACCTATGTGGCTGCCTGGTACCAGCATTTCCCGGTCGGGGTCGTCTCCCTGCAGGAGGCTGGCATCCGGGCGCCCGAGGATATGAGCGGTGCCGTCATCGGCATTCCCGGGCTTTACGGCGCCAGCTACATCGGCTTCCGCGCCCTGCTGGCTGCCGCCGACCTGACCGAAAATAAC
>JAXHUD010000154.1:0-4778 GCA_034189815.1 Chloroflexota bacterium
CACAACACAGAAGGTAATTATTATCGTTCGACGTATCTACAATAAAATTTATGAATCTAATGGTTGAAAACTCATGAATTGAAGGGCTTTTAGATTGGATACTTCTTTTGTTTCAACTCCGCTATAGCCTGGGCCTGCTTGAGCACGTTTGCCAACGCTTCCCCTTTTCTGGCCGTGCTTACGCCGATGAAGAATTTCACCGCTGTTTCACTCTCCGGTTTATTGATCTTCTGCAAATCGGACTGTACTCTCTTGATGATTTCATTTGATGTTTGCCCACCCACACCTGGTAGGAGGACTGCGAACTCATTTTCCCCGGTCCGGGCGACGATGTCGTCCCCGCGGAAAGAATAGAAAAGTTGGTGAGCTACCCGTTTGATAAATTTATCTCTGTCTTCAAAATCAGCGGACCCACTCACCTCCATGATGACCATGATGATGCTGATAGGGAATTGCCTGCCTCTTTCGAGCCTTTTTTGTTCCGCCTCAAAAAATGTGCGATTATAGATTCCTGTCAGAGGATCGTGGGTGCTGGAATGCAGGATATGTTTTTCCGCTTTCTTGTATTTAGTGATGTCGTGAACAACACCCTCGCTTCCCAAGAGGGTGTTATTTTTAACGAACGGTAATGCGTTGACCTCGATCAGGGCGCGTTTGCCGTCTTGTCGGGTGATCTCGGTTGTTATGACCGTTGAATCTGCTCCGGACACCAGTGATTTTCGGAACTGATTCATAAATGCTTGTTCTTTTCCGGGGGGGATGTAATCCGTGAAGCTTTTCCGGAGGGCTTCGGCAGGGTGCTTCAAGCCTAGAATATCCGTCAAGGCCAGATTCGCATAAATGAAACGGCCTTGAGTGTCGGATACATATATGCCAACATTAACTTCGTATGTTAGAAGACGAAAATTGATATCGCTATCTTGAATCATAATAATTTGGTCGAACTATATAACCCGTGTATCCAATCATAATATTTATCCTTAATTATAATAGCATAACTCAGTTTCAGCATGGCATAATTAATTTCATGTTGTCAACTTTGTCCTCAACTTTGTCCTCAACTTTGTTTGACACCCCCCGTAATTCAGGGTAAACTAGAGCACTCGGGAACAATTCATATTGTAAACCTCACTTACGTGACAAAACGGACTGCGCGATGATCCGTCATCGATGCATGCCTACAAATGACACTGGCGGCACTCAACCCAGTCTTGTTGGCACCCCGGCCACCCGGCCGGATTTCAAACTGGAAGGTAGTTTTTATGTCTGTTAATCCTTATTACAATCTTGATTTGAGTCAAACGGTCTCGAAGAATCGCCTGGTGGGGCTCTGGCGCATGATGAAAGGGCAGCGGTGGGCCTATCTTGGCGCCGCGGTTGCGCTGGCGGTATCCACCGTCTCCCGAACCGGGATTTCCCTGGTGTTGCGGCGTTTCATTGACGACGTTATTGGCGAGGGTCGCTATGGGACCGATATGTTGCTCATCATTTTGAGCTTTATCGGTCTGGCTGCGATCCAGGGCGTGACGTCCTTTGTCTCAGGTTCGCTGGCGGCCAAATCCGCCGAGTCCATCACCCGCCGTCTGCGGAATTACCTGTTCGACCATCTGCAGCGGTTGCCCTATGCCTATCATGCTGAAGCTAAAACCGGCGATTTGATTGCACGGGCGACCTCGGACGTGGACGCGATCAACCGCTTCTACGGCCAACAGGCGATCGGCATCGGCCGCATCCTGATGATGTTCATCATTAACTTTGTGGCAATCCTGCAGCTCAATACCCGGCTGGCCTTCTATTCGGTCATCGCCATCCCGCTGATCGTTGCTGTATCGGTCTACTTCTTTTCAAAGGTCTCCAAAGCTTATGAGAAATATCAGGAGCAGGAAGCGACCCTGAGCAGCACGCTACAGGAAAATCTGACCGGGGTCCGGGTGGTAAAGGCTTTCGCCCGCCAGGGCTATGAGAGCTATAAGTTCGACCGGGAGAATTGGCAGAAATTCCGCTTGGGCAAACAACTGCTGACGATTCATTCCCTTTTCTGGCCGCTGTCGGACCTGGTCTGCGGCGCCCAGATGCTGTTCGCTTTTTATTCCGGCGCGATGATGGCTGTTAACGGTGAGATCACGGTTGGCACCTACCTGGCTTATGCCTCGCTGGTGGTCTGGATCATCTGGCCGATGCGTAACCTGGGCCGACTGATCGTGCAGACCTCGACCGGCATGGTTTCCTATAAGCGCGTCGCACACATCCTCGAGCAGCCCCGTGAAGCCCTGACAGAGGGCAGTTACCAGCCGGAGGGTGAGGTCGAGGGTGAGATCATCTTCGATCAGGTTTATTTTGAATATGAAAAGGACAATCCCGTCCTCAAAGACATCAGCTTCACCTGTAATCCCGGTGACGTGATAGCCTTGCTTGGTTCTACCGGGTCGGGCAAGACCTCGCTGGTCAACCTCCTGCCGCGGTTTTATGACCCCACACAAGGGACGATCACGCTGGACGGTGTGGACCTGATGCGTTATCCGCGTCAATACCTCCGCTCACAGATCGGCATTGTGGAACAGGAGCCTTTCCTGTTCTCGCGTTCGATCCGAGAGAATATCACCTACGGCGTTCACCGCGAGGTTACCGAAGAGGAAGTATATCAGGCCGCCAAACTAGCTGCGATCCATGAGGTGATCACCGAATTCCCGAAGGGTTATGACACCCTGGTGGGGGAGCGAGGCGTCACACTTTCGGGCGGCCAGAAACAGCGTGTGGCCATCGCTCGGGCGCTGTTGAAGAACCCCCGGATTATGATCCTGGATGATTCGACCTCCAGCGTGGATACGGAGACGGAGGCCCAGATCCGGGCGGCGCTCGATCACCTGATGAAAGACCGCACCACCTTCATCATCGCCCACCGGATCCAGAGCGTGATGGACGCCGACATGATCCTGGTATTCGATAAAGGTGAGATCGTCCAAAAAGGCACGCATGCTGAACTGATGAAAATGGACGGGATGTATCGCAATATCTTCGATATCCAGACCCGGATCGAAGTTGAATTAGAGAAGGATATTGCCAGTGCAAACATATAATGAATTTGACGAAAAAGAATATGGAAAATTGACCGGGCAGGTCTTCAAGCGCCTGGCCCAGGTGGTCAAACCGCATTGGAAGAGCTTTGTCGGCTTCTTGGTTTGTGTTGCGATTGTTTCCTCAATCGATTCGTATACTACATATCTTAGTAAGAATCTGATCGACAACGGCATCATCGCCGGTAACCGGGCCGAAATTGTTCGCACGATCATGCAGTATGCTGGGGTGATCCTGGTCCAGTCAGGGGCCGTTTTCGGGTTTATTTATCTCGTGGGGATCCTGGCGGAGCGGGTGCGCTATGATCTGCGCAAGGAGATGTTCAACCATCTGCAGGATCTGTCGCTATCCTACTTCAGCCAAACGCCTGTGGGCTGGATCATGTCACGACTGACATCCGACACGGAAAGGCTGGCGGACCTTATGTCCTGGGGTATTTTGGACGTCACCTGGGCGATCGTCAATATCATCACTGCCGCAGTATTCATGTTCATCATCAACCCACGGCTGGCGCTGATCGTTGTTTTGATGCTGCCCGTGTTAATCCTGATTGCGTTCTATTTCCGCAAGAAGATCCTGACCTATTACCGCCGGTCTCGGAAAATGAATTCGAAGATCACGGGTGCGTTCAATGAAGGCATCACCGGTGTACGGGTGATCAAGGCGCTTTCGCGAGAAGAAGACACCCTGGAGGAATTTGCCGATCTAACCGAGGGGATGTACCAGGCCAGTTATAAGGCGGCCTGGCTCTCGGCGTTATTCCTGCCCACCGTGCAGGTGATCAGCGCGATCGGTCTGGCATTGGTGCTTTGGCAGGCGGGGCTGCAGGTGCAGATCGGTGGGATGACCATCGGCGGCATCCAGGCTTTCGTCTCGTATATCACCTTCATTATGTGGCCGATTCAGGACCTGGCCCGAGTTTATGCAGAGATGCAGAACGCCGTGGCTTCAGCTGAGCGGATCTTCAGCCTGATAGATACCGTACCGGATGTCAAAGACTGCGCCCGGACGATTGAGACGGAGACCATCCAGGGCGATATCCGCTTTGAAGACGTGCACTTTTATTATGAAGAGGACGATCCGGTGATTAAGGGGTTGAACTTCCACGTGCAGCACGGCGAAATGGTCGCGCTTGTTGGGCCGACGGGTGGTGGGAAGACGACCATCGTCAACCTATTGTGCCGTTTCTATGAGCCCACCCACGGCACGATCTACCTGAACGGTATCAACTACCGAGAGATGAAGCTGGCGGATATCCAGTCTCGAATTGGCGTGGTGTTACAGACGCCGCACCTTTTCAGCGGCTCCATCCGCGATAACATTGGTTACGGCCGGCTGACCGCCTCGGATGAAGAGATTGAGGAAGCTGCAAAACTGGCCGGCGCGCATGAATTCATCCTGAAATTTGAAAAAGGCTACGATCAGGAGGTTGGTGAGGGCGGCGACTTGTTATCCGTCGGGCAGAAACAGCTCATCAGTATTGCCCGGGCAATCCTGGCTGAGCCGGAATTGTTCATCATGGATGAGGCGACCAGTTCGGTTGATACATTGACCGAAGCCCTGATCCAGCGCGGGATGGACCGGCTCATGCAGGGCCGGACCAGCTTTGTGATTGCGCATAGGCTCTCGACGATCAAACGCGCCGATAAGATCCTGGTGATCGAAGACGGCCAGATCGTGGAGATGGGCAATCATAAGGAACT
>JAXHUD010000155.1:0-4758 GCA_034189815.1 Chloroflexota bacterium
CCAGGGTATCTCGGCCGATAGGGTAAGGAAGGAAACGACCTTGCCTCCCGGATTTGGAAAGGAGATGAGTCGTTATCACGCGTAGGACCAATCTAGGCGGGATATCGCGGCGCTCCTTTCCATTGAGCAGAAGGAGCGTTTTTTTTGATGTCGGAGGAGACCTCAGGCAAAATCAATCAGAAATACTATTTCTCCACCCGTGACCTATTGATCATGGCCGTTTTGGCTGCGTTGGGCGGCGTCGCCAGCACCTATATCAACACCCTCAGCGATGCCGTAAACGCCATTCTCGGTTTCCCGGGGGCATCGCAATGGGCCGCCGGCCTTCACGTGATCTGGATCGTCCTGGCGATGGCGATCACCGGCAAACCCGGCACAGGCACACTCACCGGCATCCTCAAGGGCGCGGTGGAGCTGATGAGCGGCAACAGCCACGGCATCATTATCCTACTTGTGGATCTCGTTGCCGGCCTGTTGGTAGATTTCGGCTTTTTGATTTTCCGTAACAAACGCAATATCTGGCCTTATCTCGTTGCAGGCGGTCTGGCTTCTGCCTCCAACTTGCTGGTCTTCCAGATTTTCGCCACACTGCCGAGCAATATCCTGGCGGTTACAGCGATACTGGTCCTGTTCGTGGTCGCTTTCGCCTCCGGCATACTCTTCTCGGGGTTGATCCCCTCACTGATTATCAACACCCTCGCGAAAGCCAACGTGATCCGGATCGCGCCTATCCAGAAGGAAAGGCGCAACGTGGGTTGGATCATCCTTGCCAGCGTCCTGGTCATTGCGATCCTGTTGGCCGTGTTCCTCAAGGTCAGCCTGGCCGGCCCGGAACAAATCCCGGTCAACGGCGACGTCAGCAATGTCTACGGCTTCCCCCCGGATGAAACTACGATCGAAACCGTCACCCGCCAGATGGAATATAAGGGTGTGATGACGGAATACACCGGTACACCGATCCAGGCTATCGTGGATTATGCGCAACCTGACCCCGATGCGGACACCTTGTTAATCGAAGCCACGGACGGCTATGCCTTCCTGATCTCCTTCGAGGAACTGAACGCCAACAATAACATCCTTTTGGTCCAAAGCGGCAGCGGTAAGAACGCCACCTTTGATGTCGTCGGCCCTAAGAGCAGCAAAGCCTGGGTGCGCGGCATTGCCCGAATGACCGTGATCGCCTCCGAGTGCCTGACCGTGATGGACCAGTCTGGCGACGCCCATCTCTTCGACCCGGATGCCTGGATGCTTGAAATGGACAGCACGCAGGTCGCGCTGCCCGAAGGATCGCAAAAGCTGCAGGGCGTCTCCGTCTGGAAAGTGGTTCAGGCTATCTCTCCTGACAACACACCCAAAAGCCTGCTGTTCAGCAACCAGGACAACACCCTCAGCCTGACCTGGGCTGAGATCGACCAGAATGACAGCCTGCGGATCTTCACCGTTATCGGCGAATCCAGCATCGGCTACGCACTGGCCGACATGTCGGGCGATGTGCAGCTCTATCCGCTTACGCAAATCGAAATTAAATAACCATGTCCCTGATTAATGTCCGCCGGTTCTCCTATACTTATCCGGGCGCCGAAAGGCCGGCCCTGGAGGCCATCGACCTCTCAATTGAAATGGGCTCCTTTGTCGTTATCACGGGACCGTCGGGCTGTGGGAAGTCGACCCTGGGCAAGGCGCTGGCGGGATTTCTCTTTCAGGATCAGGAGCCGGTTTACACTGGTGATGTGGTCGTTAATGGAACGAACATGACCGAAGTGCCGCTTTATGCAGCCAGCGAACGCGTCGCCTATGTGCAGCAAAACCCTGAAGATCAGTTCTGTACGCTGACCGTACAGGATGAGATCGCTTTTGGGTTGGAAAACAGGAAAGTGCCAGCCAATCAGATCAATCTCCAGATTGCTGAAATGCTGACCGTTGTGGACGGGATCGAGCTCATAGACCGTGACCTGGCGACCCTCTCCGGGGGCGAGAAACAAAAAGTCGCCATTGCCGCCATGCTGGCGCTCTCGCCCGATGTACTGATTTTGGACGAGCCGACGTCCAACCTCGATCCCGAAGCAACCCGCACCATTTTCCATACCCTGAACCAACTGCTTGACCTTCGCAGGATAACGTTGATCGTCATTGAGCATAAACTCCAGCAATTGAAACCCTTCAGACCCAAGCTGATCGTTCTGCAGGATGGACTGAAGGTCGCTTACGATTCGATTGATGCCTTCGAGGCAGATAGCTGTCAAAAAGCTCGATCCGTCAACCCGCTAACGTTTTCTACTCCCGAATCGAGTAGGGAATCGGTGCTGACGCTCAACAAACTAATCTGGCAGCAATCAGGCCAACCCATCCTCAAGGGTATCGACTTGGACTTGTATCCCGGCGAGTTCGTCAGCTTGATGGGACCAAACGGCAGCGGCAAGACAAGCCTCCTGCTCGCCATGATGGGATTGATCCAGCCCACAAGCGGCGACCTCACTATCTTCGACCGTGATCTTAAAGAGACACGCACCTCCGACCTGGTCCCCGATATTGGCTTTATTTTTCAGAACCCCGATCACCAACTCTTTGCCGCTTCCATCTGGGATGAAGCGACGCTGACTTTGAAGACACTCAAACGGCTGACGGCTGAAAAGGAAGCCGAAGCATTAGCCTGGCTGGCGCAATTGGGACTGTCAGACGACCTCAAACGTCATCCCCAGCGCCTGTCCTACGGCGAGAAGCGCCGGCTGAACCTGGCTGCCATCATCCTGCATAATCCCCGATTGCTGCTGATTGACGAAATGCTGATCGGACAGGATCTGGTCAATGCGCACATCTGGATGAGCCTCCTGGCGGACTATGCCAACGCGGGAAATACCGTCCTCCTTGTCAACCATCACCCCGACCTCACCATGACCTACTGCGACCGGGTGCTGTTCATGCACGCCGGAAAAATCATCGTAGACCGCCCCACGCTGGCGGCTTTGGAACAGATCCAAAGCCTGGGCTATGATGCCTTCCTCCCCTCAAAAAAGAGCGAGAGGCCCCATGCATAAATTAGCCTATCACCCGGGTTCCGGCGTGCTCCACCAGCTCTATCCCCTCAACAAACTCGTCTGGCTGGTCCTGGGATCCATCCTGGTGTTCGTTGTCAGCAATGGCGCCCTCTTAATTTCGATAACAGCGCTATTATTTCTTATCCTTTTATTTGTTTACCCCGCGATCTGGCGGGTACGTGGATTTCGCTTTGCCAGCCTCACAGGTCTGTTCCTGTTTTTGTTGTATCTCTTATTTGACAAATCAGGCGCCGTGATCTGGGATCCGTGGCTGCCGCTCTTCCGCCTGACCCTTGGCGGCCTGACTGCTGGCATGCGCTTTAGCGGGCGCTTCCTCTCAATTGTTTGCCTCAGCTATTTATTTGTTCTAACCACTGAACCCGCAGATCTGGCCTACTCGCTCATGCGAGCTGGGCTGCCTTATCGGTTTGGCTTTATGTTAGTAACCGCATTGCGCCTGGCACCGATCCTGGAGGAAGAAGGCCGGACGATCTATCAGGCGCAACTGGTGCGGGGGATCCAGTATGACCGACGGGGTATTGGCAATATCATCACACTTTCACAGCAGTTCCTAACCCCGCTGCTTATCGGCGCGCTGCGCCGGGCCGATAAACTCGTGTTCAGCATGGAAGGCCGCGGCTTTGGCCAATACCCCGGTCGAACTTTTCGTCGTCAAAAATCCCCCACCAGTCTGGATGTTGTCTTTAATTTCTTAATGATCGTCCTCTCAGGCATAGCTTTATTCATCAATTTTGGAGGAGAGATATAGAAAATGGAGAAGGAGCCGAACAAGAAATCAAGACGATGGATCCTCATTTTGGTCATCGCACTGGTGCTGGTTGCCGGTGTGGTGGCCCTGATTCTCATCGTCACCAAACCCATGCCCATCGCGCTCTTATCAGAATATGGCAAGGACATGCTTTGGAAAGAAGGCAACAAGATGATCACCTGCGGCGGGTGCCATGCCAGTGAGGATTTCCATGGCTGCAATAGCTGCCACGATGACCACGGCGCTGTGGAGCTTTCCGGGATCACCTTCTTCGAGGTGGTCGAACTGACAGGCGACGTTCCCGATCCATCCTTTGTGCGGGTCAATGAGGTGCTGCCCGATCAGAAAAACGCAAGCACACATATCACCATATTGGATTTTCTGGCGCAGCATGGCGTAGACGCGGATGCCTTTGAGTCCATCACGTTCATGAGCGGCGATGGCGGCCTGGTGACCATTGAGTCCCAATACATCGACGAGACAGCCATGTTGCTGCCTTATGTTGACGGGCTGCGGTTTGCAAGCGAGACGGTCCATGTCTCAACCTGGCTGAAAGGGATCAGCCGGATCGTCGTGGTCGGCATGGAAAAGCCGCTGCTGATTGACGGTGAAGCGACCTCAATTGGCCGGCTGCTGATCGGCGAGACCGTTCGCCTCACCCTCGAGAGCACGGACGTGATGCTTGCGAACGATTCTGGCGAGACCAGTCATGCCCGGGTGGCGAACTCCGTCGAAGGCGCCCCCTCTTACCCTTGCTCGCCGACGCCAATCCTGATTCAGTCATCATGACCAATAGCGCCGGTGAGACCTTCGAGCTCACCAGTGAGGAAGCCGCCAGTGCAGCTTTTGCGATGGTTTACAACGAAGTCACCCTGGTCCTGCCCGATCGCGGTCGCAGCGCCTGGCTGACGGATATTGTGGAGATCGAATCGAACTAATCTATGACTACACGAA
>JAXHUD010000156.1:0-4722 GCA_034189815.1 Chloroflexota bacterium
AAAGCACTCACAATCGAAAAACCACCTAGAATCAGGACGCTTTGACCACCATCACGTCTGCTCCGCTGGCAGCCCAAAGTGCGGCGGGTGTCAGACCCATGAGGTCAAAATCCGACCCGCCTGAAGCCCAGACCCGATCATAGCCCATCAGGTCGGCGTCCATCAAAACGAGGACATCCTCATCAAACCCGAAAGGTGGCACGGCCCCGACCTTGAAGCCGGACCACGTCAGGATATCCGCAGGACTGGCTGGCTTGACGGGTTCACCAAACGTGTCCGCCAGCAAAGCTGGATCGGCCCGGTTTTCCCCCGAGACCAGAAGAAGCACCATCTCCCCAGTCTCCTTCAACTGAAAGATCAAGGATTTCACAATCGCGCCCAACGGGCAATCCAAAAGCTCAGCAGCCTGCGCCGCGGTCTTCCCGGGCAACTCGAAATGCCGCATTTGGACCGTGATCCCAGCCGCATCAGCAGCTGCCAACACCTTTTGCACAGACGGCGGATAGGCTGTTGCATTGTTTTCTGTCATGAGAGCACCTTTACCATTCGGCGATATCCTGCGCCGGTGTGCGCCACACGCTTATTCGATTCCAAATAGATCGCATCGGTTGTGAACCCCAAGCGCTCATAGAGTTCCCGAGCTTTCTGATTTTCAATCGCCACTCGCAGGGCGAGCCTGTTCAAACCTTCATTCCGTGCGAGCTCACCTGCATAGTTCACAAGATGCGTCCCGACGCCGCGTCCCCAATAGCGTTTACGCACAGCCAGGTTGCCGATTTGGTATTCATCCAGGTTTGTCTGGTTCATAAAAAGCTGGGGCCAGGCACGGATAGCGAGGGCCAGTTTGCCCCGCAGGCGATATTGTTTGAGGATCAGGCGGTCGGCCTTCCGGTCAAGCTTCCGCATCCGGTGGGCTGGATAACTCAATAACAAACCGATCACCCTACCCTGGTAAACAGCCATTGTCGTCTCTTCGTAGCTTAATCGATGACCGGGGAGTTCGAAAAGCCGTTCGAGGATCGTGTGAGCAAGCTCATCACTTCCCAATCCCACGATGAACGTAGCAACCTTGGGAAATGTATCGAAGATCAACGGCGCGGCGATATGCGCGTCCCGAGGTTCCGCATCCCGAAAGGTCAGTTCCTCTCGCATTATTTTGGATTTTTCCCGCTTGCTCATTGCATTCCTTTATTGATTTAGCTGGTGATCAAATCATCCGGCAGGTAGTCGGTCTTGTTCATATAAGACAGCGTCAGGCGGCCATTATCCCGAATATCCACCCGGCTGATGCCGCAGTTGTTCATCAGGAACCAGTACCGCTTTCCCTGAATATCAAAAAGAACGGTGAGGATACGGGTAAAAATGCCGCCGTGCATTACAATCCCCACCCGGTGGTTGGTCCCACCGTGTTCATCAATCAGGCGATCAACGATGGATTGGGCGCGCAGGTTGTAATGCTCCCGCGGTTCTTTCTCGCGGTTCCACCAACCCTCGTCTGATAAGTCTTCCGGCAGGATCAACTCCGGGAAATTTGTCTCATAATAGGATCGTCCATTCCCGGGCAGTCCATTCCAGATGATCTTGTCGTCCTCTTTTTCCGCCAGGAAGACGCCGCCTGTTTCATGCACCTCAGGCCAGGCCTTGAGGGGCAACCCGGTCTTCCGGGCGATTGGGACAGCCGTCTGCACAGCCCGGGACATCAGGCTGCAATAAAGATGTGTCAACCCAAATCCAGACCTGTTTTGTTCGTCCGGACCTTCAGAGGGTTCACCGGCCGCCAAAAAATCGGCAACCAGTTCCGCCTGTTTTAATCCAATTTCAGTAAGCTTGGGATCTTCAATCCGGTGGAACAGGTAATGATGACGTTCCAATTCGTCCATAATGACATTGTTTTCCGACTGACCATGGCGGATGAAATAAATTTGCAGCAATGTTTACTCCTGTATCTTGTGTGTTTTGCGGAGCCTTTCGAGCTCCGATTTGATATTCACATAAACATCCGGACCCTTACCATAATGGTCTGGGTAATCGTTATTACCACTGAGGGCTGCCAGGCTCCCCTGGAGATTGTCCTTGAGCGCCAGGGGGTCATAGCCGCCCTCCAAAACGAACACTATTTTGCCATCGCAGAAAGAATCCGCCAGCACGACCAAATCCTTTGAGAGCGAGAAAATGCCTTTCGTGTCCAGGCTGAGGCTCGTGAGCGGGTCCGAGAAGTGGCAGTCATACCCCGCCGAAACGAACAACATCTCCGGTTGGAACGCTATAAGCCAAGGGCGCACCACTCCATTAAGAACGGCCTGAAAGGCGCTGTCGCCCGCGAAGGGCGGCAAGGGGACATCAATGATCCTGCCCGGGGCATGCGGCAAGGTCGTCGTCATGCCGGTTCCGGGATATATCCCGCTTTCATGGGTGGAACAATAAGCCACTTCGGGCGTCTCAAAAAAGATCGCCTCCGTGCCGTTGCCGTGATGGGCGTCAAAGTCAAAAATCGCCACCCGGCTCAGACCGCTGGCGACCGCATCCGCTGCCGCGATCGCAATATTATTTAACAGGCAAAAGCCCATTGAGGTGTCCGAATGGGCATGATGTCCGGGCGGCCGGACAATGGCAAACCCCCGCCCCGTGCCTTCGGCGATGATCCGCCGGCTAAGAGTCAGGGTGGCGCCGGCTGCACCAAAGGCAGCCTTGAGGCTTTCCTCCGTCACATAAGACGGCGCCGATCCAAAATGATGCGGACCTTGGTCACATTCAGCAGCCAGGGCAGAGAGCAATAAGCGGGAATGCACCAACGCGACCTCAGCTTCCGTCGCCGGTGAAAAATCCAGCCATTGCATTTCAGGATAAGGTGGGTCGTCCAGCCAGCCCCGCAAATCAGCCAGACGTCGGGGAGATTCAGGATGCCCCGGGAAGAAATGTTCTGGTGCATCCTGGTAGGTACAGTAGACAATCGTTTGATCTTTTTTCATAACGTTCACGCACGCATTAGTATACCGCATGTGCGATATCTGCGAGTTAGCCTAATTGGACGATCTTGATGTGTTTATTATCCATTCATCAAGACTGGCTATACGAAAACTATTTTCTCAGCGCTAGTGGTATAATCCCTACGCTAATCCATTAAATAGATGAGACAGACGGACAAATGTTAGAGAAACTTCAAGGTGTTATTGATCGTATTAAAGAAATCGACCACCAACTGACCCAGGTGGGCGAAGATTACACCACAGCTATTGAACTATCCAAAGAACGGGCCGAAATTGAGTCCCTGGCCACCAAAGCGCGTACCTACCAGGAAACCCTCGCAAAAATCGATGACACTCAGGTTTTGATGGAATCCGATGATGAGGAAATGCGGGCACTGGCTGCGATGGAACTCGAATCCCTGCAGAGCAAACGCGACAAATTAGAAGATCAGCTCAAGAGCATGCTGGTACCGAAGGACCCCCGCGATCAGCGCAACGTCATCATGGAGATCCGGGCCGGGACCGGCGGCGACGAGGCCGGTCTTTTCGCCGCGGACCTCTTCCGCATGTATTCCCGCTATGCCGAGCGCCAGGGTTGGAAATCCGAAATCCTTTCCCTGCACGAAACCGGGATCGGCGGGATCAAAGAGGCCAACTTCATCATCAAGGGTAAGGGCGCTTATTCCCGGCTGAAATATGAGTCCGGCGTCCACCGCGTACAGCGCGTGCCCGAGACGGAGTCCCAGGGCCGCATTCACACCTCCACAGTCACCGTGGCGGTACTTGCGGAAGTGGATGACGTGGAAATCGAGATCCCCGAATCGGATATCAATATCGACGTCTACAAATCAGCCGGTGCGGGCGGGCAGAACGTACAGAAAAACGCCACCGCCGTGCGCATCACGCATATCCCCACCGGGATGGTCGTGGCCTGCCAGGACGAACGCTCGCAGTTGCAAAACAAAACCCGAGCGATGAGTATCCTCAAGGCGCGGCTTTATGAAATGGAAGAGCAAAAACGCCAGGCCGAAGAAGCCGCCACCCGCCGGTCACAGATCGGCACCGGTGAGCGCTCCGAAAAGATCCGCACCTACAACTTCCCGCAAAGCCGGGTCACCGACCACCGCATCAACCTTTCTTCTTACAATCTCAACGGCGTGCTCGATGGTGACATCGACGAGTTCGTTGACGAACTCACCCTGGTGGACGAGTCCGAAAAACTGGCCCTGGTTGAGGAGTGAGTCATTAATCTACGTGACGCCCGTCTGGAGATCAAACAACGCCTGGCCGAACGTGACGTTGAAACGCCGGGGAATATTAGTCTGCTGCTTCTGGCGCATGTCACGGGACGCTCCAAGACCTGGCTCCTCACACACGACCAAATGCAACTCACTCCCCAACAATTCCGCACCCTCCAAACCGAGACCGACCATCTCCTGCAGGGTGTTCCCCTGCCCCAGATCCTGGGGGATTGGTCCTTCTATGGCCGGGGGTTCGCAGTCTCTCCGGACGTCCTGATCCCCCGGCCTGAGACGGAATTATTGGTCGAACGAGCTATCGCATTCTGTAAAGAGCGTCCCAGGTCGCTGATCGCGGACGTGGGCACTGGTTCTGGCATCATCGCAATATCCTTAGCGGCAGCCTCCCCGGGGACCCGCGTCATTGCGACCGACCGATCCCACGCAGCCCTCAAGATAGCCGCCCTGAACGCTGCCCGGTACCAACTGAATAAAATCCATTTCGTGCAAACTGATCT
>JAXHUD010000157.1:0-4717 GCA_034189815.1 Chloroflexota bacterium
TAAATACATGTCGCGGTCATCACTCAGGCCGCTGTTCGGCAGGTCTTGAATGCTGGCCCAGAAATTCCAAAACGGCAGATCGTATTCCACCGCTAATTTGGCCAGGTTGTGGTTGACGCGTTCATCGAGTTCCCGGTTGTCGGGCTTGGTGACGATTACCGGCACGGTGCCATTATCGATCAGCTTTTCAATCAATGTCCGCAGGTACTCTTCGTTGCGCGCTTCCCAGTGCGTGCCGATGCGGATGAAGGCGATTACGGGTTTGTGATAGCGCAATTCGCAATCGATGGGTAATTCATTGGGTTCGCAGTATCCTTCCTCGTTCTCGTTCCACTGCGCCCATAGAAGTGCGCCTTCCGTGGTGCCGACCACGACGGTGGGGCTGTAACGGTCAAAGGAGCCCTGGAACTGCTCAACGGTTTCCTGCAGGTCTTCATCCAGAGCTGCGACCGCCGGCTCGTCATTATCATAAAGCCCCAGGAAGACCTCCGGCAGGCTGTGGCAATCGCCCAGGATGGAAAAGGCGTGTGGGTCGTTGCCGTTCTCCAACCCGCGCTGATAGATCGCTTTGACGGTGTCGGAGACTGCATCGGGCAGGACAGGCCAGTTTTTCCAGTCATCGGGGTCCCGAATGGCAGGAGCGGCCTCGGCCGGCGGCGTGGCGTCCGAGTCATTGGCCTCGGGGGTCTCTGAGGCTGCGGATTGGAACGCGGCGTCTTCTTCAGTTTCCGAAAGGGTTGGGACGGAAGTTCCGGTTGAGTGCGATTCGGCCGCGCTGACCGAAGCGCCGCCCGCGCAGGCGGACAGCAGCAGGCCGATGACCATGAAAAGCTGGGGGAGCAGGTGGGCTCGGGTCTGTTTACCGATAAAACGCTTCATGATGACTCCTGAAAGCGGTGGGCTTGATATCAAATGCGTTGGCTTATTTTAGGATCATGATGTGTATCTTACCATTAAAGGAGTGGTGAAATACAAGCCAAATACCGGGCGTGACGTGTCATTTTGGGATCAGATCGACTACAATCAACAGGACGGCCGCCGCAAAACACAGATTTGTGCATCAGTTTGGACTGGAAGCGGCCGCAGAGTCGGAGTAAGATTGTCAAGTATGCGTTGTTTATCGAAGAAAATAGCCGTGTTTGCTTTAATCCTGGCGACTCTGGCGCCTGTTTTGGCCGGTTGCGTCAATGCCAACGCGCTGCCGGAGATGACCGCAACCGCCGAATCTGCCGCCAGCCCAACCGGGATAGCCCCGGCAAAGACCGCGATCGCGCCAACGCCTGCAATAACCTCCACGCCGATGGCAGCGCCAACGCCCCGGCCAGAGGAAGAGCGGAAGGCCACCCTTGAGGCACGCCTGGCGGAAACCAGTCAGGGCTTCATCGCGCTCACACCCGAAGCGGCCAACGAAGTCGCCCGGGAGATCGGTTTCATTGACGGGATCAACGAATCAGCCAGCAACGCCTGCGGGCCGTTGAGCATCGCCATCCTGAAAGCGGCCGACCTGCTGCCCGAGTCTGCGAGCGTCCACGACGTCTGGTTGCTCAATCTCCGCCTGGATTATTCTTTGACCAATGTTTTATATGAGGAATACTTCCCACCCCAGGACTACGATTACGTTTGGGTTGAACAGAGCATCCGGGACTATGATTTCGCCGCTAACCCGCTCAAACCTGGTGACTGGTTATTTCTCTTTACGGCGGGTAATGGTTTCGACCATATGCTGACCGTGACCCGGGTTGATGAGAATGGGGCTGCATACTCCGTCACCAATATCGACCGGGGGGAGGACTTCATTATCGCTGAGGAAATGTTGTATGATCCCAACCAGGAGGGCGAAGGGCTGTTCTACGAACTGACGGACCCGGAAAAGCGGCTGCGGCTGGGCCTGACGGGGACAAAACGCTGGCTGCTGGTCAGACGAAAGGGCGGCCTGGCCTCGCTCCCGGCGTTGAATTCGGAATTGAAATTAGGCCTCGCGGATGAGGTTGACTGGCATGGGTTGGTTACGGATTTGGCTACCGGCGAAGTCCTGTTTGATTCTTTACCCAACGACCCTTTCCATCCGGCCAGCATGATCAAGGTGCCGATTGCGGTGCTGGGGCTTCAAATTCTGGAAGATATGGGGTATAACGTATCAGATTTGGCGATCAACGGTTATGCTGGCCGGACGTTTGACCAATTGTTCAGCGCCATGATCGTTGCCAGTGAAGAACTGGCAGCAGAAGAACTGCGGCAGTTCGTCCGCGCCAATGTCAACGAAGGACCGGCTCTTCAGGACCTTGGCTTAAACGACACCCAGCTCTTCCCCCGGTCTGCGACCGCTTACGACCTGGGACGGGTGCTGCAGGGCATATATTCAAAAGAATACTTGTCGGATGAATTTAACAGGTATTTATTGGACCTGATGCACGTCCAGACGGAGAATGATAAAGAATATCTGGGTGTGATACCGGAGGTCTATCCGCAGGTGGTGTTTTATAATAAACGCGGCTCATTGCTGGACCCGACGATCGTGAGCGATATGGGTATCCTGACCGTCGATGAGAAGGCTTATGCGGTTGTTATCAGCGGCACCCCGAAGACGGATGGCAGTGCGAGATTCGAAGACATTCAAATAGCAGTTGAGGAATTTGCCCTTCAGTTGATGCCCCGCTTAATTGAAAATGACCCTCATTGACAGACTCAACCCTCGTTGACCTGACAAAAAGTATTAAAAATATCCCATGACCAAGAAATTTGTATTGACTCTTTTACTAACAATGACCCTGCTGGCGGCTTGTTCGCCGTCTTCGCAGCCTTTTATGATTGTGCCTGAAAATGACAACCCGGCGGAAGAATCCACTGAATCGGTAACCGAACGAAACTACCCTACCCGGCCGGCATATGGGCCCGGTGAACTGGTTGAGTACATCGCCCAGGCAGGAGACACCTTGCCTGCGCTGGCCGCCCGGTTCAACACGACAGTAGAAGAAATCCGCACAGCGAATCCGATCATCCCGCCGGACGCCACCACGATGCCGCCCGGCATGCCGATGTCGATCCCGATTTATTATCGTGCGCTTTGGGGGAACCCATTCCAGATCGTGCCGGATGCTGTATTTGTCAACGGCCCGGACGCGAGCACGTTTAATACAGCCCAATTCATCAGCCAACATCCGGGCTGGCTGCAGTGGTATGATGCCTGGGCGTTCAAAGGCACCCGTACCGCCGCCGAGATTATCGATTATGTGGGGATCAATTACTCCATCAGTCCTAAGATCTTGTTAGCGCTGCTGGATTATCAATCCGGTGCATTCTCCAAATCGGAGATCAGCGCAGATGAGGAATACAATGTTTTGGGTCTGGAATCAGCCTATTGGACAGGGGTATACCTTCAGCTCTCCTATGCCGCTAATATCCTTAACGATGGGTATTATCGCTGGCGTGACGGGACGCTGATCGAATTTGAACTTTCGGATGGCACATTGGTCCGCCCTGATCCCTGGCAGAACGCTGCCACGGTGGCGCTCCAGTACTTCTTCTCACAGACCAGGACGGCCGATGACTACCATGCCGCGGTTGGAGAAGAGGGCTTTGTCCAGACGTATCTGCGATTGTTCGGTGATCCCTGGACGGTTGAGCCGCATATCGCCGGTTCCTTGAAGCAGCCCGTGATGCAGTTGCCTTACCCCAAAGAGGATAGTTGGATGTTTACGGGTGGTCCACATACGGGTTGGGGCAACCTCGAGCCATTTGCCGCATTGGACTTCGCGCCGCCTTTGAATGAAACCGGCTGTTTCCCCTCCTCCCGGCCAACCACGGCTGTGGCGGACGGCCTGATCGTCCGCGATGGCGAGGGTGTGCTTGTGTTGGATTTGGACGGCGACGGCGATGAGCACACAGGCTGGGTGGTGTTCTATCTGCATATTGCCGCCCGAGACCGGGTCCCCGTCGGCGCCAGTGTCAGTATGGGCGACTTCCTGGGTTATCCCTCTTGTGAGGGCGGCCATTCCACTGGCACGCATATCCATATCGCCCGGAAATACAATGGGGAATGGGTCATGGCGAGCGGCGTGGTGCCCTTTGTGCTTTCCGGCTGGCAGCCCTTTCGTGGCGATGCGGCGTACAGCGGATACCTGGTCAAGGATGAGATGTCTGTGCTGGCCAACACCCATCCTGACAATCGCAGCGCGATCCCAGCGGAAGAGGTGGGGGAATAGGTTTTAGGAATCAGGACGGGTTACAGGTGTTAGTGACCAGTGTCATGAACAAGGGTGGGTCGCTGACCCACCACATATGAAAACGCTTTCTGTAATTACCACATCGCCACCCTCGGTGGTGCTTCGTGCCGATGGCCCGATTTCGGATTGCCCAATACCGAATACCTGCTCCCCGCCCTCTTTATTGCCGCTTGCGGCATTTAAACCCCCCATTTTCGCCGCTTTTACGGGGTTGAAAAACTGCGCGCAATCTGCTACGCTCTAAATGTCTTAGAACAATCGTTCTGAATTTCCGTACAATATCACGAAGGGGCTTTACTCATGACGGCACAACTTAACGGAGCAACTGAAACAACAGCAAACGGTCGCCGAAAACGGGGCGGCCAACCAGGCAATACCAACGCCCTCAAGCACGGCTTCTACACCAAAAATTTCTCCCTCGCAGAACGTCGAGGCCTTGAAGCCACCAAAGTAATCGTCCTGGCGGATGAGATTACTTTGCTGCGCGTTCTCAT
>JAXHUD010000159.1:0-1803 GCA_034189815.1 Chloroflexota bacterium
TTCTTGTAGGTTCGGTAGGTGGATTCGCTCCGGGAGAGGTAAACACTGTCCAGATAGGCCGCCATCACCTCGGAAATTGTGGCTCTTGATGATGTGTCTGGCATTAATTTAGGCCTTTCGCATAGTATTGCTCTAGATTAATTAATATAATATAGATATTGATAATATATTGAATTGATGTATATTATTTGGTTTCAATGTTCGACCTTGTCTCCAAAGTCCCAGAGCCTGCAGTATCCGTCAGCTATGGGGTGTTGCCTCTGATCTTTGAACTTCCGGGGCAATAAGGATGACTGGCTTGTTATGACCCTGATCTTCTTGTGTCCGGTCAGTATTTACTCTCACGGGTGGAACTCGATGCCAATTCCATAAGGGTAGGCCAGCATGTCAACAGAAGATTCTTTGTTGGCTCGTTTACGGTAATTCACGCCAGCTCTTCATGTAACCTTTAAAGAAAGCAACTTAGAACAACGCTAAGACGGCGATCAGGCATAAAATTGATTTGAAGGGCGTCTTCTTAATGCTATATCTATGGTTATTATAATAATACTTATCGTAACCGTAGGTTGTGTTTAGATTATAATGCTCTCCCCACCCCTTTGTCAAGGTTGATATCGGCTCACTTCTCTCGAGTGGGAACCGATGAGCAATTAGCGTAAAGAGTCGAAAAGAGCGTAAAAAGTCAAAAAGAAGGATAAAGACCAGTTTGGTTATTTCGAAAGGTCCCCCACCCCAATGTGACACGCTAACTATAAGATAACAACCATTGATAAGAGCAATTGAATAAATAGATCGTAGTCCAGAGCGATCCTAGATGGATCCGACATTTTTAAGAGACGCCTCACAGTAGGCGGTGATTGATTGTTTAGATAACAGAATTAATGGGAATATACTCAATAAAAAGTAAATATATTGAATTTATGGCGTCTGCATTTGGTTTAATTGGGTTTCCGTCGTTATGATGACTTAGGAAAACCGTCATATTCTTTCAAAGCACCAACCCATGGTTTACCCATGCGGTGGCGGTCAGAGACCTTGATATCATCGAACTGGCCCATTATATCCAACAGCAGGCCGGCGATTTCCGGCCATTTCTCACCCTCAAATGCGGATGCCAACTTGCTGGCGAGCCGTCCAGACCAACGCCATTCCATCCTATATTTGTCGGCCTTGACCCAGTATCCCCGTTTTTCCCAGGCCGCCACCGACTTCTCGATGCCTTCCGCAATTTCCCGCAAGGCCAGAATTACGAAAGCTACCATTTCTTTCGCAGCGGTATTGGGTTCCTTCAACCGCATGAATTCCCTGATGGTGATGACGATGGCTTTGCTGAGACGGGCCCGTTCTTTGCCCGGCGTGGTGGTTTTGATGATGCGGGTCACATTTTCTCCTTGCTGTACTTTGTTGGGTTGTTTTGCCTCCGGTGGGATATTATACTCGAAGCGAAATCCTGCGCAAAATGAGAGCGCCAAACGATTGACGACGCTTCACCTCTCACGTATAATTTTCAAAACGATTTGCCTGGGGAAGTGCTGGAATTGGCAGACAGGCATGACTTAGGATCATGTGCGGCAACGCGTGAGGGTTCGACCCCCTCCTTCCCCACTTGTTGTACAAATAGTGCTGTAGTTACTGTCAAGATTTTCTGTCAGGTTATTTGAGTCGGGTCGCGAGCGGATTAACCAGAAGGTTGGCGAAGAAGCCGTTGAATTGATTATCGCGGCAAGTGCACAATCCTGGCAAAGAGTGATCGAAAAGACATCCGACTTGATCTATCACCGCTTGGTGATGCTTTCGGACCAG
>JAXHUD010000159.1:1903-4641 GCA_034189815.1 Chloroflexota bacterium
CCAGAAGGTTGGCGAAGAAGCCGTTGAATTGATTATCGCGGCAAGTGCACAATCCTGGCAAAGAGTGATCGAAAAGACATCCGACTTGATCTATCACCGCTTGGTGATGCTTTCGGACCAGGGCATTGGATTCGATGAAAGAGAAAGACAAATCGGTCATCCTGACCGCCGGGAAGGTAGGGGTTATGATTCGACCAGAATCACCACATTCCCTTGTTTTTGTCCTGTTTCGACATAACGATGGGCTTCCGCTGTTTGCTCGAAGGGGAAGATTTTATCGATCACGGGTTTGATCTTCCCACTTGCGCACAAGTTACCCAGGTAGTCGAGGTCCTCCGGCGATCGACCGGCGACCTTTGAAAGGACCTTCTTGCCGGAGGTCAGGCCGACCCAGGCGCCGCGAAGGCTGCTGGAGAGTCGAGGATTGGCCAACAGGTAGCGTCCGTTCGGTTTAAGCGCTCGCACACTGCGGCCGAAGGAACGCTTCCCTACCACATCCAGCACAACGTCGTATTTCTGTTCCTGTTTGCTGAAGTCCACCACAGCATAATTGATCACATGGTCTGCGCCAAGGCTGAGCACTCTGTCCAGTTTATCCGCCCGGTCTACGCCCGTAACGTCTGCACCGGATAATTTTGCCAGTTGAACGGCGAAAGATCCGATACTGCCGCCGGCGCCGTTGACCAGGACCTGATCGCCTGGTTTGAGCTCACCCTGTCTGAGGAAGTGGAGGGCTTCCAACCCACCGGTCGGCAACGTAGCAGCCTGGATATAGTCTAACTCATCAGGGATAATGGCCAGGACGCTATCCTCCGAGGCTTCAGGCAAGCAGATGTATTCGGCATAGGCGCCGAAACCAAACCCCGTTGTCCCATAGACTCGATCTCCCGGTTTGAACCGGGTGACGCGACTGCCAGCCCCGACAACCTCCCCGGAGAGCTCTTGCCCGAGGACCCGGATCCGTTTTGGCCTGGTCAGTCCTGCAAATATCCGCATCGCGGCTGCGAGGAGGAGCGGGAACTGCATGCCGCGTGCCTCCACATCGCCGGCACTGACCGTGGCGGCGTGCACCCTGATCAGGACCTCGTTGTCCCTGGGAATAACCATCTCAACTTCACCGGGCTTAAGGACATCCGGTGGCCCATACGCCGTCCAGAGGATTGCTTTCATGTTTGCCTCTTCCTTTCATTTTTAATTAGACGATCAAGCTGTATCAAATTGATGGTCTGCCTTTATCACCTTTTTTTCATTTCGAATTTTTATCAATATCAGAAATACCATATTTTCAGACAAGTGGGGTCATGGTAAAATCCGGCAAGGAACCAAATTCACCCAATTTTCGTCATCATAAGGAAGTTCGCCCGATTATTATGTCTTAGCATCCGCAACGCCCCCTGATATTCGGTTACCACGCCAAAAAATAATGCAGGTACTCAATAAAGGTGAGAACCTCGATAAGCTAGTAGAAAAGGATGACAGATGGGAAATCCAACAATGCGCCAAGATACAACTCCTCAAAAAACACCTCCTCAGAAACGAAACAAAACTCTCTTGATTGTTTCGATTGTTGTTCTGGCAGCCGCCGTCATTTGCGGCGCAATATTTTTGATCACGTTCCTCCCACGATTCAATCAGATGCAATCCGATCCGCTGGATCTGCCAACGGAGACGCCCATACCGGGAAACGAATTGGATGAGGATGGTACCTCAACTCCGCCGCTTTGCGGTGACGAACCCGAGATGACAATCCTGCTTGTGGGGATAGACTATCGTGACAACGGTTATTTATATGGTCTGGCTGACGTAATCCGGCTGATCCACGTGGATTTCACCACCGCTGACGTGAACGTCGTCGCCCTGCCCAGGGCGATCGTGGTCGAAGAAACCGGCCCGAACCTCGACATGCCCACCCCCGCCCTGCTCAACCAGGCCTACCTTTACGGAACCGCGGGGATGGGACACTACACCGGATCTGGGAACGGGGCCGGCGCGCTGGCTGAAACCATCCAGACAAATTTTGACGTCCGAGCGGATAACTACGTCGTCGTCAATTTTGTAGCCTTCCAGACGATAGTCAACCGACTCGGCGGGGTTGAAATCACGCTGCCCGAAGCTGTAGATGCCCGACCGGCGGCATTTTTCCCGGCCGGCACACAGGTCCTGGACGGGACAGACGCGTTGATTCTCGCCCGCAACCGCAAAAATTCATCCGATAACGCCCGGATTGACACCCAATCCATCCTGATCAGGGGCATACTCCAGAAACTTATGTCCCCTTCGACTATACCGCAGCTGCCGGGTCTATTTGATGCGCTCTCCTCGTCCATTCTGACGGATATCACCGCACAGCAAGTCCAGACAGCGGTCTGCATGGCGGATAAGGTGAATCTGGACGAGATCCAATTCTTCAACCCATCCCTGGAACTGATCACCGACAGCCGGGTCTACATCCCCTCCGTTGGCAAGGAGATGAACGTTTTCCTCTGGGATCAGGACCTGGTCGATTGGATTCAGCAATCGCTTGCCGCCCAACCCGATTAAACTCGACCTTGATCATCAGTTTCATTAGAATAAGGATTGATGCCCCTCACCCCGAGGGGCTTTTTTAGTTCAATAGATGACTCTACTGCAAAAACCTAAGCTTTAACAACCGAACACCCATTTTTGAACCCCAAAAAAGTCCAACAGGGCTCGAATTACGTCTCTGAAAAATAGACCAAAAGAATTCATCTGAGCGC
>JAXHUD010000016.1:0-4717 GCA_034189815.1 Chloroflexota bacterium
TGGTCAGCTTCAACATCCAAAAGCACGTCAAGGACAAACGCATTCGCATCCAGGTGGTGGCGCACATCTCCCGCGATCAGGACTTGGAGGAGTTAGTCGACGCCATTTCCGATATCGATGGGGTACGAAATTTGAAAGTTGAGTAGTTGATCTGAGCCTTAAGATTATTACGCCGGGCATTTTAAAAATGCCCGGCGTTTATTTTCGATAGGTTACGTACTGCTTTGCGGAAAATCAACACAGTTACTGCGAGGCCTCGCCTGAGGCCGTGGCAATCTCAGAACTGGATAATTTACAAGACTTGTCCAAGTGAGATCTGCTTCTATGTCAGCGAAATACTGAGATTGCTTAGGGCCGCCCCGCAGCCTCTCGCAATGACAACCAATTATTTTATATGGTCAAACATGGAAGATAAAAAATTTTCATGTCAAAGTCGTGAGAACTTCCATCCACAACTTAATCAAGCACTGAAAGCAAAATCCCGGATACTAAACCAAATTATCCCTGCCCATCTCGGATCGCCTTCAAGCGGTCGGCGTTCTCGTAAGGCAAGATGAACAGCCGGCGATCTTCCTCAGGAATGGGCGCATCAAACTTCGCCTGGATATCTTCAAACCGGGTCAGCCGCTGTTCCAGCTTCTTGCAGACATAATCCTCGCATGCCGCGCAATCCGCTAACCCGCGCTCGGTTACGCAGGGTCGGACAGGACATTCGTCGTCCAACGTTGGGTTACCGGTTGCAAAGCAGCCATCGCAATGGATCTGTTCCGGCGGGATCTGGAAGCCAAAGTATTTCTCCCAGCCATCGCTGAGGAATTGTGCGTTTTCAGGGTGGGCAACAAGGTTTGGGTGATAGGCCAGGCAGAGATCGCAGCGCATGCCGCAAAGACTCAGTACAGGTTCCATCGCATCCTCCTTACCACTCTCCTGCATATCGTATATCGTAAGGTTTACCAGCCGCCTCGGTGATCCCGAAACGCAGCGCCACCAACTGGCGCAGGTGCAAAAGGTCATGCGCCGGCCAGGAGATGAGAATATCCCCAGCCTTCAGCGTGCCGCCCCAAGGCATCTTAACCTCCAGGCCCCAATCCGGATCGTCCAGCTCGGCCAGCCAATCCAACGACTGCTCGCGCGCCTCGGCAAACATTTCCACCAATTCAGCCAGTTCGAATTGCCCTTCCTCCACTTCAAATTCCCTTTTGAGGTTCATGCCCGGGGCTGCATCCTTGAATGCATCAAGGAGATGGCGTCGGAAATCGACGATTTCCTCCCTTACCATATGCGCAAAGACCTGCCGAACCGACCATTCTTCCTCAGAAGGCCGCCAGTCCGCCTCCTGCTGGTTGAGGCCCTCGGCCAGTGCAGCAATCGCCTCGCCCTGATAATCCAATTGTTCAATCACAGATTCGAGATCCATAGCCGTTCCTTTTCTCATAGATTGTTTAAATGTCGCCAAATCGCCACCATGCCGAAGGTATCCCGCCGGCTGTAGGCCAGCATAGAGTCCCGCATCGCAGTTTCCTCTTCGGGATCAATGTCACCCCGCTGCAGCCGATACCAGGTCAGCATCGCCTCCTGCGCATCCTGGATGGGCAAGGTTTCATAGCTCAGGTCCGGGCACAGCGCCGGCAGCACGGCTTTGAGAGAGGCGCTGCCGTGACTGGCCGGGTGGATGTAGTGTCCGCTGCGGAAGGGTCGGATCAGATCATACAGGCGTTTGTTAATGGCCAACAACTCATCGCGCCGAGCCGGAAAATGTCTTGCCAAATTCTGGTTATAGCGTTTTTCCGCCCCGCGATTCCAGACCACGACCGACCCGGTGGTTGGCAGATTCGCCAGCAGGTCTGCTGCGAGCGCCGGGGCCGGGTCCTCATTCGCCGTGATCAGGCAGGCATGGTGCGCAGCCTCAGCATCCGGTGCGATTAGGATATGAAGTGAATATTGGAAGACCACCTGTTCATAGGGCCGGTAACCGGCGAAGAGCGGTACTGCCGGGCCGAAAGCTTCATAATCCAGGAAGCTAAGCGGGAAGGTCAACTCAGCCAGGTCTTGTTTGATCGCGTCCGCATCGATCTCCGCCTGGCCGGAACGGGTCACCCTCACAACCTGGGCCTGCTTGGCGCTGAGCGGGAAATCCGGCGGGATGTCCTCAATTGCTGTCACCCCCATCTCGCGCAGCTTGAGCGCTTTCTTGCCGATTCGCGGCAGGTCGTAAATGGGATGGTCGGGCAGATCCGGGTGACAGAGATCAGGGCAGGGACAGGTTTCCGGTTTAGTGCAGGCGAAGTCCGGTCGGGCTGTGCGCAGCGCGGCCACCGTGCGGGCGGCTTCCCGCGCCTGGCGGACAGCCACCCGGTTCCGGTCAACCTCGGCTGTGACGTCTTCCGCCGTGAAGAACCGCGCCAGGTCCAACGTTTCCTCGCGCTGATAACCGTTGTCAATATGGACCAGGTACGTATGCCGCAAAGTCAGGAACTCCGCCAATACCAGGGCCTGGAAAGTCAGCCCGTAAATGTGATCCGCTTTGACGGATGTGGACGATTTGATCTCGTAGAGGTCATAAACCCCAGCTTCCAGGTCGTATATCAAACCATCAGCTCGGATTTGGTATTGGCCGTCCTCATACGCCGGCTGCCAGAAGAACTGTGCATCGGCATAGCCCGGCAGCACGACCTCCTCCAGGTAGGTCCGCGCCAGGGCTTCCACTTCCTGCCCCTGCCGGATCAGATGCTGGATGAGGGGCGGCAGCGTTTCAGGCGCCAGGGCGTCATGCGCCTTCGCCCAGAGGTGCATAGGGGCATCTAAATAGAGTAGGAAATCCGACTTGGTCAGCAAGTTATCCCGGCCTTCCGGAAAGATAGGCCTTGATGGATTGCACGGATAACGTTGCTTCATAATCGGTGACATTGATGCGCATCATCTATAGGTTACAACCCTTTCGCCAGCAAATCGGGGAGTTCGCCCAAATGCGTAAGTTCATAAAAGCCCGGTTGTTTGTGATCGAAATCATCCGCCATTTCATGCGCCCAGGTGGTATCCGCCTGGATGTGGACCGCCTTGCCACCCAAGGCCAGGATCGGGATGATGTCCGAAGGGAGCGAGTTGCCCACCATCAAAAAGTTTTCCGGCGACAGACGGTGGCGTTTGAGAATCGCCGCGTAGACATCGGGCGTCTTCTGGCTGACCACTTCCACGTCCGAGAAGTATTCGGCCAAGCCCGAGCGCTGCATCTTGTCGTTCTGATCCAGCAGGTCGCCCTTGGTGATCACGATCATGTGGTATTTACCGGATAGGGTTTCCAGACAAGCCTCAACCCCCGGGCGCAGCTCCACCTCCGCCTTCAGCATCTGCTGGCCCAGCGCCAGGATCCGGCTAACCTGATCCGCCTGGATCTCCCCATCCGAAACGGCGATAGCGCCTTCCAACATGGAGAGGATATAGCCCTTCACGCCGTAACCGTAGAGCAGCAGGTTGTGCATCTCGATTTCGTTCAAAATGCGCTCAACTTCATCTTCAGTTTGCCATTGGGTGAGTAGGTCGATGATCTCTGCTGAGGCCTCGCGGAAGTGAACTTCCGAGTGCCAGAGGGTGTCGTCGGCGTCAAAAGCGATGGTTTCAATGGGCATGCGCGTTCCTTGATTGAGAAACTGGTGTTATGCCGATTATAATGGTAAAGCTGATAGAAAAGGGTCTGCAAACAGCATTTACCCGCCATTAACAACAGATTGATAATGCGACGTTATGATTAATTAACGCAAGTAAAGTACCTATCCATGACATTGGAGGTCATGATGTCCCTTGCCCAAAAATCTGAAACCTTTTTAAATTTCATCGAATCCTGGCTGGCGGACCGGCCGGCGCTCACGCAGGACGAAGCGATCCCGGACCCGGATAAAACGGCCATCGTCTCGATTGACGTGATCAACGGCTTTCTGTATGAGGGGCCGCTCGCCAGCCCGCGCGTAGCGCCCATTGACCAGACGGTCACTGCCCTGATGCGGTCCGCCTGGCAGAAGGGCGTGCGTGATATCCTGCTTGTGCAAGAAGGGCACGAGCCTGATGCCCTCGAATTTGACGCTTTTGGCGAACACGCCCTCAAAGGCAGCCAGCAGGCCGCCGCCACGGACCTGATCCAGGCCTTGCCCTTCTATGACCAGTTGAAGACGATCCATAAGGACACGATCCACCCCGCGCTCAATAATGAGTTCGACGCCTGGTGGGACGAGCACGAGGAGCTCACCACGTTCATCGCCGTGGGCGACGTCACCGATCTGTGTGCCTACCAGCTGGCAATGTATCTGCGGCTGCGCGCCAACGCCTATCATCGGCAGCAGCGGGTGATCGTCCCGGCCAACTGTGTGCAGACCTGGCACCTTTCGGTGGAGGACGCGGCGGGCGGCCCGGCGATGCCCCATCACGGTGACCTGCTGCACGCGGTTTTCCTTTATCACATGGCCCTCAACGGGATCGAAGTGGTCAGGGAAATCACAAAGCTATAATAACAATAACCATTTAGGCGAGGTAGGATGGCCGCGCTAATAGCGCGCGGCTTCTTTGGTGGGTTAGCAACCCACCCTGCTACAAATCTTGTCATTAGGCCTCGTCAGCGGCCGTGGCAATCTCAGAATTAGGCGATTTGCGAAACCAGTCCAGTTGGACTCCCCTTTCTTGTTGGCATAAAACTGAGATTACCAACCTTTCCACTCCGCTTTCACTT
>JAXHUD010000016.1:4817-25085 GCA_034189815.1 Chloroflexota bacterium
CATCTTCCTCAATGGTAAAATCGGAGTAAACCTCACCAACAGGAGAGAACCTCATGCCCGAAGCCGTAATAATTGACGCCATCCGCACGCCCATAGGCAACCTGGGCGGCGCACTGTCCAGCATCCGACCGGATGACCTGGCCGCACTGGTGATTGAGGCCCTGGTGGCGCGCAACGACCTGGACCCTGCCCTGATCGAAGAAGTCTACCTGGGCTGCGCCAACCAGGCTGGCGAAGATAACCGCAACGTGGCCCGAATGGCCGCCTTGCTGGCCGGGCTGCCGGTCTCCGTCCCCGCAGTGACCTTCAACCGCCTCTGCGCCTCCGGGCTGACGGCCGTGAACGCCGCAGCCCGCTCGATCCGCGCTGGGGACGGCAAAGCCTTCATCGCCGGCGGCGTTGAGAGCATGAGCCGAGCGCCCTATGCCATGTCCAAGCCCACCCGTTCGGTGGGAAATTTAACCGCCTACGACACCACCCTCGGTTGGCGCTTTGTGAACCCCAAAATGGACGAAACGTACGGCGCGGATCCGTTGGGGATCACGGCCGAAAACATCTCCGAGGAATGGGACATCTCCCGTGAAGCGCAGGATGCCTATGCACTCGCCAGTCACCAGCGGGCCATCGCGGCGATCGATTCCGGTAAATTCGCCGAAGAGATCCTGCCCGTCAGTATCCCGCAGCGTAAGGGCGAGTCCCTGAGCTTCACCACCGACGAACGCCCCCGGCGAGATACTTCGCTGGCCGCGCTGGGCCGCCTGCGTCCTGTGTTCAAAAAAGATGGCGCCGTTACGGCTGGGAACAGTTCTGGGCTGAATGACGGTGCGGCGGCACTATTGGTGATGGAAGCAGAAATCGCCCGCCAGTTGGGCTACGAACCGCTGGCACGGATCGTTAGCATGGCCGCTGTGGGCGTGCCGCCGCGCACGATGGGCCTCGGCCCAATCCCCGCCACACAAAAAGCCCTCGCCCGGGCAAGCCTGTCCATTGAGGACATCCAACTGGCCGAGATCAACGAGGCCTTCGCCGTACAGACCCTGGCGGTGATGGAAGGTCTGGGCCTTGCCCACGAGTTCACCAACGTGAACGGCGGCGCCGTCGCCCTTGGGCATCCCCTGGGCTGCTCCGGCGCGCGCATCCTGACCACGCTGCTCCATGAAATGGGGCGGCGGGCCGCCACGGCCGGGCAGCCGTTCTACGGCCTGGCGACGCTCTGTGTGGGCGTCGGGCAAGGGGAAAGCACTATTATCGAGTGGTTGGGTTAGTCAATCAGAGCAATTCGAACGTCTTGGTCATTTCATCCGCAACAAACCGCCTGATTTCTGCATTGATGGCCCTTGGGTCCAGATCAGGGGAAAACGCCCGAGCCGGCACAGGCGCCGGTAAGGTCATTCGGACAGGAATTTTCCAGATATCAAAAAACTGCTGGATCGCCGTTTGCAGGATCATCCCGATTTGGTGGCGCTGTTTGAGCGTCTTACCCAATTTAGCTACCGGGTGCTCCCAGGCCTGTTGGGAGAGCACATTGCGCGTCAACACCAACTGCAAGGCCGTGTCGGGTACCTGGCTCAGGAAGACGCCCAGGCTCTGGGACCAGCTCGCCAGCGAGTTGATTGCACCCGGATAACGGGCGGGGTCCGGTTCCAGCGTGCCCCTCGGGAAGAGCGCCACGCTCTCCCCTGCTTGCAGCAACCGGATGATCTCCCGCATGATGTCCACCCGGGCGGGATCATGTTCATCCATGTAGATAAAATGTTCGCTAGCATTGGGCAAAACCTGCAGCGTCGGCCGCTCGTTGACCAATAAATGCACGTCCGGCCGCTCCAGCACCCCCAACAGCGCAATTGAATCCACCGCACCGGGATGGTTGGCGACGACCAACAGCGGTCCTTCTTTGGGCAAAGGCTCCGCGCCATCCACGTCCCAACCTTTTGTAAACCGGGTCAGCAGATCCTGTGCAGCCACCCAAAGAGATTGGGTGGCAACCTTGATATCGCAATCCCGCATGATCTCCGAGAATTTCAATGCAGGGGCCATCCCGATCCAGTGCAGAACCGCGTACCACAAGGCCTCGGTATTGAAATGGAAATGTTGAGTCAAATCCCGTAAGACCTCCTGAGCGATCTCCCGCACAGGCGGCGGTGAGAGCGCCGGCGGTGATGACATTGCCGGGACCTTTTCCGGCGGATCTGGGATTTTCAAGACGCCTTTTTCCCTTTCTCGTTCAGTTCAGTAAGATCGCCAACCCATCAGGACTTATCCGGCTCATCCAGAGCCCGGGCGATCAGTTCCTGAATCCGGCCCACCATACTGACCGGGTCCGGGTGCAGGCCCTCCACCAACAGTGCATCTTCGAAGACCTGTTCCGCAATCAATGGGAAACGGGCGTCATCCGCCGGAAGGGCGGCCAGCCCGGCGATGATCCGGTGGCCTGAGTTGATCTCCAGGACCTTCTTGGGCAGCTCGAAGGCTTTGTCCATCATCTTATAGACCCGCTGCATCGATTGATCGGGGGCGCCTTCGGCGTCCACCAACCGAGCCGGGGAGTCGGAAAGCCGTTCGGTTGTGCGCACATCGCTGACCCGCTCCCCCAAAACATCCTTGAATCGGGTTATCAGGTCTGCGGCTTCCTTCGCGTCCATCGCTGGTGTCTCGGGCGTATCCTTATCTTGATCTTCCTCAGGTAGCTCTGCATCAGCCACATTGACCAGCGGCTTGCCGTCGAATTCCTTCAACCGTAAAAGCATGAAGGGGTCCACCGGGTCGGTCAGCACCAACACGGGGATCCCGGCTTTGCGGAAAGCTTCCATATGTGGACTGTAGCGCACAGCGCTGGGCTCTTCGCCCAGGAAATAGTAGATGTTTTCGGCGTCGTCGCCGGCCTTTTCAAGGTAATCCGTCAGAGATATCCACTCCGTCAGGTCCTGGTCGGTATGGAAGCGCAGCAGGGGGAACAGCTTCTCAGGGTCATCCTGTTCAATCGCCACACCCTCCTTCAACTGCATGCCGTAAGCGTCCCAAAACTCAATGTATTTTGCGGGATCATCTTTCCCCAGGTCGGCCAGCATATCCATCGCCTTGCCCGTCACCAGCCGCTTGAGCAGAACCATCACCCGATTGGACTGCACGCTCTCGCGGGAGACGTTCAGCGGCAGGTCCTCCGAATCGACCACACCCTGGATGAAGTTAAGATAGGGCGGCAGGAGATCGGTATCGAATTCCCGGATTAACACTTTGCGGGCATACAATTTCAGGCCCGGTTCCTTGCGGGGCGAGAAGACCAGGTTTTGCGGGTTTTGCGGCACGAACAATAGCGCATACATCTGCGCCGGCGCGTCCACGGCCATATGCCCCACGGTCAGCGGGTCGGTGAAATCCAGCGTGAACTGTTTATAGAATGCGTTATAAGCTTCCTTTTCAACCTCATGCGGGTGCTGCCGCCAGAGCGCGGTTTGCTGGTTGACCGGCTTTTCTTCGGCCTCTTCCCCGTCCTCATCCTTTTTCCCAGTATCAAGATAGATCGGATATTGGATAAAATCGGAGTGACGTCGGATCACCTGGCGCAGCCGGGTCGGATCGAGAAATTCTTTGGCGTCGTCCTTGACCTTGATGCGCACTTCTGTCCCGCGCTGTTCGCGGTCGGCGTCCTGCAGTGTAAAAGTCTCGTCCCCAGTGGCATACCAGGCTGCGGCCTTGGCGTCCTGTTTGTAAGAGCGTGAGACCACCTCGATCCAATCCGCGATCATGAAGGCTGAATAGAAGCCGACCCCAAACTGGCCGATGATATCCGCCAGGTTGTGCTCCTGGTCCTGCGCCGCTTCCACAAATGCCTTCGCCCCGGAACGGGCGATCGTGCCGAGGTTCTCGGTCAGCTCTTCCCGCGTCATGCCGATGCCGGTATCCTCGATGATCAGCAGGCCCTCGTCCTCATTCATGCGGATGCGGATCTGGAGCGGCAGGTCCGGATCGAGGATATCCCGGTCGGTCAGCATCACAAAGTCCAGCCGCGCCAGCGCGTCGGAGGCGTTGGAGATGAGTTCGCGCAGGAAGATCTCCCGCTCGGTGTAGAGTGAGTGGATCAATATATTCAATAATTGCTGCGTTTCAGCTTTGAAGGGGATCGGTTTTCCCTGAGACGTGTGATCTGCCATATGACTTTCTCCCTTAGTGAGTGATTTGATTGTCATTAATATAATCAAAATCAATAAGAATTATATATGAAAGTGCGAGAATAGGCCTGGGATTTTTAAGGGAGTCAGCATTAAAGGGCAGGTTCTTAACACTAGTAGATCGCTTCTGTTTGGATGACCCCGATTTCTTGCTGGCGGTGCGCCATTCCTGAGTTTGCGATTGCCCTGCTCAAGCAATGTCTTCCCATTATTGATGAGAATAGCCGTTTTACTATCCCTGTCATTCTCGATGAGGCATCTGTCGAAATCGGCCCTTGGAGTGGAGACAATATCCTGGCTCAGCACCTTTTAATATCGGTGAGTGCATTAGGAACGACGATTCGCTCACCAGCGCTGGCTTCTTACCTTTTCAAATACCAGGGCATCCTCTCCGCCAGCATAGTACTTTTTCCAGCGATCCACTTGTTGGTAACCGGTGGTTTCATACAGCCGGATGGCGCCCGCGTTGGAAGCTCGCACGCTCAGGCGGATCCGCGCCATGGATAGCTCTTCTTCGGCCTGGGCAAGGAGGGCCTGGGCGATACCCCGCCGGCGATAGTCCGGCAACACGGCCAGGGTGGTGATCCATCCCAGGCGCTTCGCGGTTTCCCGTTCGCCGCCGATGAAGCCCACCATTTGTCCATCCTGTACGGCTTTCAGCCGAACCAGGCCGGGCATCGTCAGGATGCCGATCAGGTCCCAGAAGGGCCAGTTGTCTTCCCGGCGAAAGCTGGCTTTTTCCAGCCGGTTAAGCTGTGTATAGTCACGCCAGTCGGCCGTGAGGATTGAACAGCATTCCCCCGCACCCTCAATGCTTTTTTGACTATCGCTCAAAGCCATCATAAATCGAATTCAATTCGCTTCGGTGAGTGTTGGAACAGATAACCCATTATACCCTGAACGCCTTTTTGATCGATGGGATAGATTTTCCCGATGGCCATAGCCGTGGTTAATCCTAAAAACAAGTAAAATGAAAGAGCATTCAGTCAACAAATGAGACGGAAAACCATGAAGATCAACCTTGCGCTGGCACAATTCAATACCAAACTGGGGAAGGTGGAAGCCAACCTGACCTCTCATCTATCCCTGATTGAGGAAGCGAAAGATCGCGGGGCGGACCTGCTGGTCTTCCCCGAGCTTTCACTGACGGGCTACGCCCTCCAGGATCTGGCGGTTTCCACCGCGATCCGGCCCGACCAGGATGACCCTATGTTCAATGAACTGCTGGCTGCCAGCCAGGGGATTGACCTGATGGTGGGCTTCGTCCATGAAGACCGCCGGCATCGGTTCTATATCGCCTCGGCCTATCTGGCTGAGGGTGAGATCGTTCATATCCACAACAAGGTCTACCTGCCGACCTATGGGATGTTCGATGAGGGGCGTTTCTTCGCCTGGGGCGATTCCGTCCGGGCCTTTGACACCCGCTTCGGCCGGGTGGGGATGCTGATCTGCGAAGATTTCTGGCACGCCTCGTTACCCTATTTGTTGTGGCTGGATGGCGCGGATATCCTCCTGTTCCAATCTGCCTCGCCAGGCCGGGGCCTGACGGATGACCCCCGCCTGAGCAGTTCCTCCTGGGTGGAACATACCAACCGGGCTTACGCCGGATTGTTCACCAACTTTGTGGCCCATGCCAACCGGGTGGGATTCGAGGACGGGTTGAACTTCTGGGGCGGCTCCACCATCTTTGACCCTAACGGCGACCTGGTGGTGCGCGCGCCGGACTTTGAGGAAGCATTGACGGTGGCCGAAATCGATCTTAACCAGCTCCACCGCACCCGGGCCCGGCTGCCCCTGCTGCGGGATGAGCGAACCAACCTCGTGCAAGCTGAATTGGAAAGAATTTTGGGTAACCATGAAGATTGACCTGACCATTAATACCGAACTGGCAGAAAAGATCATTACCGGTTTCCTTCGTACCGAGCTGCACCGGGTGGGAATTCAACGCACGGTCATGGGCGTCTCGGGTGGGATTGACTCCGCCCTGAGCCTATACCTTTCGGCGCGTGCCCTGGGACCGGAAAATGTGTTGGCGGTTCGGATGCCCTATAAGACCTCCGCACCCGATACTTTGGCCGATGCCCAAACGATGATAGACGACCTGGGTGTGCAATCCCTGACCGTGGAGATCACGGACATGGTGGACCCGCTGATCAATTACTACGACGACATGGACCGGCAACGGGCGGGCAATATTATGGCCCGCATGCGGATGATCGTGCTCTACGACCAATCCGTCGCCTTCAAGGCTCTGGTGATGGGCACCAGCAATAAGACGGAGATGCTGCTGGGTTATTCCACCATCTTTGGTGATTCGGCCGCGGCGCTGCAGCCGATTGGGGATCTTTATAAGGCGCAGGTGCGCCAACTGGCGGCGGCATTGGGTGTGCCGCAGGCCGTGATCGACAAGGCGCCTTCCGCTGATCTCTGGCAAGGCCAAACGGATGAGGGTGAGCTGGGCTTCACTTACGAGGATGTGGACAAACTGCTCTATCTGCTGGTGGACCAACGCTACCGCCCGGCCGACTGCCTGGCGGAGGGCTTCGACCCCGACTTTGTGGAAACCGTGGTTAACCGTGTGCGCCGAAACCACTTCAAGCGGATCATGCCGCCCGTGGCGAAGTTGTCCCAGCGAACGATCGGGTATGACTTCCTATATCTGCGCGACTGGGGGACGTGAGGGGTCTTGTAGGTGGGTCATCAAACCCACTGACAGTTGCAGCAAATTATTAGCATACTTCGCAAGTTACAAAAATGATCTCGTAAAAAAGGTGGCTTAGCCGTTGACACGGCTTTACCCACACTACGCGGGTGTTCCCCGAATGTTAGGGCGTCACCCTGGATTTTCTACTGGTGCGCCCATAAAAGCCATGTAAAATTAGGCATGTGAAATGGCCATTTGTCGTTTGGGTTTTACCTTCGGTTTACACGGCCCAACCCTCAAAATGTTATAATTTTTACATCATTCCTCACATTTATACCCGGAAAGGTGTGTTATGAGCTGTTGTCATCATCAAAAGGACATTGTTATCGCTGAAAAAGCGCCCAAGGCCATTGGCCCCTATTCCGCCGGCGTGCGAGCGGGAGCCCTGGTGTTCACCGCCGGCCAGCTCGGGATGGATCCGGCCAGCGGCGAGCTGGTTGCGGGCGGCATAGAGGCTCAAACCCGCCAGGCCCTCACCAACCTGAAAGCCGTGCTGGAAGCAGCCGGCAGCGGGCTGAACAAGGTGGTCAAAACCACGGTCTTCCTCAAGGATATGGGTGAATTCGGCCAGATGAACGGCGTCTACGGCGAATTCTTCACCGGCGACTACCCAGCCCGTTCCGCCGTCCAGGTGGCAGCGCTGCCCAGAGGCGCGGCTGTGGAGATAGAGGCGGTCGCGTTGCTGCCCGAGGGTGACGACTGCGATTGCTGCGAATAGCGGGGCGATGATGGAGAAACAGCATATCTTGGTGGTGGATGACGAGCCGAACATCGTCCAGTTAGCGCGGCTATATCTTGAGCGGGACGGATTCAAGGTGAGCGCCGCGGGCGATGGACGTGAAGCAATGGATAAGGTGAACGACCTGGAGGTGGATCTGGTGGTGCTGGATGTGATGCTCCCGCAGGTGGATGGTTTCGAGGTTTGCCGTCGACTGCGCGCTGAGGACAACCCTGTGCCGATCATCATGGTGACCGCGCGGGATGATGATATTGACAAGATCCTGGGACTGGAACTGGGCGCGGACGATTACCTAACCAAGCCTTTCAATCCACGAGAATTGGTAGCCCGAGTGCACGCCGTCTTGCGGCGGGGCGAGCCGGCGCTCTCCGGCGCCCAGCCGCCGATCGAGGTGGGTGACCTGAACATCAACCTGGCCGGGCGGGAAGTCCGCATCGACGGTGCGTTGGTGGAACTGCGCACCCAGGAATTTGAGGTGCTCAAGGTGCTGGCGGAAAATACCGGCATCGTGCTGACTCGGGAACAGCTGCTCAGTAAGGCCTGGGGGTATGATTTTTACGGTCAAACCCGCACGGTGGATGTACATATTGCCCAACTGCGCCGGAAGATCGCAGCCAGCCGGGTGAAAATTGAGACGGTGACCGGCATAGGTTATAAATTGGTGAAATGATGTTCAATACGCTGCGCTCCCGACTCTGGTTGACCTACGCTCTTTTAATCGGCGTGGTCTTGAGTGTGGTGGGCGCGGCAATTTTTTCAGTGGTCTACCAGGGGAACCTCCCGCTCCAGCAGGCTGCCATCAACCTGCAAGCACTGCGGGTCAATGCAATGCCCAGGCTGCGTGATACTGCAAATGTGACCCCTGACGCCTTACAGGCTATGCTGATCCGTAACGCCAGCCAGATCCAGGGTCGGATCGTCGTTCTGAATCGTGATGGCCAACTGTTAGCCGATTCACTGGTCGGCCAGGACGCCAGCTTGCCGGATTTCAATTCGATGCCGCTGCAGACGGAGGTAGGCGCGCTGCCGGGTTTTTACCGCGATAACAATGAACGCCTTTGGTATTATCTGATCGACAGCATCGACGAGAATCGGGTGGCTTTTTTTGCCGTCAGCCGGCCCCGCCTGCAAATTGTGACCATTTTCAGAGATCAATATCTTGGCCCATTGGTACAGGCAGGTTTATTTTCGATGTTGGTCGCTTTTGTGCTGTCACTGCTCATGTCACGCTGGATCACGGCCCCGCTCAGGCGGATTGGCAAGGAAGCCCGCCAGGTAGCGGATGGCCGCGCCCGGCCGATCCCGATGGAAGGACCGGAAGAAGTCCAGCAGCTGGCGGCATCGTTCAACGATATGAACCAGCAGGTGCAGGAAACCCAGCAATCCCAGAAGGACTTCATCGCGAATGTCTCCCACGATCTCAAGACGCCGCTGACCTCCATCCAGGGCTTTGCTCGCGCGTTGCAGGACGGCACGGCGCAATCGGAAGCCGAGCTAGCTCAGGCGGCAAGCGTGATCCAAAGCGAATCGGAGCGGATGCATCGCCTGATCCAGGCGCTGCTCACCCTGACCAAGATGGACGCGGGCATGGCGAATTTCCACATGCGGCCGATGGATATCACGCCGCTGCTGGAAGCCGCCCAACATAACTTCACCCCGCGTGCGGAAGCGCTGGGGATCCAATTCACCACAACCTTTACCGACCTCCCTGTGCAAATTATGGGCGACCCGGACCGATTGATGCAGGTATTGGATAATCTGCTGGATAACGCCCTGAAGTTCACCGGAACGGGGGGAAGGGTGACGCTGACCAGTCAGGTGAGCGAAGATTATTTAGAGATCCACGTGATCGACACCGGTCAGGGCATCTCACCGGAAGAGCAGAAACGGATCTTTGAGCGTTTCTACCAGGTGGATAAGGCCCGCCCCGGTGGCGAGGTGCGCGGCTATGGCCTGGGGTTGTCCATCAGCAGGCAAATTGTGTCCGCCCATGGGGGCACCTTATCCGTGACCAGCCAGCCTGGGGAAGGCAGTCATTTTGTGGTAAAAATACCACTACAAAATGACTGATAAAAACGTACCAATTCCTAAAGTATCCATCATCATTCCCTGTTTCAACGAGCGCGGGACGATCCAGCCTTTGCTGGACGCGCTCAATCAGCAATCTTTCCCCTCGACCGAGATGGAAGTGGTGATCGCCGACGGCGGTTCCACCGACGGGACCCAGGCGGCTATTGCTGAGTGGCAGGCTGGCCACCCCCAGCTCAACGTTGTGCTGGTCGAGAATTCGGCTCAAAGCATCCCGGCTGCGTTGAACGTGGCCCTTACGGCTTCAAGGGGTTCGGTTATCGTGCGCCTGGACGCTCATTCCGAACCCCGCCGGGATTATGTCGAACGGGCAGTGCGCGCGCTGGAAGAGGAGCGAGGCCAGAACGTGGGCGGCGTTTGGGAGATCCGGCCCGGGAATGAAGGCTGGATCGCCCGTTCGATCGCCGCAGCCGCCGGTCACCCGATCGGTGTGGGTGATGCCCGTTACCGCTTTACCAATCGGGCTGCCTATGTGGATACGGTGCCCTTCGGCGCTTTCAGGCGGGACCTGCTTGACCGGATCGGGATGTTTGACGAGACCCTGCTGGCGAATGAGGATTATGAATTCAACGCCCGAGTGCGCCAATCCGGCGGGAAGATCTGGCTGGACCCGCAGATCCGCTCCGCCTATTACGCTCGCAGCAACCTGCGAGGGCTGGCGAAGCAGTATTGGCGCTATGGATACTGGAAACGACAGATGCTGCGCCGTTACCCTGAGACCCTGCGCTGGCGACAGGCCTTACCCCCGATTTTCGTGCTGGGACTGGCCCTTTTAGCTTTGGCTGCGCCTTTCCTGCGTTTGGCGCGCTGGGTGTTGCTGACTGTTTTGGGGTTCTACTTACTGGTGTTAATGCTCGCAGGGGTGCAATTGGCGCTCAGGCATAAAGATCTCGCGATGGTCTTGGGCGTCCCGCTGGCGATTGCCACGATGCACTTCTCCTGGGGTGCAGGCTTCATCTGGAGCCTGGTTCAGCCCCCAAAATCAAAATAAATGTTAAAATGTAAGTTATGAACGGACAACCCAGACCCAAACGATGGCATTTACGCGCCTCGGAACGGATCTTTATTCTTTTAATCGGTGATGTTCTGATGGCCGCTATAGCGCTGTTTATGGCGCTATATTTTTGGGCAGCCGGTGACGCCTGGATGGAATTCTCGTTGGAGTTTATCATTCAGCGCCCGCCAATTTGGTACTTCACTCTGCCCTTCTTTTGGATCATCTTATTGGTGGAACTTTATGATATTCACCGGGCCAGCAACGTTCAGGACACGCTCAAAGGTATTGGCCTGGCGGTTTTGATCTATGCCCTGGCCTATTTGCTGATCTATTTTTCCTCTCCCCCCAATTCATTGCCCCGCCGGGGAGTTGCTTTTTTCATCGTCAGCGTGGCCATCCTCACACTGCTCTGGCGCCTCTTATACATTCGCATTTTCACTGCGCCGGGATTGCTCCGGCGGATGTTGATCATCGGCGCGGGTAACGCCGGCAAGGCGATTGTAGATGTGATTGAGGATCAATCGCCCCCGCCTTTCTATACCGCAGGATTGGTTGATGATAACCCGGCCAAGCAAGGCGCCCAGATTGGCGCCTTCACCGTTTTGGGCAACAGCAAAGACCTGATGCGGATTATTCAGGAAGAAGAGATCACCGACCTGATTTTGGCGATCACGGGTGAAATGCACGGCGAGATGTTCCAGGCGCTCCTGGCGGCGCAGGAAAGGGGCGTCAACCTGAACCCGATGCCCCAGGTCTACGAAGAGATCCTTACACGGGTACCGATTTTCCTGCTGGAAGCGGAGTGGATCGTGCGTTCCTTTGTCGAAAAATCGCATACCAGCTCGGTTTATCAGCTTTCCAAACGCTTGTTGGACTTTGCCGGCGGCCTGGCGGGGACGCTCATCATGATGGCGTTCTTCCCCTTCATTGCTCTGGCTATCTTGCTGGAGACGGGTTTCCCGATCTTTCTTGTGCAGGAACGACTCTGCCGGGGCGGGCAGTCCTTCAATATTTATAAATTCCGCACGATGACGCGCAACGCCGAGAAAGACGGCCGGGCGCGCATGACGGAAGAGAATGATGACCGAGTGACCAGGGTTGGGTGGTTCCTGCGCAAGACGCATCTGGATGAGCTGCCGCAATTTGTCAACGTCATCCGGGGCGAAATGAGCCTGGTGGGTCCGCGGGCCGAACGGCCGCAAATGGTGGAACAGTTCCAGGAAGCTTTGCCTTTCTATCGCGCTCGCCTGCTGGTCAAACCCGGCATCACGGGTTGGGCCCAGATAAATCAGAAGTACGCCGGAACGATTGAAGAAACCGCCATCAAACTGGAATACGATCTTTATTACATTGAACACCGTACCTTCTTGATGGATGTTGTCATCATTCTGCGGACCGTGGGCGCGGTATTTGGCTTCAAAGGTCAATGACGTCTGGACATAATCCCTTATGATCATCTTTGGAAAACGAATCCGAAACAGATATTTACTGATGGGGGATGTCGTCCTGAGCCTGATTTCTGTGCTGCTCAGTTATATGGTCCGTCTGGAGTGGATCGCGATCTTCCCAACCTACCAGCTCTCACTGCTTTGGATGTTAGGCATTGTGGCGATCGTCAAACCGCTGGTTTATTTTTTCTTCGGGATTTACCGCAGGCTTTGGCGTTATGCCAGCACTCGAGAGCTTGTGCTGATTACCTCAGCCGTCACGACGGCGTCGGTGATCGTTTCGGTGATTATGCTGGTGCTGTTCGGCGCCGGTGTTTTCTCTGGATTTCCCCGGTCGGTGCTGATCATCGACTGGCTCTTCTCGATCGCGTTGGTTGGGGGAATGCGCTTTGCCTTCCGCCTGGTGGCCGACAGCAGTTCGACAGCCGCGAACGGTGAGAAGGGGAAGGGTAAACGCAAGAAGCGCGTTTTGGTGGTCGGCGCGGGCGACGCAGGGGCAATGGTGGTACGAGAGTTGTTGAAGAACTCGCAATTGAGCATGAAGCCGGTGGGCTTTTTGGACGACGACCCGGCCAAGCAGGACAGCAAGATCCACGGTGTGCCGGTGTTAGCGCCCGTGAATCAGGTGGGCCATATTCTGAATACCCAGCATGTCGATGAAGTGATTATTGCCATCCCCAGCGCGGCCGGTAAGGTGCTGCGCAGGGTGACTGAAATCTGCCGCCAGCGCGGCGTTGCTTTCCGGACGATGCCTGGCCTCTATGAGCTGCTGGGCGGCAGCGTCAGCGTGAGCCGATTGCGCGAGGTGGATATCGCCGATTTGCTGCGCCGGGAGCCTGTCCATATCGACACCACGGACCTGGGTAAAGTCCTGGGTGGGAAGACCGTCCTCGTCACCGGCGCGGGCGGCTCGATCGGCCGGGAACTCTGCCGGCAGATCGCACAACTCGGCCCCGAGCGACTTTTGATGTTGGGTCACGGCGAGAACAGCATCTATGAAGCCCTGCTGAATATGAAGGACGCCTTCCCGTCGCTTGAGATCCAACCGCTGATCGCGGACGTGCGCAACGCGGGACGGTTGGCCATCCTGTTTGAGCGTTGGGCGCCGCAGGTGGTTTTTCATACCGCGGCACATAAGCATGTGCCCCTGATGGAGAGCAACATCGAGGAAGCGATTACCAATAACATTCTCGGTACGGGCAACATCGTCCGGGCGGCGTTGGCTCAGGACGTCGAGCGGCTGGTGATGATCTCCACCGATAAGGCTATCCGCCCGGTGAATGTGATGGGCGCCACCAAGCGCATCGCTGAGATGCTGGTGTTGGACGCCGCCAGGCGGGAAAAAAGAGCATTCAGCGTGGTGCGCTTTGGCAACGTGTTGGGCAGTCGGGGAAGCGTGGTGCCCCGTTTCAAACGCCAGATCGCCAAGGGCGGCCCGGTGACCGTGACGCACCCGGAGATGATGCGTTACTTCATGACCATCCCGGAGGCCGTCCACCTGGTGCTGCAGGCTTCGGCGATGAGCGAGGGCGGCGAGAATTATGTTCTCGACATGGGCGAACAAGTACGTATTTTGGACCTGGCGGAAGACCTGATCCGGCTTTCGGGCCTGGAACCCGGCAAGGACATAGAGATCGTCTTTTCGGGCGTCCGGCCGGGCGAAAAGCTGCGTGAGGACTTGTGGGATCAGGGATTCGCCTATTCGCCCACCGCTCACCCGGAGATCAACAAGGTGGACAGCGAGGCGGCGTTTTCCACTGAGGAGCTGAAAGCCGTAGTGGACCGATTATTAAGTTTGGCCCGCGCCGGCAACCCCGAGGAGATCCTGGCGGTCCTCAGCGAGACTATCCCGGGCGCAGCGATCCAGGCCAGCGAGCCAAACCTGGATATGGTAGAATGACGGTCTAAGCCAGTTAAAAAGGGGAGTATGAGCATTGATGTTGCCGGTGTTTTGGCAATGTCAACTGTTTTAAGGAGACAAGTTACCATAACCGATGACCGATCTGACCGAAGCGCAATGGGACGCATTTTTCAAAGACCATCCTGAAGCCCACATCTTACAATCGCCAGCCTGGGGCAAGCTTAAAACCGATTTTGGCTGGACCCCGAAATACATCCGCCACGGCGGACTGGGTGCAATGGTCCTGTTCCGGCGGCTGCCCCTGGGGTTCAGCGTGGCTTATATCCCACGCGGCCCGGTCGGCGATGGGGATTGGTCCGATTTCTGGCCGCAGGTGGATGCGGTTTGTACGGCTGAGAAAGCCGTCTTCCTGCGGGTGGAACCGGAAATCTGGGAACCGGTGGATGATGGCCTTATCGAGAAGAAATTGCCCGGATTCCAACCGACCACACAAACTATCCAGCCCCCGCGCACGGTCCTCGTGGACCTGACCGCGCCGGAGGACGACTTGCTGATGGCGATGAAACCCAAGACGCGTTACAACATCCGCCTGGCGGGGCGCAAGGACGTGGTCGTGCGGCCCAGCAGCGATGTGGACGCGTATCACCGGATGATGGAGACCACGGGCGAAAGGGATGCCTTCGGCATCCACAGCCTGGCTTATTACCAGCGTGCTAACGAACTCTTTGCAGCCGAAGGTGCTTGCACGATGTTGATCGCTTATTACGAGGACCAACCCCTGGCGGGGCTGATGGCTTTTGCCTGGGGCGACACGGCCTGGTATTTCTACGGCGCATCCACCAACAAGGAACGTAACCGCATGCCCACATACCTGCTGCAGTGGGAGGCGATGCGCTGGGCCAAGGGAAAAGGCTGCAAGACCTACGACCTGTGGGGTGTCCCCGATTATCCGGAAGAGGCGCTCGAAGATCAGTTCATGGACCGGTCCGACGGGCTTTGGGGCGTTTACCGCTTCAAGCGCGGTTTCGGCGGCGAGGTACGCCGCACGATCGGCGCATGGGACCGTGTTTACCGTCCTTTCCTCTACCGGCTGTATGAGATTTATGCCAGCCGCAACCAGACGCCTTCGGCATAAGGCAAGACACGATGACTGCTTTTAAATCGGATATCCTTATAATTGAAAACCCTGATGATTGGAACAACCTGATCGCCGGGCTGCCCGGCGCGCACGCCTTGCAGACCTGGCAGTGGGGCCGAGTCAAGGCCGATGTCGGCTGGCGGCCGCATCCTCTGGTCTGGCGCGACCCTGAGGGCACAGTTTGCGCGGGCGCTTTGGTGCTGCAGCGGGCAGCCACTTTGGGCCTGAGCGTGATGTATGCGCCGCGCGGGCCGATGCTGGATTGGGAAGACACGGACCTCGTGGCGACGGTGCTGGATGACCTGCAGGCTTTCGCCCGCGAGCGGGGCGCGATCTTCCTGAAGATTGACCCCGATCTGCCGCTGGGGGTCGGGATCCCTGGCGAGGAAGATGGACAATCCAACCCGGCTGGCCTGGCCCTGAAAGATGATCTGGGTACGCGCGGCTGGCGCTTTTCTGATGAGCAGATCCAATTCCGCAACACTGTCCTGGTGGATCTGAACGAAGATGAAGACGACCTGCTGATGCGGATGAAATCCAAGACTCGCTATAACATCCGCCTGGCGAAACGCCGCGGCGTGACTGTGCGCGCCGGCGGCGTGGATGATATTGACCTGCTTTACCGGATGTACGCGCATACTTCCGTCCGGGATGATTTCCTGATCCGAGGCCGGGACTATTACGCCCTGGTTTGGCGGATTTTCTTCGAGGCTGGCCTGGCCGAACCGTTAATCGCCGAGGTGGAAGGCGAGCCGGTCGGCGCGGTGGTGATCTTCCGATTCGGCGGGCGCGCCTGGTATATCCACGGCATGTCCTTGGACGAACACCGCGAGAAGATGTTCACCTATCGTCTGCAGTGGGAAGCGATGGTGCGGTCGAAGCAAGCCGGCTGCACGGCCTATGATATGTGGGGGGCGCCGGATATCTTCGATAAGAGCGATTCGATGTGGGGCGTTTACCGCTTCAAGGACGGCTTCGGCGGCCAGGTTGTCCGCACGCTGGGCGCCTGGGACTACCCCGTCCGCCCGCTGGCCTACCGGCTCTACAGCCAGGTGCTGCCCCGGGTGTTGAACGTGATGCGGCGGCGCGGGAAATCGGAAACGAAACGAGGAGTGAGCGCATGATACCCAGATTGCATTTTGCCCATTTGCCCACCCCGGTGGAAGAGATGCCCCGGTTATCCGCCGAGTTGGGCGGACCGCAGCTGTGGGTTAAACGTGATGACCAGACGGGGCTGGCCTTCGGTGGGAATAAGACCCGCAAGCTGGAATACCTGCTGGCTGATGCGCAGGCGCAGGGCACCCGGACGCTGATCACGGCCGGGGCGGTGCAATCCAACCATTGCCGGCAGACTGTGGCGGCGGCTGCCAGGTTTGGGATGGATTGTATCCTGGTGCTCTTCGGCGACCCGCCCGATCCGCCTGATGGCAACCATTTGCTGCATCACCTTTTAGGCGCGGAATTTGTCCTCACCGAGCGCGACCAGGTGGAAACCCAGTTGACTGCGACATTTGAGCAGGCCCAGGCGGATGGACGCAAGCCTTATCTGATCCCATACGGCGGGTCGAACCCCGTTGGCGCGATGGGCTATGTGCACGCGATGCGGGAGCTGGCTGAGCAGGATATGAGCCCGGACTGGATCGTCTTCCCGAGTTCATCCGGCGGCACCCAGGCCGGGATGCTGGTGGGCGCACGGCTGAGCGGTTACGCGGGGGACATCCTGGGGATCAGCGTGGACGAACCGGCGGCGGTTCTGCGGCCGCGAGTGGCGGAGCTGGCGACGGCGACAGCGGCGTATATTGGGAAAGGTTGGGGCTTTACGGCGGAGGATGTTTTGGTGAACGATGACTATACCGGCGCGGGTTACGCTGTGATGGGCGAACCGGAGATTGAGGCGGTGCGGCTTCTCGCCCGGCAGGAAGCTTTGCTGGTGGACCCTGTCTACACCGGCCGCGCGGCCGCAGGGTTGATTGACCTGATCCGCAATGGGTTCTTCGCCGGTGATGATACCGTGCTCTTCTGGCATACCGGCGGCGGCCCGGCGATCTTCGCGAGCCAGTACCAGGGTCGATTGGTGTAGACTAAATTTTCATTGCGATAAAGCGCCAACGGCGTCGACGTGGTAATCTCAGAAATGGATTGTCAACGAGGATAATCCAGGTTGGATAAGTTTTAATTTTTTCAAATTCCAGATTGCTTACCCATCTGCTTCGCACCCAATGACAATACAAAGCGCCATGTCTTTTTAGGATAATCAATACGATTATTGGTGTACTCTTCTGAAACCAGCCTTATAATGAATTTTGAACCCGGTTGCATTAAACTCATAAGCCGATGACTCAGAGGAGGCGGCACAAATGAATAAAAATGTGTTCGGCCCAGTTCCCTCCAGGCGTTTGGGCCAATCACTGGGAATTGATCCTGTGCCTCTAAAGAGCTGCAATTGGAATTGCGTCTATTGCCAACTCGGGCGCACTCATTCATTTGTTTTGGAGCGTCAATCTTTTTACAAGAATGAGACTATCATCCCACAGGTACAGAAAACCCTGGCTTCGCATGGTCCCGGTGAAATTGATTGGATTACATTCGTTGGATCGGGAGAGACGACCCTCCATCTTGGTTTGGGGGAGATGATCCGAGAAGTGAAATCAATGACCAAAATCCCTGTTGCCGTGATTACAAATGGATCGTTATTGTATTTGGACGAAGTTCGGGAAGAACTGAAGGCTGCTGATGCGGTTTTACCCACCCTGGATGCCGGTAATCCAAATTTATATCACAAAATCAACCGTCCTCATCCCGAATTGACATTCGAGCGACTGGTGAGTGGGTTAATTTCATTTCGTAAGGTGTATAAAAACAAGTTGTGGGTTGAGGTCATGCTGGTGCGGGGATTGAACGATAGCGAAGAAGCGCTCAAGGAAATCGCTGGGTTGTTGGAACAAATACAACCAGATGAAGTACACATCGTTCAACCCACACGTCCCCCGGTAGAACTTTGGGTGAAACCGCCGGATGACCCTGCAATTTTGCGGGCCCAAATTATTCTTGGTGCGAAAGCAACCGCCGTTCTGCCCGCAAAGGGAACCTTTGATCTTAGCGGTGAGGATGACTTGGTGAATGCCATCGTAGAGATTATTACCCGTCATCCGATGCAAGAAACAGAATTGGTCCATTCATTGAAAAAATGGTCACCTAATCAAATAAAAGAAGTTCTTCATTTGCTGGAAGATAGCGGAAGGGCACAAGTCGTCATACGATACAATACACGGTTTTGGAGCGCTTCAGAAGCAAGCTTCCCAGAATGATATATTCAACTCAAGCCTGATGAAACAGCCTCGACATTGGCAAAATAAATCAAAAGGCTAGTGACAAGTTTGTGACATTTAGCATAAGAAAAGCTCCCGAGTTTTTAAAATCCCGGGAGCTGATGTTTTATTCTGCGGAGCAGAATACCCCGCAGCTTGCTGCGTGGGTGCAATGGGTAAGGCAAAACCTGATCTGAAGGAGAAAAATTTTCAAGGTTTTGCTTCTTTACTGTCAATCCAATATTCTACAAACCGGCAGCATCCTTCAACACAGCGGCCTTATCTGTCTTTTCCCAGGTCAGGTTCAGATCATCGCGGCCGAAGTGACCGTAGGACGCCAGGTCCTGATAGATCGGGCGGCGCAGGTCGAGGTCACGGATGATGGCGCCGGGGCGCAGGTCGAAATGATCCGTGACCAGCGAGGCGATCTTGGCATCCTCAATCTTGCCCGTGCCGAAGGTCTCCACGTTGACCGAAAGCGGGTGCGCCACGCCGATGGCGTAAGCCACCTGTACTTCGCAGCGGTCTGCCAGGCCGGCAGCGACCACGTTCTTGGCCACCCAGCGGGCAGCGTAAGCGCCGGAGCGGTCGACCTTTGTCGGGTCTTTCCCGCTGAAGGCGCCGCCGCCGTGACGGCCCATGCCGCCGTAGGTGTCGACGATGATCTTGCGCCCGGTCACGCCGGCATCGCCCATGGGGCCGCCGGTGACGAACCGCCCGGTGGGGTTCACATAGACGATCAGGTCGTCATCGATTAGTTCGGCGGGCAGGACGGGCTTGATAATCTCTTCGATCACGCCTTCGCGGATCTGGTCGTGAGTCACGTCCGGGTTGTGCTGCGTGCTGATCAGCACGGTGTGGATCCGTTTGGGCTTGCCGTATTCATATTCCACCGTCACCTGGCTCTTGCCGTCGGGGCGGAGGAAATTCAGGTCGTTGGCACGGCGGGCTTCCGCCAGGCGGCGGGTGAGCTTGTGAGCGTAGTAGATCGGCATGGGCATCAGGGTTTCGGTTTCATTGCAGGCATAACCGAACATCATACCCTGGTCGCCGGCGCCGACTTCTTCGATCTGTTCATCTTCGCTCATCTCCCCGGTCTTGAACTCCCGGGCTTTGTCGACGCCCAGGGCAATATCGGCGGATTGGTTGGCGAGGGCGATCATTACCCCACAGGTGTTGCCGTCGAAGCCTTTTTCGCTGCTGTCATAGCCGATCCCGGTGACCACATTGCGGACCAGCTCGTCGAAGTTGGCAAAGCCTTTGGTCGTGATCTCGCCGAGGGCCATGATGAAGCCTGTCTTGGTGGCGCATTCGCAAGCCACACGGGAGAACGGGTCCTGCGCGATCAGCGTGTCCAGGACGGCATCAGCGACCTGGTCGCAGACCTTGTCGGGGTGGCCTTCTGTCACCGATTCTGAGGTGAACAGATATTTAGGTGAATTCACAAAAGTTAATGTCATTGGTGAGAACCTCCATGTCTCATTTAAACATTTCGCCCCTCCTGGCTTATGTGCGAGAGGGGCGTAATTGAGCATTGGCTTCCCTCTCATCTTCCAGAAATCGCTCTGCCGGAGTTGGCACCATAAAAGGGTTAGTTTTTGGTTGCCGAGGTATCAAAGGGCCGGTCCCTCCACCTCTCTGGATAAGAGTGCCGCATGGGGCTATTCAATTGGTTTAATGGCTGCATTATAACACTTTAGGGGGAAAATGCAAATTTGAGACTGTTGTCATGGAGCGAAGCGTCGAGGACGCCGACGTGGCAATCTCAGAAAACCGCCATCAAGAAGTGGATCCAATCTGGACAGACTTTGATAAC
>JAXHUD010000160.1:0-4629 GCA_034189815.1 Chloroflexota bacterium
CTGCGGGGCAAATCTGCTGCGATCCGGGCGGCCGGGGCGATCCTGGCCTACCTGGAAGACACCCAGCGCCAATCCCTAAAATTATTAACCGACCTAAGCAACTATAGCCTGGACGAGTTCATGGTGCTGGATGCTGAGACCCGGCGCAACCTGGAACTTAATGAGACAATGCGGACGGGTAAGGTCCAGGGCTCGCTGTTGGGTATTTTGGATCTGACCCTTACGCCGATGGGTGGACGGATGATCCACCAATGGGTCAGCAAGCCTCTGCTGAATGTCGGCCAGATTGAGACCCGTCTGGACGCAGTGGACGTCCTCCACAATCAGGGGCTTTTACGGACGGAGCTTCGAGATGTGCTGGATGGTTTCGATGACCTCGAACGGCTCACCAACCGGGTGCGCTCGGGGCACGCCATCCCACGTGATCTTGTGGCGATCCGGGAAAACCTTAACCGGCTTCCTGTGCTCAAGGCCATATTCAATGATGATTATCAAGCCCTGAGCGCATCACTTCAACGTATCCACACCTGTTCGGATCAATTAGCCCTACTCCAGGCAGCCATCCAGGAAGAACCACCCGCCACGCTGGCGAACATCGGTATCATTCGCAAGGGATTTTCCCCCGAGTTGGACAAGGTCCTGCAATCCTCCCAGCACGCCCGGGAGTGGATCGCCGAACTGGAGAAGAACGAAAAGAAACGCACGGGGATCAAAGCGCTCAAGGTTGGATTCAATAAGGTCCACGGCTATTACATCGAGGTAACCAAGGCCAATACCGGCCTGGTCCCAGAGGAATACATCCGTAAACAAACGCTGGTCAATGCCGAGCGCTACATTACGCCGGAATTGAAAGATTACGAAACGCTGGTCCTGAACGCCGAGGAGCAGATCCACGAAATCGAAAGTCGGGTGTTCGCCCAAGTCTGCGAAGAACTGGCGGAAGGTACCCGCGACCTGCTTGAGACGGCCCGGGGGTTGGCGGAGTTGGACGCCTACGCCTCACTGGCCGAGGCCGCAGCGATCAACGATTATCACCGGCCCGAAGTCCTGGCTGAAAGGCACATCGAGATCATCGATGGGCGTCACCCGGTCGTGGAGAAATTGCGTACCAGTGAACGCTTCGTGCCCAATGATTCTGTTTTTGATGAAGACGAAATCGTGCGAATCATCACCGGGCCGAACATGAGCGGTAAATCCACCTTCCTGCGCCAGGTCGCACTGATCGTGCTGATGGCGCAGATGGGTTCTTTCGTTCCCGCTGAGGAAGCCCGGATCGGTCTGGTGGACCGGATCTTCACCCGGATCGGCGCACAGGACGAGATTCACGCCGGTCAGTCCACCTTCATGGTGGAGATGATCGAAGCCGCAAACATCCTGCACAACGCCACGAACCGCAGCCTGTTGATTTTGGATGAGATTGGCCGGGGCACCAGCACCTACGACGGCGTCTCCATCGCCTGGGCCATGGTGGAGTATATCCACAGTCATCCGGATCTGAAAGCCAGTACACTCTTCGCCACCCATTACCACGAACTAACCGAACTGGCGGACCTGCTGCCGGGTGTGCGAAATTATAACGTCGCCGTCTCCGAAGCGGATGGCAAGGTGGTTTTTCTGCATAAAATCGTCCCCGGCAGCGCTGACCGCTCCTATGGGATCCACGTTGCCCAGCTTGCCGGCCTGCCGAAGCTCGTGATCCAGCGCGCCAACGAGATTCTGCAGCAGCTGGAGGATTCTTCGGGAAATACACTGGAGCAAAAACAATCCGCCCGGCAACAGTTGACACTCTTCCCTGAAAACAACCCCCTCCTGGATGCCTTCAAAGACCTGGACATCAACAGTCTGACACCGATCGAAGCCTTAAACCTGCTTTATGATTGGAAGCGCCGTTTTATCCAGGATGATGAAGAATAGTCCTGCAAACAGGTCAATCCTAACCGCTCGGCAATACAGCCGGGCGGTTTTCATTTCACAAAGGGTCATATCTGTGGTATCGGTTAATTAAACAAGATATAAAAAGTGAAAGGATAAAAATGGCCGAGCTTAAGAATATGAAATGCGTTCCCTGCGAGAGCGATGTCCCTGCTATGACCGAAGACGAGATCGAAGAATATCAGGAAAAAGTCTCCGAATGGGCCGTCGTCGATGTGGACGGTGTGCCGCATCTGATCCGTGAGTTCAGCTTCAAGAACTTTGCCGAAGCCCTAGCTTTCACCGACGCCGTCGGCGCAGCGGCCGAAGAAGAAGGTCACCACCCCGTCATTGAGCTGACCTGGGGCCGCGCCACCGTCCAGTGGTGGACGCACAACATCGAAGGGTTGCATCAAAACGATTTCATCATGGCTGCTAAAACGGATGAGATCTTCAAATCCGACTTCGACTAATTTGAATCTTTTCGTCAGTAGCCATATATCCTAACCAATTGACCCGGGTGCCGGGCTTTTTCCGCGCTTATGATTTGCGTTGTTCGCTCGCCAATTATTAGGAAGGATGCAAATAATGACAGAGAAATAAGACAAACACGAAAAAATTGGGCCTGGATGATTTTTGGGGGGATTATCGGTGCCGGCCTGAGCACCGTACTTTTCCCGAAAAAATGGCTGTTGGCGCCGATATCGGGATGTGCGTCGGCATTTTCCTGGCCGCGATGACCCTGATCCTGACCAAGAAAAAACAAGAGCCAAATATTTCAAACGAATCTCAAACTATCAACGACCACTCTGATATTCAGGTGGTCGTTTGAAGTTATGAAAGGTTTTTATTTTGGGAGTCGCAACGTTTTCGCTAAGTTAGGACTCTTCTTCCTCATCCACGTCAAAGTCTTTCACTGCCAGGTGGGTAAAGTCGTTCATCCCCCAAACAATCCACTTATGCTGGTCCGGTTCGTAATAGAGCGTTGCGAAAGCCGTATTGACAAATCTGAAATGAACCCCCTGCCCGTTTGCCTGAGGGGTCATCCCCAAAATGGCATGCATCGCTTGATTGAGGATTCCCCCATGAGAAACGACCACATACCGTGCAGGCGGTCTTTGGACAAGCTTATGCAAGGCTCTTCCGGCCCGCAGGTACAAGGCCCAATTGCCCTCCCCCGTCTCGGCCATATTATCATACGGTGTAAAGAAGGCTGGTTTTGGCATAATGAGATCCGCCTCAGCCCGTTTCACCCCCGTCAACCGACCCATATCCCGTTCGCGCCAATCCTGGTCCACTTCCAGCGGACAACCAAACGCCTGGGCAATCAACTCTGCCGTCTGGCTGGCGCGTTTGAGCGGACTGGTGATCACACTGTCAATCCTGGTGCCATCCACCTGCCAGCGGGAGACCAGACGCCGCACCTGGTTCCGCCCGCGATCGGTCAGGGGGAAATCATGCTGGCCCTGGTAATAACCCTCCGCGTTCCCCACAGACTCAGCATGCCGGAGCAGCGTGAGCACATAGTAATTCATCAATGGTCCTATTCAATCCAATCAAAGGTGCGAGTGACGGCTTTCTTCCAGACCTGATATGGCGCTAAGCGCTGGTTGGTGATGCCGATGGCGGCCAGGTCATTTTGTGTGAGGTTGCTGTCGTTCAACACGCCCTGGATCACCAGCTGCGCTGCGGACCAGATTTCCAGCGCGTCGTGTTCCACCCAGCCGGGTTTGGGAAAAAACTGCTCGTGTTCTTTTCGTTTCACCCCGACCACCTTGCCGGCATGGTCAAAAAGGATCGCCCGAGTGCTGGTCGTGCCCTGGTCAAGCGCCAGAATAAAATTCGTCATTATTTCCTTTTCTCCCAATTTTTTGCGCCGTGTAAGAAGGCCTCGCCCTCGACTCTTCCTCGCCCGGCCAACTGTACCTCATCCAGAACGAGCAATCCTTTCGCCGTCCCCCAGGCAGGCAATTCATCCACAATCAACCGATCACCGGGTTGGGCGTTGCCTGAGACGGCATGGGCGCGATAGACTTTGAGCCGCGCACCGTCCAGGAACTGATGAGCGCCGGGCCAGGGATTATAGGCCCGGACCATCCGCGCCAGGTAAGCTGCGGGCTGGCTGAAATCCAACGCACCATCTGACTTGTTCAACCGAGGCGCATAGGTTGATTTTGAATCATCCTGGGGCTGCGGTGTGATGTCGCCGTTCAAGTAGGCCGGCAAAGTCTCAACCAGGAGGTCCGCCCCCATTTCTGCCAACGCACCAAACAAATCCCCCGCTGTGATCTCCGGCGGGATCACCATCGACCGCTGGCTGAGGATCGGCCCCGTATCCAGGCCTTTGTCCATCCGCATGATCGTAACGCCTGTCCTGTCATCATGCAGGACAGCAGCCTGGACCGGCGCCGCACCGCGCCAACGTGGTAATAATGAAGCATGCACGTTCACACAGCCGTGCGCCGGCAGTGTCAGCACATTCTCGGGCAGGATTTGCCCGAATGCGGCCACGACAATCACATCCGGCTGCCAATCCGCCAACTGCGCCATTGCGTCCGGGTCTTTGAGTTTTTTGGGCTGCATTAAAGGTAAATCCAATGCCTGGGCCAAGACCTTCACATCAGGTGGCCGCAGATCCCGCCCCCGGCCCGCCGGCCGGTCTGGCTGCGTCACCACCCCGACAACTTCAAAGTTGGCATGAAGGGTTCGCAGCGTGGG
>JAXHUD010000161.1:0-4612 GCA_034189815.1 Chloroflexota bacterium
ATAGTTAAGGAGTTGACTGGGGTTGGCTTGAAGACACGTTGTCCGGTATTGACATAACCCAGGGAGAAGTGTCGATGGTGGCTGAAAACGAGAGGAAAGGCGGTGAAAATAGCGTAAAAAAATAAAGAAATTTAGAACTTTTTACGGATATTTCTATCATTTTTTTGCCGGTTTGACACCGGTTAGGTCAAGTTCGCTATTTTTGGTACTTAATCGACACCCTCAAGGCAGACAAAAAGGCTGTCAGTGGAGATACCTTTTTGCAGTGGATTCATAATAATAAATCCTCAAGTTTATCTCTTCGTCGTCGAATTAGAATAATGACCATCACCCCAAGCGCCAACACCGCTGCTGCCAACACAATCCAGAGTAGAACATCTAATCCCGCCGGCGGTTCGCTCGTGCTCTGGCCTGCTTCATTAGATCGCCCGTCGCTGGTTGGTGACTCGTCGCTAAGATCTGAATTTCCTGCGGCGATATCATCCGGCGTCTCTGTCACCGCTGGATCACCCTGCGTGCCTTGCGGGTAAGCGGTTTCATCAATCAGCGAACCTGTCGGCGTTGTTTCCTCCACCGGATAGCCTTCCTGCGGCGGGGCGCCCGCACTAACCGGATCGCTCCCAGTCGGACGCTGGGTGGACGTCGGCTTCGCCGTGGGCGCCTGCGCACCGGTAGCCGGCGTCCAAGTTGGGGTGGGCGTCCGGGTCGGTGTTAACGTGGGCATGAGTGATGGTCCCGCAGGCATGGAGACAACTACCCGGCCATCCTCCATCACGGGAATAGACATGTTCCCACCGTCATCCGCGAGGGTCACATCCTCCAACGCCAGATCACTTTCTCCCTCATCAATCGTCGTAAAGGTCAACACCAGGAGCGTCCCATCACCGCTGACGGGCGGCAGTCCAAGCTGCGCATCGGCAATCTGAAACAGGCCCGGCTCATCAATATTCTGCACCACCCAATGGTTGGATAGATAATCGCCATGCTCCCAGGATTCCAACCTGAGAACGTCCGGGTCGTAGGTCAACGTGAGATCATAAGCATTGACATCCACCCCACCGATCACCAGGATTTGAATTTCAATTTCAGCCCCCACCGTCGTCGTCACTTCAACCGGCTCCACCATCACGGTGGGCGCGCTGGCCGCGCGAGCAGGCAGGGTTGAGAAACCGAGCGCCAGCAAGAGAACGATTGAGAAAATGTATTTAAACCATTTCTTCATAACATTTCAATTTCTTCTAAACCAATAAATTATCAATCAAATCAGGGCTGCCAATCAGCATAAGCTGTTTCTGAAGTTAACCCGTAGCTCCCAGCAACCAGCGCCAGGTCCCGCAGGTTGACCACACCATCAAAATTCACGTCCGCGTCCAATGTCTCGCCCGGTTCGAGGTCATCCACCGTCCGGCCATAAAACGCACCTACCAGGCTGGCGTCCGCCGCATCGATGACGTTATCCGTCCAGACGGCACTGCCGGCCCGCAAGGTGAGCGGGTAAAAAAACAAGATCGCTATCCGTCAAATGAATAATCTTTTCCTAAAAGACCGACACGTTCAGGTTCCGCGGTTGAGCCGTAGTAATAGTATAAGAATCTGAAACCACATCGCCAAAATCGAAATTATTTCCCGACTGATATTGGCTGACTGCATCATAAGGACCGATCTGGTACATCTCACCTTGTGAAAGCTGAACCGAAACACCGTCTCGCTGGCTTTGTCCCTGGAGGGGTACTTCACCGCTGAGGTGAAACTGCGGTAATAAAGCAGGGACATAGGCGGCTGAGAGGATGCCATGCTGACAGGTAGGCTCGATAGGATCCCCGGTATTCGTTGCCAGGGCTGACTCCGCAATCCTTATCGCCGATTCGTCCACCGCAAGCCCACCCCAGTCCAGCCATTCAGCCCCCCCGCCGTGGATGACCGGCGACTGGACGCGCCAATAGGGATCGCAGACCTGGGCGTTGCTGAGCGCCTGGCTGGCCTGCCAGATCACGAACGCCCAGATAGGTCGGCCACCAACAGCCTGAGCCATAGTTCCCCGAGGACGAACTGGAACAGCAACAGCTCAACCGCTGCGGCAATCACGTTGAAGAGGGTAATGTTCAGGAAACTTTGCGTGCGGCCATCAGATTTCATATAGGGTCTATTTTATCACCACCTGCGGCCCTTATACAATGGCAGAGGCTGCCCCGTTCAGAGCAGCCCCTTCGTTTGGGGGAGGTTATTTCCCTGAATTGTAATAAAAAACAGGAAGGTAATAATTCGGCTCTGCTTCCGGGCTGGCGTTGATGGTGATGGTAGCCAGGTCACTCTCGGCGTCGTTTTCGTCGGCTACGGTGAACTCAATAGTGTCCACGCATAATAAGTACTAATTGGACTATTTCCAATCTCAGACCCGAGACTTGCAGCCCCGGGTCTGGATTGCCGATTACAAACTATTTTATTTTAAGTCAGAATTTATTCAATTTCCTATGAAGAGAGGAATGAATATATTTAATTCATACTTTGGAACTGACTTTGAGCATACTCTGGACCAAGGATCAAAATCCACGCCGCTATCAGAAACAGCACCACCCTTGCCAAGCGGGTTCAGGATGGCGTGATATGGCCCAGTGGCATGTCCCCAAAAGTTATTCAATGCATTCACTGTAATACTGTCGTCATTGCTCCATAAGCCATAACTGAAACTATTGTAAATACAATTATCAATAGCAGTGACATCAGTAAAGACGCCTGGGTCGGATGTGCCCTTATAAATACTGATGCCATAATCGAAGCTATCAATAATATTCCCGCTCATCAAAACCGAGAGGTTTTCAGGACCATAGCCGGAATCCGCTTCAATTCCAAATGTATCCGTGTTTTCATCGCCAATAAAGGTTATTTCGTTATCCTTTATTTCTACTTTCAATGCAGTTTGACGGTCAGCGGGAGCGCCAGCTCTATCCTCTTCAGCAACACCCACACCCGCGGGCACGACGTTCGGTGGATCGGTGGCAATGATGCCATAGGCATAAAGGCCCACTTTCTCAATTGAGAAAACGTTGTTATTAATTTTCGCCGGTGCGTCATTATTGTAAACCCCCACGTGCCCGCCTGAAATCAAGTTGTTTTCAATAGTTACGTCTCCATAGTAATGCAAAATTGAAGTCGCCACCCATTTCGTCGAAGCATCAGTGTTGTCATACGCAATATCACGGATCACATTATCTTTAATCGTCGCGATAGCTGAATAACCCAGGGTTTGAATACCATTTTGGGCAGTTGTAGTTGTTGCACCTTTACCAATAACTGTATTGCCAATAATATCTAAAATCACTGGCGTGTTATCGTAACTATTGACAGTTATGCCATTCTTTTGAAAATCCTGAACCGTATTATCCGTTATTGATAACAAGTGACGTTCGCCATCATCAAAGTATCCATAGACCCCCAGACCGTGCTGCGTGCCACTAAAAGGCGTATCTTCAATATTCAAAACTTCGCTATTTTGTAATATGCCACCTGAATTGTAGAAAGCAACACCGACAAACCGGTTGTTCGCATCGCCTTTTCCCAGGCCGTCAAAGCTCAACCCATCCAGTTGGACATCCGCATCCTCGATGCAGACAATAGCCCTATAGTCATATGAGGTGCTAAAGCAAACCGGCAAGGTATCAGGAGATTGAATGATGGTGCTGCTGGCGTCCGCGCCCAAGATCTCGACATCTTTGTCGATGTAGAGATTTTCAACATAGGTTCCCGGCAGAACGTGAATCAGCGTACCATTTTCAGCGTCATCAATTGCAGGTTGAATAGCGCCATAGATAGCATCGCCTTCCTCAACGATAGCGGCCTTATCAAAAGTATTTACTGCCAAGAGCTCTTCAATATTAACCTTATCTCCATCATTGTCAAAAATGTGGATTTCGTTGTCAGCGAAGTTACAACCCGTGATAGAAAGGTTCCCCGCTGTTCCAGCGCCGTAATTCAGGAAACCGCTGGCTGTGTCAGGATCTGGTGCATAATCAAAGCCAGTCAACCTCACACCATCAATCGTTCCGCCCAAATTCCCACCGCCCCGATTCCAAAACATGACACCGTTCTGGGCAATAGTGGAAATAGGGCCAGCGCCAGAAACAGAACCGCCATTCATATTGAATGTAATCGTTCCAGCGTTAGAAATTGTCGCGTTCCCGTCAACAATATCGATCCCATTCTTCTGAAAACCACTAACATCGCAATTAATTAATGTCAGGTCCGTCGTCTGACCCGCTCCAGCATCAACAGCTAACCCTTGGCCTGTTTGGACGCCACTGATCGAGTAGAGTCCCTCAATTGCGCTATCGTGGATCGCACCTGTTGATGCGTTCCAAAAGACAATAGCATCCGCACCGCCAGCGCCGGGTGTATCACTATTGCTTTGGAAGGTCATACCGTGAAAGCTGACATCCGTAGAATCATTAACAAATACCACAGATTTCATATTTGCTGTATATTTATGCCCCACCCCAGCTGTGATTAAGGAAGTCGGGGCAACAAAGGTTTGGTCACGACCGGCCCCGATGATACTAAGGCCGCTCTTACCAACGACACTAAAAGCTTGATACTCCCCAGGTGCCACATTGATCGT
>JAXHUD010000162.1:0-4601 GCA_034189815.1 Chloroflexota bacterium
CTCGTCCCGATCATATCCGGGCTGCTGCGATAGCTTTGGTGTCCAGTATGGCGTTGGGCATGGCGGCCGAGAGCTTGGCGGAGAGGCCGGTGATGACCTTGGGGTCTGCGATGTTGAAGAAGCTCAGGAATTCCTGAGCAGCAGGTGCGGCCGCCCTGGGCAATTCCCCCGTTTGCTCAACGTGGCTAAAAAGCGCGTCGAGCCTAAGCGTGCCGTCGAGGTGGTCTTCGCGGCCAACGAGGACGTGAAGTGGAATTGATCGCAGATGATGCTCGTCCAGGAGCTGCTGGCCGAGGTCAGCGCAGCCGTCGGTTAGCGTGGTGACAATGAACCCCCTTGTCAAATGAAATCAGATTCTCAGGGACTTTTTAGCAGAAGGGTCGCTCATGCCAGCGCCTTGCCCTGGGTGAACGTGATACTCAATTCAGCCCCAAAGCCTGCTGGTGCAGCGCGATCTCCTCGTCGGTTTCCAGGTCGAGTGACAGCCCATGCGGTTTGGATTGGCCCTGCTTGTCCACGTGTACGAAGGTGATGAACCCGCTGACGGCCGGCAGGGTGGTGGCGCGAGTCGCCAGGCTGACATAGACCGTGAGGGACGTTCGACCGACCAAGACCACCCGGCTGGAGAAGCGGGCAATCTCGCCGGGCCGCATCGGACGCGAGAAGGTCATTCCGTGCACCTTGAGACAGACGATATTGGCGGCGGGCAAGACGCTGGCGACCGCGATGAACCCGGCCTCTACAAACCACTCCGCGCAGCGTCCGGCGAAAAGGGTGCCGTGATGGTTGAGGTCTTCGGATTTAATCAGGCGATCGTAATGGAAGATTTCAGGTTTCATGGGATCTCCTTTCGGACGGGTTCCAGACCCCAATGATACCGCGATTGACGGTTCTTGAAGCTCGATATCGGCTTTATAATGAGGACATTCAATGTTGTGGTTGAACGGAGCGAGTATGGATCCACAGGCATATACCAGTTTTTTGCAGTCGCTGCCCAGGAAGCGGATGGCGGCTGGGGCATTCTTTAGGGATGAAGCGGGGAGAGTCTTACTGGTGAAACCCGCTTATAAGCCGGGGTGGGACCTGCCGGGCGGGGTGGTGGAGGAAAATGAAGCCCCGAAAGCGGCCTGCCGGCGAGAAATCCGGGAGGAACTGGACCTGGCGTCGGCCATTGGGCGGTTGTTGGTGGTGGATTACAATTCGGCCACGGAGGTGAAAACGGAATCTTTGATGTTTGTCTTTGATGGGGGCGTCTTGTCACCGGAGATGCTCGCCCAAGTCAGGCTGCCACCAGAGGAATTGGCTGACTTTCGTTGTTTCGATCCCGCCGAACTGCCGGCGGCGATGACACCAACGCTGCGAAGGCGGGTGGGGCAGGCCTGGCAGATGTTGATGAACGGGGGCGATGTGTACCTGGAAGACCAGGAACAGGTATAAAAACGGCGCGCTTCAGATGAAACGCCCCCTATCTACCAATATTGTTCACCGAACACCACAGCATAAATCTTATGCGGTTTCTTCTGTTTCAAGTCTTTCTTCGTGCACCTCATCTTCCGTTTGCGCTCTGAGGGCGGCTTCGGCCGCACGTTCGCGGGACCAGATCACAATCTGATAGATCAGGCCGATCAGGAACAGCGCAAGAAAAACGATCAGGTCGAAATTGGCGACGGACGGGATCAGGGAGACGACGCCGCTGGTGACCAGTGAGGCGCCAGTCAGAGATGAAAAGATTATCAGACCCCATTCGAATACCAACCAACCGATGATGAAACCAATCACAGCCCCAACGACGGTCAGGGCGACGATGATCCATTGCTGCAGGTTCGCCTGTACCAGGGTGTAGACGACCGAGGCCAGGCTGATGGCGCCACCCAGCGAGACCATGAACGCTTTGAACACGACCGCCAAAGCAGCGAAGACCACACCCAAAATGAGGGTCAACCAGGGGATCCAGGCAGGATCCAGATTCGCGAAAAGCAGGGGGCCGAACAACAGCCCGAGCAGGAAACCCGCCACGGCAACGAAGATCCAGTAGAATTTCCGACCGAAAAACAAACTGAGGAACCCAATCACGATTGCAATAGCGGCAATGATGACCCCGAATGCGCCTGTGAGGGGCTCAAAGAAACCCTCAAAAAATGAAATCATATTTATTTCCTTTCTTCTTTGACTGTACTTTAACTTTACCGAAAGCTGGCGGGTACGGGGGGATGGAAAAAGATTAGATTCGGCGAACTTGCGTTAGGCTCGTGTTTGAAGAGTTGTTTAATAGATGGTCAAATTGACTGGGGGTGTCTGAGGAGGCGGGTTCCGGAGAGTATTATCAAGGGCGTGAACAACACCCTGTAAAACGTTAATACAAGAATGACCATTTCAAAATGAAATACCAAATCGTGTCTATATAGTTCTGGGAAGTCAAACTGACGATCTGAGGATTTGCAATACCGGTTCGATCGGGAAATGAATTCACAGACCGTCATGATAAAGGCTTGCAAGTGTTCTTTGCTGTCATGACAGGCGCTAAGGGTGCGTTTTCTAATTCCTGCTGGAAGATATACTGGACCGTGTTCTCCAATAGGGCAAATTTATTGGAAAAGCGCGCAAAAAAGGTGGAACGGTTGACTTCTGCCCTTTGGATGATATCTTGAACGGTGGGGGATTGAATCCTCTTCACTTCCAGCATATCTTTAAAGTGCCCGCTGAATGAGCGCACGAGTGCATTTCACCCGCGGGTCCATTTTTCCTCAGCCCGTTCGCTCGTCGACATCTTGTATAATATGTTGTATAAACAACAATTGTCTGAAATTGAGGGTTGACGAATATAATCCATTAAAGTTAAATATATCATAACAATTTTATAAATAATGTGGGTATGATTACTTTTGTAAGGAGAAGCCAATGACCGAACCATCTGTTCAACTGACTGTTTTTCACGACGTGCTTTGAAGTTGGTGTTTTGTGGCAAGCGGTCGCTTGCATCAAATTGAGCAGGAATATGGAGAACGTGTGGCCTTCACCTACAAGGCGTTTCCACTTGGGCCAACGCGCGAAGAACTAACCGCCATGTTTGGCTCGGAAGAAAACGCAAAACGTGAGATTCTTACCCATTGGGCGGCAAGCAAAGGCCTGCCTGGTGGCGAAGAAATCAATCCGGAAGGAATGGCGGCTCGACCTTTTCCTTATCCCTATTCCATGCCTGCTTTGCGCGCAGTCAAAGCTGCAGAATTCCAGGGCGGCATGGATGCGCATGCCCGTATGTATGACCGGTTGCAGCGCGCGCATCTGGTTGAGACACGCAACATAGCCGACCCGCATACGCTGCTCGAATGCGCTGCCGAACTCGGCCTTGACCTGGAGCGCTTTAAGACTGATCTTGATTCTGAATCGACCCTTCAGGCGGTGTTGCAAGATCAGCAGGAAGCATTTGCGCTGGACATTTCGGCCACGCCGACCGTTGTTTTGAACGGAAAGTGGGTGTTGTCAGGCGCGGTTTCTTTGGAAGTATATCGGCAGGTGATTGACGACCTGCTCGCCGGGCGTAACCCCGGGCGTGGGCGCGGATAATAAGGAGAACCACATGACGAAACGACCCCATACCAAACTGATCTCCCTCGGTGAAACGGGTGCGTACTGCGACCCCGAAACCGGCGAGTGTCATCCCTTTGATTCACAGGAGCAAACCATGACCACTGCCATTGATCCCGTGTGCAAGATGGAAGTCAAAATCGAACCAGCACAATTCAAAAGCGAATTCCAGGGGCAAACCTACTATTTCTGCGCCGCTGGTTGTCTACATTCTTTTGAAAAAGATCCACATCTCTATACTGCTCAACACCAATAGGTTGATGTTTCGAAAAGGTTCTATTTCAAGGATTGCAAACCGTTCGCGCCAAGTGCGCAGGCGCAGCGGCCGGGGCCAGCCGGGCGGTTGAGCGCGTTGACGGGGGTGCGGTGGTGGAAGGAGGGGGTGAGGGGGGAGCGGCCGTTTAGAGTATGTGATAAATCAAACTGGCCTATAATCGGTTGTAAAGGGGAAATATGGTGGATCAAATCAGATCCGAAAATAATCAAAGAAAGAAATTGAACACCAGACCACGAAAGCGCATATCGTTTACTCCGCCTATGGTATTTTTAAAAAATCACTGATGCACTTGATACTTGAATCTAGGGACTTTTTCCCGCGTGCGGTATAATTATAATATATAAGATAAAATTGACTAAAAACATCCGGAAAGGATAATAATATGTCTCGCTTATCAGGAAAAGTTGCCATTGTCACCGGTGCCGCGGGTGGGATGGGGCTGGCCACCACCAGGCTGTTTGCAGAAGAAGGGGCCAGGGTGGTCGCCACAGATGTCCAGGCGGAGCTGCTCCAAAAAGAGGTCGGCGCCATTGACAGCACCGGCGAAAAGGTGCTCGGTTTGGTTATGGATGTGTCTTCACCGGAAGACTGGCAAAAGGTCGTTGACCAGACGGTCAAGAAGTTTGGCCGGGTGGATATCCTCGTGAACAACGCCGGGATCTTGATTTCCAAGGGGATCCTGGAGACGGACCCGGCTACCTGGGAAAAGATCATCGCGATCAACGCGGCCGGAGTGTTG
>JAXHUD010000163.1:0-2991 GCA_034189815.1 Chloroflexota bacterium
CTGGATCGGGGATTTTGGCGTGAGCGGCGGACCAATGATCGTTGGTTTCGTAGCCGATGCCCTGGCGCTGCCCAACGCTGTGCTGGTGATTGCACTTTCGGGATTGGCGGCGGGCGGGATTTTCGGTTTCCATGTCCCAGAAACACTGAAGAAGAAGCGCAGGCTGCCCACGGGGAAATTAATGGATAACAAAAATGACACCCGTAAGGTGTCATTTTTTTTGCGTGCAGATGATATTAATTGCTGCTGTGATCTTTGGGGAGCTTGGGGATCAGCCAGGACAGCAGCGCATCGGTGGACCGGGTTTGCAGCAGGACCTTGCCCGGCCCGGTCAGGTCCACAACGAGGCCCTCACCGCTGAACAGGGTGGACTTTAGCCCGCCGACCGCACGCACCTTGAAGCCCATGTTGTCATGGAAGGCGACCAGGTGACCGGTGTCAACCGTGTAACGCTCGCCTGCGGCCAGGTTCATTTCATGGATCGCACCATAGGAAGATAGGATCGCCAGGCCTTGGCCTGAGACCCGCAGCATGATCAGGCCTTCGGAGGCGAAGAAGGTCTTGGCGCCACCCCATTGGGTATCCACGGAAACGCCGTCACCGGAGGCAACATACGAACCGGACTGGACCATCAGGCTTTCGTTTTGGAGGTCCACCAGGTAGAGATCGCCCGGGAGCGCCGGCGCAACGGTAACCTCGCCGCCGTTTGGCCCGCCGCGATACACGTTCTGAAAGAAGGATTCACCGCCCAGCAGGGAGCGACCGAGGGATTTGAACAGGCCGCCGCGGGCTTGAGTTTTGATGCTGACATCGGAGGACATGCTGACCATGGAGCCGCCCTCAACCTGGAGTTCCTCGTTGGGTTCCAGGCTGACCACGCCCAGAGAATAGGAAGGTCTGTACTTAATATCGACTTTCATTTTGGATCTCCTTTTAATTAGCTGATTGAACCAATTCAGTTTAACATGGATAAGGAGTGTGGATCAAATAGAATATCTGAGGTTTTGGAGAAATTTGATCAATTGAGATTGTGGCAGATCATTTGATTCGAAGCGCCGAAATTGTGAAACAAAAAATGCTATTTTAATTACTCCATTGATAACACTCGCAGCAGCACACGGCGGCGCTGGCTGTGGCGGCGGTGTTCGGCCAGGTAGACGCCTTGCCAGGCGCCGAGGTGCAGCTGGCCTTCATCCACGGGGATTGTCATGCTTGTATGTGTGACCATGGTCTTTATGTGTGCGGGCGAATCATCCCCGCCTTCCAGGGTATGCCGGTACCACGGCTCGCCTTCGGGAGCCAGATGGTCCAGGAAGGCTTCTAAATCCTTTTGGGCAGACGGATCATAATTCTCGTTGATGACCAGTGACGCACTGGTATGCTGGACGAAGAGGTAGGCCATCCCTTCCCGAACCCCCCATTCGCGGACCTGATCGTTGATTGCATCGGTGAAACTGTAGAGCCCCTCACCCGACGTTGAGAGAGTAATGGTCGATTTATACCACGCCATATTGTATCCTTCCTCCAATTTTTCTTGATTATACTCGGCGGGGTTGGTGTTTCCCGGGTTGCAATTTTCTCAGCGGGCGTTATTATTCTATACAGGAGTATCCAGTTAGCTTAAAATTTGCACAGGGTTTATTGTTGATAAACAGTCATGAGGGTTATTCACAAAATGAGGTTTGTCTGATAAGATTAACTGAGTGCATGAAAATATTATATATGGAAGAGATTTGCATAATATATAATAATTTTGTAAGTGCGTAATATTTTTTACAAATAAAAAAGTTTAATTAAGCAGAAGGCGGTTGTGGAGAGCAAATACCCAATCACGCGCACAAAATTGATCATTCCGCGCCGGCGTGATGAGATCTTAACGCGTCAGCGGTTGTTATCGCTTTTAAATGACCTTCTTGATCTGAAATTGATCATCGTCGCTGCTCCTGCCGGGTATGGCAAGACTTCTCTGTTGATTGACTTCGCCAATCACACCCAGTGGCCGATCAGCTGGTTGGCTCTGGACCCGTTGGACCAGGACCCCTTCCGCTTTATCGCCCATTTCATTGCCGCTATCCAGGCTCGATTCCCTGACTTTGGTCAGAATTCCCTCTCGGTGCTGAACAGCACCCCCCAGGATCAACTCAACATCCCCGCGCTGGTCACCACGCTGACCAACGATATTTACGAGAATATCACCGAGCACTTCATCTTCATCCTGGATGATTACCAACTGGTTGAAGAAAGTGAAACCGTTAATGAGTTCATCAACCGGTTTATTCAGGACGCGGACGAAAACTGTCACCTGATGGTCTCGTCTCGCCGGCTGCTAACCCTGTCGGATATGCCTCTGCTGGTGGCTCGCAATCTGGTGGGTGGGCTCTCCTTTGAGGAGATCGCTTTCTCATCGGATGAGATCCAGGAGCTGTTGCTCAAGAATTACCATCTTACAATTTCAGATAAAGCTGCGGAGGACATCACCCAGCAGACGGAAGGCTGGATCACCGGCCTGCTGCTTTCCACGCAGCTTCTGGATGATGAGATCGGCGAACGGATCCGAACGGCCCGCGTTTCAGGCGTGAACCTGTATGATTACATGGCGCAGCAGGTGTTCGAACAGCAGCCGGAAGACATTCAGCAGTTCCTGCTGTGGACGTCCATCCTGGAAGAGTATGACGCTGCCCGCTGCAAGCGCGTGATCGGCACGGCGTTGGATGTGGTGGCGCCCTGGCAGGCGCTGATCGATAAAGTGATGGTCCGTAATTTGTTTGTCCTGCCCGTGGACGATAGCGCCGATCTTTGGCTGCGTTACCATCATTTGTTCCGCGATTTCCTGCAAAGCCGGATGCGCAAGGAACGTCCGGAAGAGACGGTGGCGATCACGATCGCGCTGGCGGATGACTTCGCCAGCCGGAATGATTGGGAACAGGCCTTCATGCTCTATAAGCAGGTTAAGGCTGTTGATGAAATGGTGAACATGGTGGAACAGGCCGG
>JAXHUD010000163.1:3091-4455 GCA_034189815.1 Chloroflexota bacterium
TAAGATTGTTTGAGAGTTACGACGATGAAGAAAATATTCCCAAGCTGCTATTTAATATTGGCCTAATGCATGTTATGTTGGGTGATTACGTTCGGGGTGAATTAATGTACCAGGAAGCGTTGGAAGCCTGGCGCTCGGGTGGTAACTTGGCCTGGATGGCCGATTTGTTGAACAACCTCGGTTTTCTCCAACAGCTTCGTGGTGATTTTGAGACCGCCGCAGGCAATTTTGAAAAAGCAATTGAATATGCAAGATTAAGCAACTCACCTCGTGCTGAGGGAATTTGTTTAACCAGTCTGGGTGACCTTTATTGCAACCTGGATGCCTATCAGGAAGCCTTTACTGTCTATAAAGATGCAAAATCGATCGCCAAACAGCTCAATGACGGTTTTCTCTTGTTCTACCTGGATGTGGCGGAAGGTATTTTAAACCGGATTGCCAGGGATAAGGCCAAGGCCAAGGTTTCCTTTGAATCCGCCAGAAGCCAGGTTAATGAAAATGAATCCTCTTATAACGTCAACTTGCTCAACCTGGAGTGGGCAATGTTTGAGTTGAGTGAGGGGAATCATAAAAAAGCAATAGAAATCAGCAAGACGAGCTATGCGTTCTTCGATAAAGAAGGCTACAAGAGCGAGTCGATGCGGTCGGCCCTCACCGCTGCGCTTGCGTTGGCAGCTATCGGCGATAAAGACCAGGCGATGACTTGTCTGGACGTTGTCCTGCCAACCTTACTGGAAAATAACTACTCCACGCCGCTTGTAATCCAGGCCAGAGAGTTCAAGAAAATACTCTTCTCAGTAAAGGGCAAGCATGAACTGAAGCGGCAATTTTCCCGGATACTGGATCGGGTGGAGAGTTTCGAGGAAAAATTGCCCACGACCCGCCGGAAGGTTCGCCGCCAGGCGACCATTGTGCCTTTTGCGCCGCCGAAGATGATCATCCAGTCCTTCGGGAAGGCCCAGGTGCATCTGAACAGCCGGCTGATCTCCAACAGCGATTGGCAAACTCAGACCTCCCGGGACATGTTCTTCCTGTTCCTGGCCCACCCGGAAGGCTTGACCAAAGAGCAGGTAGGGCTCTATTTCTGGCCGGATGCCACCCCGGACGAATTGAAATTGCGGTTCAAAAACACGCTCTACCGCCTCCGCCGGGCTGTGGGGCGCCAGACCATTCTCCTTCAGGACGATTATTACCAATTCAATTGGTCTCTGGATTATGAATATGATGTGGAGTCTTTCGTTAGCGCGGTTGAACGTGCGCAAAAAGCCCAGGATCCCGGCGAGAAGATGGCATTTCTCAAGACGGCGGTTGAGCACTACAAGGGGGAGTATCTCTCTGAGATCGAGGAAATTTGGGCGATCACC
>JAXHUD010000164.1:0-4350 GCA_034189815.1 Chloroflexota bacterium
TTCGCTTCAGAGGAGTCCCGCTTCGTGACTGGCGCAGAGCTGGTGATTGACGGCGGCTTTATGACGCAGTAGGTTCTGTTCCCCATCACGCCAAAGAAGGCCTCCTGGCCATAAACTCGGAAGCCTTCCTGAAGCTGCTCTCGGCCAAAATCGGTCCAAATTACCGGCGGGCTCCAAAAAACAGCGTGGGAAGCTCGCCAGGGCATGAAGTTGCGCAACCGCTATTCACCCGCTGTGCGGACGATCATCTCAATGTCCGGGCAGAGGGGCAGTAGAGGTGTTCGGCGAGCAGGGTTTCATTGATGTCCTGTGCGGCAGGAGGGTTCTATCCCTTCTCCGAGAGGATGCCTATGATGCCGTCGATGATTTCAGCCTGGCTGCCATAGTTCAGGCCGTTAAGGGTTTCTGCTGGCAGGGCCTCGCTCCTGCCGATGATCTGCGGGCGAATCCCATTGCGCTGGCGGTTCAGCAATTTGTTCTCGGCATAAATTTGCAGCAAACGCATGTTGAAATCCACTTCAGGTTGGCAGAGACCAGTTTTCGGTGGAGAAGGCGTCCAGGGTCAGCACTTGAATCCCAAAAGCGACCCAAGTTTCAGCCACGCTGTTGATTTTGTCTGCGCCTTCCTGGTGGCCAGGTGGTTGGGGATGAGGATGGATTGGGTAAAATTCGGTCGACCCGAGTTCTGCGTTGGATCCTGATTGACCCATTCCAGCATGGTGCTGGTGCGAAATGCGCCGCCCGAGGACGGGGGAAGTCGAACACGGTCAATCCTTCCGAAATGGCCACCTCCATCCAATCCGCCAGATCAGAAGCTACTTCAGCATATTTGGATACGCGCTGTTTCAGATGCTGTTCGGCATGAGCTCGGTTCCGTGCAAGGTATTTTTGAGAAGTAAGAAACTGGAAGGGAATCCCGTCTAACCGGTGTAGGCAACGAATACAAGGAAAGAAGGTAAAAATGAAGAAAGCAGTATGGAATGGAAAAGTCATTGCAGAGAGCGATCAGACGAAAGTGATTGAAGGTAACCATTACTTCCCTCCTGAGTCTGTCCGCCAGGCATATTTAAAAGAAACGGAGTATCACACAACCTGTCCTTGGAAAGGTAAAGCCAGCTATTATAACCTTGTTGTAGATGGAGAGATCAACCGGAATGCTGCCTGGTATTATCCAGAGCCTAAAAAGGCTGCCAGTGAAATCAAAGGGTATGTGGCTTTCTGGAATGGTGTGAAAATCGAATAATCAAGGAAAAACCACGAAATTGGGTCGCAGGACTTGTCAATAAATAATAGAACTAAATCTATGGAAATACTTCTCGAAGCATACCATTATTTTCTACAAAACCAGTCTTTTTTTTGGGAAGCAGTTGGCGACCATCTCGTACTGAGTTTTTCAGCGCTTGGGATCAGTCTTCTGGTTGCTTTCCCGATAGGTCTGTGGATTGCGAAACAAAGGAATATTTCTCAGGTTGTGATCAATATCTTCAACGCCATGCGGGTGGTTCCCAGTCTTGCGATCCTCTTTCTCGCCTTACCATATCTGGGGCTTGGCTTTGTCCCCTCGCTGATTGCGTTGACAGTGCTGGCATTTCCGCCTGTTTTAATCAGCACTTATACAGGCATTCGCGGGGTTAATCCTTCCATCATCGAATCAGCCTCAGGAATGGGCATGACCAAAGCCCAGGTGTTGACCCAGATTGAGATCCCCCTGGCAATCCCCGCGCTCATCTCTGGCATTCGGATTGCTTCCGTTGAAGTGATATCCAGTGCAACATTGGCCTCCTTTATTGGCGGCGGAGGATTGGGAGACTTCATCACCCGAGGATTTGCTTTGTATGATGTGCCGATAATGCTGGTCGGTGCCATCCCGGTGGCTTTGTTTGCACTGCTCTCGGAGATATTTTGGTCATCGATCCTCAAGAGGTACCCGGTCCAGTAATTTTAATGATCTCTAAACTTAATAAAATAATAAAAAAAACACTTAGGAGGTGTTGAATGAGTACAAAAAATCGAACAGGATTTTTTACATTTGCTTTTTTGATTGGCGCTTTGCTTCTGACAGCTTGTGCGCCATCAGGATCAAACCAGGCAGAAAGCCTGGGAACGATTGCTGTGGGTTCAAAAGATTTTACAGAACAATTTATTGTTGCTGAAATGTACACCCAAATTTTAGAGGACGCAGGTTTTACAGTCGAGCGGAAGTTAAACCTTGGCGGCACGCCCATTGCCCAAGAGGCGATCTTGAACAGTGACATTGATCTTTATCCGGAATATACCTCGACGGGTTTATTGACAGTATTGAAATTGAGCCCCATTCAAGATGCTCAGGAAATATATGCCACTGTTAAAGAGAATTATGAAGAGCAGTTCAATCTGACCTGGTTAGACCCTTCACCTTTCAATAACACCCAGGCGCTGGCAATCACCCAGGAAACAGCGGAAAAATATGGCATCAGAACTTACTCGGACCTCTCTGAAAAAGCGCCTGAGTTGATGTTGGGTGGACCAGCTGAGTTTTTGGAACGAGAAGACGGCATCAAAGGACTTCAGGAAGCTTATGGTGGATTTGAGTTTAAAGAAGTCAAGCAGCTGGGAACCGGCAGCCTGCGCTATCAAGCATTGATGGACGGTCAGGTGGACGTTGTGGTGGCTTTTGGCACCGATGGTGCAATCAAGGGAAATGATCTGGTTGTGCTCGTTGATGATCAGGTTTTTTACCCAATTTACAATATTGCGCCCGTGGTCAGGATGGACACACTTGATGCCTATCCCCAAATCGCTGAGCTGCTGAATGAACTGGCGCCTTTGTTGACAGATGACGTGATGTCAGGGCTGAACTGGCAGGTGGATGGACCTGAAGGACGTGAGCCTGCTGAGGTCGCCCGTGAGTTCCTGCTGGAAAATAATGTGATCGAATAATAGGAATATAATGACCTATGCATCCTCAAAAATAAAAGAGAGCCGGGTAACCCAATCTGGAGAAATTCTCTTTGAAGATGTTTCAAAAACCTTTGAATCTGAAGAGGTCTCGGCTGTGGACGGCGTTTCATTGCAGGTCGCAGCCGGTGACCTGGTGGTATTCCTTGGCCCATCAGGCAGCGGGAAAACCACTCTTCTGAAAATGGTCAATCGTCTTTATGAGCCTACCAGTGGAAAGATTTGGATTGGCGACGAAGACATTCAGAGTTTACCCATTAATGATTTGCGACGACAAATTGGATATGTGATCCAGCAAGTGGGACTCTTTCCCCATATGACCGTTAAGAAGAATATCAGCGTTGTTCCCCGATTATTGGATTGGGAAAAGGATCAAATCCAATCCCGGGTGGCAATGCTGCTCGATCTGACCGGCTTGCCGGATACTTATTTGGAGCGCTATCCAAATCAATTGTCCGGTGGAGAACAGCAGCGGGTCGGACTGGCGCGAGCTCTGGCTGCTGACCCCGACATACTTTTGATGGATGAACCTTTTGCTGCCCTTGATGCCATCAACCGTGAACGGCTGCAAAAAGAACTGCTGAGATTACACTGTAAGCTGGATAAGACCATTTTGTTTGTCACTCATGATGTCGAGGAAGCGCTTCTGCTTGCGGATAAAATTGCAGTACTCCGTGATGGGAAATTGATCCAGTATGATACCCCGATTGATCTGGTGACCAAACCGAAGAATGCATTTATTGAGGAATTGGTCGGGACAAATAACATTCTCAGGCGTTTGAGCCTGGTCAGCATTGAATCGATAATAAAAGCAAAAGGTCGTCTTCTTGACAACCCAATTACAATGGACCAAGCCATGGGGGAGGTTCCAACGATCCATTCTGATGCGGATTTGCGGTCCGCCCTTTCCCTTTTCCTGAGCAGCGGTAGTGATTATTTGCGGGTTGAAGAATCCTCTGGAACAGACCAGGGTCTGATCAGTATGGAAGATTTAAAAGAAATGCTTTCGAGCAACCAGTTGATTGAAAAGAAGAAGTGTGATGAGATATCTGATTAATAACCTGGATCTGGTTGGCGAGCTTTTCTTACAACACCTGCAGCTCACACTGATAGTTTTATTTTTTGCATTGATCATTGGGATCCCGTTGGGTGTTGTTTTAGCCCGTGTGAAATGGCTGCAAGGCCCCATTATGGGTCTTCTGGGGATCATTTACACTATCCCAAGCTTGTCCTTCTTTGTGCTCTTGATCCCTGTTTTTGGGTTGGGAACCACGCCGGCTATCGTCGCCTTAACGGCTTATGCCCAATTATTATTGGTGCGAAACTGGCTGGTGGGTTTGACCTCAATCAACCCTGCTGTTCTTGAGGCTGCCCGCGGGATGGGTATGAGCAGCTGGCAGCGTTTCTGGCAGG
>JAXHUD010000165.1:0-4344 GCA_034189815.1 Chloroflexota bacterium
AAAAAAAGAGAACCCTTCAGAAATGTTCATCTGAAGGGTTCTCTTTTTTATAATTAACCTGGCACCCAGCTATTGTCCCAGTCAGTGACCCAACCAGTATCTTCACCGCTACAGCGTTTCACCTCCGAGTTCGGGATGGAATCGGCGTGGTTCCACTGCACTAACAGCACCAGGAAAACTTGCGATCGGGCATCAAACCCTCAAGACTGCATAGTCATTTTTGACCAGCTCTCAATTGATTCAAGGGATGGGGTCAAGCCCTCGGTCGGTTAGTACGCCTCGGCTTCATCTGTTGCCAAACTTCCACCTAGCGCCTAGCAAACGAGTGTTCTGCTCGTGACCTTACTGGATTAACTCCATGAGAGCACTCATCTCGAGGTGGGCTTCCCACTTAGATGCTTTCAGCGGTTATCCTCTCCACACTTGGCTACCCAGCGTTTACCGTTGGCACGATAACTGGTACACCAGCGGTGCGTCCTTCCCGGTCCTCTCGTACTAAGGAAGACTCCTCTCAATGCTCTTGCGCCTGCACCGGATATGGACCGAACTGTCTCACGACGTTCTGAACCCAGCTCACGTACCGCTTTAATGGGCGAACAGCCCAACCCTTGGGACGAACTTCCGCCCCAGGTTGCGATGAGCCGACATCGAGGTGCCAAACCTCCCCGTCGATGTGGACTCTTGGGGGAGATCAGCCTGTTATCCCTAGAGTAACTTTTATCCGTTGAGCGACGGCCCTTCCACGCAGTGCCGTCGGATCACTAAGACCGTGTTTCCACCCTGCTTGACTTGTAGGTCTCGCAGTCAAGCTCCCTTGTGCCTTTACACTCTCCGCGCTGATTTCCAACCAGCCTGAGGGAACCTTTGTGCGCCTCCGTTACCTTTTTGGAGGCGACCGCCCCAGTCAAACTGCCCACCTGACACTGTCCCCTTCCCCGATTCAGGGGTTAGGGTTAGAATTCTAGCCTCGCTAGAGTGGTATCTCACCGTTGGCTCTGTATTCCCCACAAGGAATACTTCATCGCCTCCCACCTATCCTGCGCAAGCGAAGCCCGAACCCAATTTCAGGCTACAGTAAAGCTTCATAGGGTCTTTCTGTCCAGGTGCAGGGAGTCCGTATCTTCACAGACAATCCTATTTCGCCGAGCCTCTCTCCGAGACAGCGCCCAGATCGTTACGCCTTTCGTGCGGGTCGGAACTTACCCGACAAGGAATTTCGCTACCTTAGGACCGTTATAGTTACGGCCGCCGTTCACCGGGGCTTCAGTCGCCAGCTTCACGCCCTAAAGCGCTGACCGACTTCCTTAACCTTCCGGCACTGGGCAGGCGTCAGCCCCCATACTGCGTCTTGCGACTTGGCGGAGACCTATGTTTTTGGTAAACAGTCGCCTGGGCCTCTTCACTGCGACCTCCAAAAAATTGGAGGCACCCCTTCTTCCTAAGTTACGGGGTCATTTTGCCGAGTTCCTTAGAGAGAGTTATCTCGCGCCCCTTGGTATTCTCTACCTCCCTACCTGTGTCGGTTTCGGGTACAGGCATTTAACAGCTTTGACGGTCAGGGCTTTTCTGGGAAGTTTGAGGGCTACGACTTCCAAGCCGTGGCTTGTCGGTCTCGCTTCTTGGCTCAGTTGGTTTTCTCCCGACTTCTACGCCTTCGAATACTTGCACCGGGACTACCATTCCCCGGCTCGCTTCCCCCTTCTCCGTCCCCCTTCGTCCCTGCTAAACGGTACGGGAATTTTAACCCGTTGTCCATCGACTACGCTCTTCAGCCTCGCCTTAGGTCCTGACTTACCCTCCGCGGACGAGCCTTGCGGAGGAATCCTTAGGGTTTCGGGGTATGTGATTCTCACACATATTTTCGCTACTCAAGCCGACATTCTCTCTTCTAGAGCGTCCACACCTGCTTGCCGCTAGTGCTTCTCTCGCTCTAGAACGCTCCCCTACCAATACTAAATTAGTATTCCACAGCTTCGGTAAGTGACTTAGCCCCGTTCATTTTCGGCGCAGGAGCGCTTGACCAGTGAGCTATTACGCACTCTTTTAAGGTTGGCTGCTTCTAGGCAAACCTCCTGGTTGTCTATGCACTCCCACCTCCTTAATCACTTAGTCACTATTTGGGGACCTTAGCTGGTGGTCTGGGCTGTTTCCCTCTTGACGATGAAGCTTATCCCCCACCGTCTCACTGGGAGTTTCTACTCGTGGTATTCTGAGTTTGCCTCGCTTTGGTACCGCTCTCGCAGCCCGCAGCGAAACAGTGCTTTACCCCCACCAGTAGACTAGACTCCCGCTGCGCCTAAACACATTTCGGGGAGAACCAGCTAGCTCCGGGCTCGATTGGCATTTCACCCCTAACCACACCTCCTCCGCCCATTTTTCAACATGGGTCGGTTCGGACCTCCACTTGGTTTTACCCAAGCTTCATCCTGGACATGGTTAGATCGCCCGGGTTCGGGTCTGCAAACTCTGACTTATAGATAACGCCCTTTTCGGACTCGCTTTCGCTTGGGCTTCGGCTTGGATAAAGCCTTAACCAGCCAGAGCCTGCAAGTCGCCGGCTCATTCTTCAACAGGCACGCGGTCAGACGTTTAATCGTCCTCCCACTGCTTGTAAGCTAACGGTTTCACGTTCTATTTCACTCCCCTCACTGGGGTTCTTTTCACTTTTCCCTCGCGGTACTTGTTCGCTATCGGTCACGCAGGAGTATTTAGCCTTACCAGGTGGTCCTGGCTGATTCGCTCGGAATTTCTCGGGTTCCGAGTTACTTGGGATTCAACCTCGGCACTCATCAGGGTTTTCGGCTACAGGACTTTCACCTTCTTCGGTGCAGCTCTCATACTGCTTCGCCTAACTCTTGCTAGTACTTTTGTTGGTTGTCCCGCTACCCCACAAGACACTTTTAACGGTGCTGTGGTTTGGGCTTGTCCCTCTTCGCTCGCCGCTACTGGGGGAATCGCTTTTGCTTTCTTTTCCTCGGGTTACTAAGATGTTTCAGTTCGCCCGGTTCGCTCGCGTTTGCCTATGGATTCAGCAAACCGTTCTTCATGTTTGGGTTGCCCCATTCGGACACCTCCGGCTCTTTGCTTGCTTCCAGCTCCCCGGAGCGTTTCGTCGGTCGCTACGTCCTTCTTCGCCTCTGCGTGCCTAGGGATCCGCCGTTAGCTCTTTCTAACTTGACCTTGACCTGGCTCTTTGGGATTGTTGTTTTTTCAAGGGTTACTTTATCTGTCTCCAGATATCGCTTCCTTCAAAATTTGGACTTTCCTACTCGTTTTCAATTCAATTGAGTTGGTTTTTTTGACTATGCAGTTTTCAAGGTTCTCTTTTTGCCAAACTTACCGTTCGGCAGTCGCTCTCCCTCAAATTAAGCGAGATTCGATGCCAAACCGTTTTTCGGTCTTTAAGATTTTCCGGGGATTTGTACTGGGAAGAATTTCAGTGGGCCATCCTGGACTTGAACCAGGGACCTCACCCTTATCAGGGGTGCGCTCTAACCACCTGAGCTAATAGCCCCTTTTTCCCGAACCCTAGACATGGGGGTTTGAAAGCACTATTGAATTTGACCTTTTTCCCTTTGACCGACCTTGGGATTTTTCTCGCCTCGTTGCGAACTTTTGACTTTGGGGTTGGTTCGCGACTTTGATTGACGAGTCCTGATTTCGGTCTCCCTTAAAGGAGGTGATCCAGCCACACCTTCCGGTACGGCTACCTTGTTACGACTTCACCCCAGTCACTAGCCCCACCTTCGGCACCCTCCTCCTCCCTAAAGAGGTTGGAGTAACGACTTCGGATGTTGCCAGCTCCCATGGTGTGACGGGCGGTGTGTACAAGGCCCGGGAACGGATTCACCGCCGTATGCTGACCGGCGATTACTAGCGATTCCTCCTTCACGCAGGCGAGTTGCAGCCTGCGATCTGAACTGAGGCTGAGTTTGCTGGGATTCGCTTGCTCTCGCGAGGTTGCTGCCCTTTGTCTCAACCATTGTAGTACGTGTGTCGCCCAGGACGTAAGGGGCATGCTGACTTGACGTCATCCCCACCTTCCTCCGGTTTGTCACCGGCAGTCTCCCTAGAGTGCCTAACTTAATATTGGCAACTAAGAACGAGGGTTGCGCTCGTTGCGGGACTTAACCCAACATCTCACGACACGAGCTGACGACAGCCATGCACCACCTGTGTTCGCGCTCCCTAAGGCACCTTCAACTTTCGTTAAAGTTCGCGACATGTCAAGCCCTGGTAAGGTTCTTCGCGTTGCATCGAATTAAACCACATACTCCACCGCTTGTGCGGGCCCCCGTCAATTCCTTTGAGTTTCACACTTGCGTGCGTACTCCCCAGGCGGGA
>JAXHUD010000166.1:0-4341 GCA_034189815.1 Chloroflexota bacterium
GGATAGGCATACAAAAATGGAAAATAAGAGATGATTGAAATCTGGCGGGAGATCCCTGGGCATTATCAAAATGTTTTGGTTGATGACGATGTGATCATGCCGAATCATATCCATGGGATTGTAAATATATATACAGCAGGGGTAGGGGCGCCATATATGGCGCCCGTACGAAGGAACCAGTCTCATGAGAAGGCGGTATCTCCATTAGGTGTCATCATTGGAACATTCAAAGCAGCGGTTACAAGGCAGATTCATAAAGTCGCGAGATTTCAAGATGTGAGGATTTGGCACCGCAACTATTACGAACACGTCATACGTGATAAACGCGATTATGAACGGATAATTGATTACATGGCAACTAATCCAGAGAATTGGGAAAAAGATCCTGAGTTCTTAGAGTAATAATTATTAGGGTTCGGATTGAATGTATCCCTGCGAATTGGGGGAAGGATCCGGAAAATCCCCCATGCTAACCCTCCCACCTTACAAATGGTAGAATGTACGTTATACCGTGTCAAACCATGGGAGATGAGCACATATAGCTATGACTGAACTGACGCATACCCCCGATTGGGTCAAGAACGCAATCTTTTACCAGATTTTTCCCGACCGTTTTGCCAAATCCGATGCCCTCGAAAAACCTACCCATATCGAACCATGGGACGCGCCGCTGACGCGCCACGGCTTCAAAGGCGGCGATCTGCTGGGCGTCTATGAGAAGCTGGACTATCTGCAGGACCTCGGCGTCAACGCGATTTACTTCAACCCGATCTTTATGTCAGCGGCCAACCACCGCTACCATACCTATGATTACTGGCACGTTGACCCGATTTTGGGTGAAAACCCGGTGTTCTTCAAGCTGCTCAATGAGGCTCACCGGCGCGGGATGTACATCGTGTTGGACGGCGTGTTCAACCATGCCAGCCGGGGCTTTTTCCAGTTCAATCACATCCTCGAAAACGGGGAGAAATCGCCCTACCTGGACTGGTTCCACGTCTACGGCTTCCCGATGAATGCCTACCAGGGTAAGCCCAACTATTCCTGCTGGTGGAACCTGCCCGCACTGCCCCAGTTCAATACGGATAACCCCCAGGTGCGCAAGTTCCTGTTCGAGGTCGCACGGCACTGGATTGAGCAGGGCGTGGACGGCTGGCGGCTGGATGTACCTTTTGAGATCAAGGATGAATCCTTCTGGCGTCAGTTCCGCACGGCGACCAAGCTGCCCAACCCGGAAGCCTATCTGGTGGGTGAGATCCCGTCCGAGGCGCAGGATTGGCTGCAGGGCGATATGTTCGACGGCGTGATGAACTATCAGTTCGCCGCCGCGCTGGTCGGTTTCTTCGGCACCGGTTTCCGCGATGAGGCCATGATCGCCGGGATGATGGGCTTGCCGGAGGTGCCCGTGCTGGACGCAGAGGCATTCCTCCAGCGCGCCAAGGTGCTGCTGGAAATTTATCCACGGCAGAATGCCCTGGCCCAACTCAACCTGCTGGACAGCCATGACACACCGCGCTTTTTGAGCATGGTGAGCGAAAACAAAGACCTCTTTCGATTGGCGACGTTGTTCCAGATGACCTACCCCGGCGCGCCCTGTATTTATTATGGCAACGAAATTGGAATGACCGGCGGACGCGACCCCGAAAACCGGGCGCCGTTCCCCTGGGATGAATCCAGATGGGACCATGACCTGCGCAACGCCGTGAAGACTTACGCACATTTACGCACGGCGCATAGAGTGCTGCGAACGGGTGAATTTGTGCCGGTTTTTGGTGAGGGACGGCGGATCGCTTACCTGCGGCATTTGGGAAGGGAGCGTATTTTGATGGCGATCAACGTCAGCGGTACACCCTGGGACCTGGATATCCCCGTCAAGGCGCACTTATCGGATGGCGCCGTTATGAAAGACCTGTTAGGCGGGGATGGCGCGGTCGTGGAGGAGGGGCGCCTGCGCAAAGGGACGGTCCAACCCTGGCAGGGTGCGGTGTTTCAGGTTGAGGGGTAGTGGACAGCGTGCTTAAAAAGAACAAATTCCCGGGAATTTTTGGTCTGTTTTGATTTATCGAAATATGAATTTATTTTCGTTTATCTTTCCGCGTCACATTCAGCACAGCGATCTTGGTGGGGTGGTTGAAGGGCGCGGGGTCCGCGGGCGGGATATCTACGATCGTTTCCGGGTATCCGGTGATGTCCTCGGGGACGGGGATGATCTCGCCCAGCGAGAGGTAGTCACTTCGGCAAAGCGCTTCGAGTTCGGCGATGGAGGCCGCGCCGGGGAGGAAGAGCGCGTTGTTGATCGCGATCAGTTTGCCGCCGTGGGCAACCAGCGGACGGACCTTGTTAATTAACCGGGTGGTCTCTCCCTGCTGATCCACCCGGCCAGCGGACGTGGTTGAGAAGAAGGGTGGATCCAGAATCACCACGTCGAAGAGCCGCTCGCTGTTTCGCATCCGGCCTGCCACACGGAAGAAATCACCTGGCCGAATTTGTTGTTTTTTAGACATTAATTCGTTTAATTCCCATGATATTTGTGATAATTGCATGAATTTATCACTGAGATCGGTCTGGACGACCAAATTCGCGCCGCCCATACCGGCGGCCACACCGAGGCTGCCGGTGTAGGCGAAGGTATTCAGTACGCGCTTCCCGGCCCCATGGTCAAGTAGCCAGCGGCGGAGGTTGCGCGTGTCCAGATAGAAACTCGCATCCTGATTTATCTTGAGATCCAGTGCATACTGCACGTCCCATTCTTTAACCCGGTCGGGGAGCTTTTCCCCGGCGATCAAGAGGCCGTTTTTTCGGTCTTCGTCCTCCGCCCCGCGCTGCTTGAGCAGGACAGATTCGATCCCGAAATCCTGGGTCAGCGCCCATTGTGCCAGTTCCTTACACAGTGCTTCGGCGTCGTTCGGCAGGCCGTGATCCAGGATGATCAGCGCGGAGCCATACCGGTCCAGAACCAATCCGGGGTACCCTTCATAAAACCCGTTATACAGCCGCAGCGCCTGCTGTTGGGCGAGGAGCGGCTGCCGATATTGAACAGCGCGGGCAATCGATTTGAGTTGGGATTGTATGTTTTCCATGGCTTTTATTGTACTCGCCCGTAATCCAAGATAAATTTAGTCATACATAATTAACTATTTACTCTAATCTAATCTTATGCTATAATAACGCAAATATTGATTGAATATAAGGAGAAATGAATATGATCGCATTTTTAGAGCAATATTCTCCCATTGTGCAGGCTTTGTTTGGGACACTTTTCACCTGGGGCGTGACAGCCCTGGGCGCCGGGATGATCTTCTTCACCAAAGAGGTCAGCCGGAAATTATTGGATGGGATGTTGGGGTTCGCTTCCGGTGTGATGATCGCCGCCAGTTATTGGTCGCTGCTGGCGCCGGCGATTGAGATGTCAGAGGGACTGAGCGTGCCTTCCTGGCTGCCGGCTGTCACCGGGTTCCTGTTGGGCGGGGGGTTTCTTTTGGTCATTGATAAAATCCTGCCTCACCTGCACTCCAGGGGCGACTTCGAGTATACCGAAGGACCAAAAACCTCCTGGCAACGGAGCGTCTTGTTAGTAACGGCCATTACGCTGCACAATATTCCGGAAGGTCTGGCGATTGGCGTCGCCTTTGGCGCCGCGGCCGCCGGGTTGGGGGATGCAGGGATCGCCTCCGCGGTTGCCCTGGCGCTCGGCATCGGCATTCAGAACTTCCCCGAGGGCTTGGCTGTTTCGGCGCCGCTCCGCCGTGAGGGCTGGAAGTTGGGGAAATCTTTCCTTTACGGTCAGGCTTCGGGGATGGTGGAGCCGATTGCGGCTGTGATCGGTGCGACGGCGACCCTACTCATGCGACCCATATTGCCGTATGCCTTGGCATTTGCGGCCGGCGCAATGATCTACGTTGTGGCTGAAGAACTGATCCCCGAATCCAAACGGGAAGGGCACTCCGATATCCCCACCATCGGCGTGATGCTCGGCTTTGCGGTGATGATGCTGTTGGATGTGGCTTTGGGGTAAGGTGACCAATTGGGGGAAACAAGCAATAAGTCGAAAATTATGATAATAAGTATAAACTCCGGGGATTTTAATAATTCCCGGAGTTTGATGTTTAATTTGGTTCAGGGTTGAGATTGAGCTTAATTATTTTAGGCCGATTCCCATACCTGGTAGAGCGCGAGGTTCCCGAGCTTGCCATCCGAAGAGAAGCTTTCGCTGACGGTAAAATCCACGCCCTCCGCCAATTGGGTCAGGCTGTCTTCCGAGTAGGTATGCACGTACCGCAAACCGACCTGTTCGGCTGCGCGCCAATCCAGCAGGACATCGCCCTCATCAAGGTCCTCCGGTTT
>JAXHUD010000167.1:0-4331 GCA_034189815.1 Chloroflexota bacterium
CGCTACCCCCAGTAGTTGCATTCCCATAAATAAGACAAGTGAAGCTGCCCCTAAGAGAGACCGCCATGCGCGTGGTCTTGATTTTGGGCGCATGGCACGACGAGAATCGGAGGCTATGAGCGATGTGTGGCATTGTTGGCTATATCGGCGAGCAGGATTCGACCCCTATTATATTAAACGGACTGAAACGGCTGGAATACCGCGGTTATGACTCCGCAGGTGTGGCTGTTTTGGATAACGGACATATTGAGATCCGGCGGGATGCCGGAAAATTGAGCCACCTCGAGCGGATGGTTCACGACACGCCGCTGCACGGCAAGATCGGCATCGGCCACACCCGCTGGGCGACCCACGGCGAACCCAACGCCCGCAACGCCCACCCGCATATCGGCAGCACGGGCGAGGTCGTGGTGGTGCATAATGGCATCGTTGAGAATTACCTCAGCCTGCGCGAGGAACTGGAAGCCGAGGGGACGGTATTCAACTCGGACACCGATTCCGAGACGATTGTGCACCTGATTGAGAAATTCTACGCCGCCGGCAGCACGCTGGTGGAAGCGGTCCGCAAAACGCTGGCCATGCTCAAAGGCGCGCACGGTGTGGTGGTGCTCTCCTCCCGAGAGCCGGATAAGATCATAGCTGCCCGGATCGGTAACGCCGGTGGAGTGGTGATCGGCCTTGGCGAAGGTGAAACCTTTGTGGCCTCGGACCTGCCCGCTATCCTGGAACACACCCGTCGGGCGATGTTCCTCGAGTCGCACCAGATGGCCGTGGTGACCCGCGAGGGCGCCAGCGTGACCGATCTGCAGGGCAACCCTATAGATCTGCCGGTGCAAACCATCTCTTGGGACCCGGTGGCGGCGGAGAAGGGCGAATATCGCCACTTTATGCAGAAGGAGATCCACGAGCAGGTACGCTCGCTGACCGACACGCTGGCCGGCCGGGTGGACTTTGACGAGGGCAAGGTCACGCTCCACGACCTGAACCTGGATGCAGAGCAGGCTAAGCGCATCAAACGGATTGTGATCGTCGCTTGTGGCACAGCTTATCACGCCAGCCTGGTGGGCAAGAGCCTGATCGAGCGGATCGCACGGGTGCCTGTGGAAGCGGCGATTGCGTCCGAGTTCCGCTATGCCGACCCTTTGATCGATGCGGAAACCGTCGTGCTGGCGATCAGCCAATCCGGCGAGACGGCGGATACCCTGGCCGCGATGGAGGAGGGCCGTTCGAAGGGCGCGATGCTGTGGTCAAACGTGAACGCGATCGGCTCACAGGCCATGCGCATCGCCGATGGCTGCATCTCGATGCAGGTCGGGCCTGAGATCGGTGTGGCCTCCACCAAGGCCTTCACTGCGCCGCTGATTGACATGTACCTGTTAGCCGTTTATTTGGGCGACCTGCGCGGCACGCTGAGCGCGGAAGAGCGCTTCCGCTTGGTCAACGACCTGATGAGCGTGCCTGCCCTGGTGGGCGAGTGCCTGGACCGGGAACCCGCAATCAAGCGCCTGGCGCACAAGTTCAAGAACACGGACCATATGCTTTACCTCGGGCGGGGCCTTAATATGCCCATCGCCTATGAGGGCGCGCTGAAACTGAAAGAAATTTCGTATATCCATGCGGAAGGGTACCCGGCAGGCGAGATGAAACATGGGCCGATCGCCCTGATTGACAAGAGTATGCCTGTCGTAGCGCTGGCGCCCGATGACCCCTGGTATGACAAGATGATCAGCCAGATTGAGCAGGCCCTGGCGCGGGGCGGGGAAGTGATCGCCATTGCAACCGATGGCGACGAACGCATCCCGGCCCTGACCGATAACGTGATGTGGGTGCCGAAGACGCCCTGGCTGCTCAGCCCGGTGATCACGAGCATCCCGCTGCAGCTTTTCGCCTATCACATCGCTTCGCTGTTGGGCCTGGATGTGGACCAGCCGCGGAACCTGGCGAAGAGCGTGACGGTGGAGTAGGTTCTGGTGTACGGAAAAGCCAAATAAAATCCAATAGTTTTGAGAATAGTCGGAAATTAAAACGATAATGTGGATGCTAAAAAATCCTCTGGCTGCTCAGATTGAGGTTCATGAACATCCCGATGTAGCTATCAAGTCGCTTCGCTGCTGGGCCTGGACATGGACATGCCGTGCAACCTGGTGAAGAGTGGGATGGTGGAGTAGCGGGATATGGTAATGGCACATAATGGTCATGCAGTAAATGTTTGCTTTAATAAGGCATGTCATTTTCTCGCGACCGGAGGGCAAGGCGATATTATTTTTGCCAGAATTACGTCACACCCGACCCATTTGTTTGCGAACATCCAGTCGTCTCACATAATCCAATCCATGTTTTTGACATAGTTAATTAAGCCACTTTTCCATCACAAAATAGGCATCTTTCTTGATCCTTAGGACTGTAAAAAGTCCGGAATGATTATGATAAGTAAGGGGGTTATCCACAAGGTTAAAATGATAGGCTTCTTCAATGGGTAATGTTTGCAAGGTCATTAAATATTTCTCCAATTGCGCAGCCTGATAGGCTTGAGAATATCTTTCATATTCCGAGGAGGGCCCCCCAAATTCTGAAACGATTAACGGTTTGTCGGTCCTTGAGGTGATCGCACTGACAAAGAGCGGCCAATAGCCATACACATCATAAAGATGGAGATCTACAAGATCATAGTTAGCATTTTTCAGCACATACTCCACCCGAGATTTAAGACTTTCTTGGGTGCAAACCTTCCTTTTGATCATTCCTTCCAAATCCACATTCCGTTTTAATTGCATGCCTTCAAATAAGATGGGTTGACCATTCTCACACAGGGTCGTTAGGACCGGATAAGCTGACGTCAGCCCGCCAAGTACAACGGAAGAATCGGCGGAATATTGATGGACAATCGAATAGACCAGGTTATTCAATCGAGTGTATTCTACGGCACTGCCCGGGAACCAATCCCCATTATCCCATTCATTCCCAAATTGATACTTGCTGATTTTCCCCTCATATCGTTTTACCAACGCTGTGACAAATCGAGCAAAGCCATCCTCATCGGTAATCGCGCATGAACCCTGATCGGTACTCTGACCACAAGCCCAATCTGGCCCATTCGCAGGGATCGTCAAAAAAATCAAGAAACCATTTTCACTGAAAGTGTTAATCCGCAGATCCAATGCTTCCCAGTCATACACACCCTTTGAGGGTTCACGATAGAACCAATCGCCGTTGATACGAACACGGTCGATGTTCAAGGCCTGCAAATTTTTAATAGTAAATCTCAGATCCCTCTGAGTCGCGACAGGGGGAAAAGATGCTCCTATTGGAAAGGTTATTCGAGCCACATCTTGCATTTGATTGGTAGAACTTTGAAGTTGACACCCTGCAAGCAGGAATGGAATAATCAAAAAAATGATAATCCATTGTTCATTTGATATTGAAAACTCAGGTCGCTTTGAATTCATTTGACTATTATAATTCCAAGTATCAGAGCTCATAATTAAATCCTATTTTGAAAAAAAGGGGGGATAAGAAAAAGACACTTCTTTTCCCCATTATGGAATTAATCACACCTATATCCACCGCAATCCTATGTTCCTGCTCATTATTACCTACCCTAAAAGAGTTAAAGCTAAAATACTCCCATCTGCAAAACTCGACTTCTCAGGGGTCATTCTTTTACATCAAGAAGGATGATCCTTCGTCCATGTCTTTGGCATTTGATAAGAATTTATTCCGTTCTCTTTTGACTCAGATCCCTTGTCACCTCTGGATATGGAGATAATAGAGTAAGCAAGCTTTACGACGCAGCCAAAATCTAAACGAGCCACTATGAAAACGGATGTAACCAGCCTTATCCTTTAAATTATTCCAAACTCAGAATAAATTCCCGGGATCATTAATCTTTGTAAAACCGAAAATCCACGTTGGTATAGATTATTCACCATTTTAACCCAGACCTGGTGAATTTTATCTAAATATTCATATTCTTCATATGTTTTATCAATTGGTCAAATTATTTGCCAATAATTTCTCAAAAATGGGTTCCCTATCGGTTTTAGAAGGGGGTGATCCAGTGTTCTCATTTGATCTCACCATTCGGATTAAATGAGTCCCCTGAAAAAAGCCAAAAAACAAGACCATAAATACGACATAAAAACTATTGACTCCCCTGAAATTAGGCTAATCAAACGAAATAGACAATGTCAATTTAACCACACTGGTTCTTCGGTATGGCGTCCCTCAACGAATTTCTACAGCACACATTATTAAGGTATATCGAACATCAGTATGGCTAAAGTCAGATGTAATTTACACACGGGTCATAATATGGATAAAATGAGCGGGCG
>JAXHUD010000168.1:0-4311 GCA_034189815.1 Chloroflexota bacterium
TTCATATCCATCTCCTTAAATTATTAAATTGATGTTCTTTATAAGATTTGAAAAAATGTAAAAACTTTTTGTTATAGAATTTTGAATCTGTGTAATCTGTGAATTTTTACCACCCATTCCCTGAGCTTCTTTTCGCCAGCAGGATCGCCAGCGATCTTTAATATAGTTCTGACATACATTGTACGATTACGTCAAAGCGGATTGGGCAAGTCTAATTATGCTTTAATCGATTCTTAGCAGTCGCTAAGCTAAATAATTTGATGACGAGTGAATTTAGTCTTATAACAATGATGGCAGGGGAATTTCGGTCGGTCGGAATCCATTTTTGGACCAGCCGTCCTGCGCATCTATTCAATTCATCTATCAAAAGCGGTATGATTAAACCGATAAATTAATAATTGAGTTGCTGAGGAGTGTGAGCGATGGCTATGAAAATAGATAAGATTGAGGAACTTTTAGGATCGGATGCGGAAATGCTGCTGACCCATGTCTCCAGGACGGTGCCGAAGGAGCAGCTCCACCTGCCCGGGCCGGACTTCGTTGACCGGGTCTTCGCGCCCACCGACCGCTCGGTGCCGGTGCTACGGAGCCTGCAGCAGCTTTTCGACCACGGACGTCTGGGCGGCACGGGCTACCTCTCGATTTTGCCGGTGGACCAGGGGATCGAGCACACCGGCGGGTCGGCGTTTTCGCCCAACCCGATTTACTTTGACCCGGAGAACATCATCAAGCTCGCCATCGAAGGCGGCTGCAATGGAGTGGCCTCCACGCTGGGTGTCCTGGGCGCGATGGCACGGAAATATGCCCATAAGATCCCCTTTATTTTGAAATTCAACCACAACGAACTGCTCAGTTACCCCAATATTTACGATCAGATCTTTTTTGCCTCGGTGGAACAGGCTTTTGACATGGGCGCGGTGGCGGTGGGGGCGACGATTTATTTTGGGTCGCCCGAGTCCCGCCGGCAGATCGTGAACGTAAGCCGCGCTTTTAAACGGGCCCATGAACTGGGGATGGGCACGATCCTTTGGTGCTACCTACGTAATGAAGCTTTCACTGTTAATGGTGTGAATTACCAGGCCTCAGCCGACATGACCGGCCAGGGGAATCACCTCGGTGTGACCATTGAAGCGGACATCATCAAGCAGAAACAGCCCACGGTGAATGGCGGCTTCAAAGCCATCCGCAAGGCGACCGACTCGGATTATGGCTATATTGATGAGAAGATGTACACGGATCTGGCGACTGATAACCCGATTGACCTGACTCGCTATCAGGTGATCAATAACTACATGGGACGGATCGGCCTTATCAATTCCGGCGGCGCTTCGGGTAAGAACGACCTTGCCCAGGCCGTCAAGACCGCAGTGATCAATAAACGTGCGGGCGGAATGGGCCTGATCAGCGGCCGCAAGGCTTTCCAGAAGCCGATGCACGACGGTATCGAGATCCTGAACGCGATCCAAGACGTCTATCTCAACCAAGATGTGACCGTCGCCTGAGGAAGATCAAATGGAGCTTGATGCGCTTGTAAAAAAGAGCCGGAGTTACCGGCGGTTTGACGGCTCGCACACGATTGATAAAGCCGTTCTGCATGACCTGATCGAGTTGGCGCGGTTTGCGCCGACCGGCAGCAATAAGCAGCCGTTGAAATTCTGGTTAAGCAACACGGAAGAGATGAACGCCGCGATCTTTCCCAATCTGGCCTGGGCCGGCGCATTGAAGGACTGGGGTGGCCCGGCGGAAGGGGAGCGGCCAACCGCTTACATCGTCATCCTGGGTGATACGACGGTCAGAAAGTCCTTTGGTGTGGACCATGGTATTGCCGCCCAGACGATCATGCTCGGCGCAGCCGAAAAAGACCTTGGCGGATGCATGATTGCATCGTTTAGGTCAAAGGGGCTGCGAGAGGCTCTTTCTATCCCGGATTGCTATGAGCTCCTGCTGGTGCTTGCACTGGGCAAACCGGCTGAGACTGTCGTTACGGAGCCGGTGGGTGACGCGGGCGAGACGACCTACTATCGTGATGTGGAGGATGTGCATCACGTCCCGAAGCGGGATTTGGATGATTTGATCCTGCATGATGTGGATTAATTAGTCATAAAAAACACCCCCGCCGAAACGAGGGGTGGTTTAAATTTAAACGCCGGAGATTTCTCAAATCCTCGGCGTTTGGTTGACCATATTGGTCTGCTGCCCTTGCAACGTGTCTTTAAAGGTAACTGGAATTGGTGATCGTGTTGGTTGAGATCACCAGGTCTCGGTGACCTTATGCAGCCCGCGGGGCAGGTCCACATCGAAACCGCGAGTGTGCGCCAGATACAGGGCGAAAATCTGGGCAGGGACGATAACGGAGATGGGGGATAACCATTCGGGCACGCCCGCTGGGAGGGTGATCGCTCGATCGGCCAGTCCCAGCAGATCTTCGTTGTCGCTAATGGTCATTACCTCGGCATCCCGTTCGCGGACTTTTTCGACCAGCCCAAGCATTTCAGGCACCATTTGTCCGCTGGGGCCGATCACGAAAACCGGGAATCCGCGATCCACCAGCGCTACCGGTCCGTGCAGGAAATCGGCGCTGGAATAAGGTTCGGCGATGGTATAGGTGAGCTCTTTCAGCTTGAGTGCGAATTCGAAGGCGGTGGCGTAATTCAAACCTCGACCAATGATGATGCAGTGGTTCATATAGCGATAGCGCTCGACCAGCTCTTTAATTGTTGATTCGGTCTCAAGCAGCGCCTCGACCTGGGTTGGGAAGCTTGTCAGCTGTTCTACTCTATCTGCATCGGCTGCCAGCGCAGTGGAAAGCAATGCCAGGGTCGTCAGCTGGGCGGTGTAGGTCTTGGTGGCGGCCAGCGAGTGCTCTTCACCGGCCTGCAGGTCCATGACGATATCCGCTGCCCGGCCCAGGTCCGACTTGGGGATATTGGTGATGGCGGCGGTCAACGCGCCCTGTTTCTTCCCTTCCTGCAACACCGAAACGATGTCGGGGCTCTTGCCGCTCTGGCTGATGCCCAGTACAAGGCTGTCCGTCAGGGTCGGCGGCTGGCCGTAGATGGTGAACAGGCTCGGCGTGGCGAGGCTCACATCCAGGTGGTTTTGGGCGCCCAGCAGGTATTTGGCATAGCGGCCGGCGTTGTCGCTGGTGCCGCGGGCGGCGATGAAGATATGCCGGATGCCGCGTGCGAGGATTTCCTCGGCCAGCGTTTCAATGGGTCCCTGGGTGTGATCGATGAGGTTCCGAATGACCTCGGGCTGCTGGTGGATTTCCCGGTAAAGGTGGGTGTCTTGAATGGGTTTCATATTGTGCCTCACATTGGTCCAATGAGCGTTCGCGGTCAGGCGAGGTTTTCCAGTGCGAACCGCACAGCTTCATCCGTGTTCATATTCTCTGTTTCTGAAAATAGATCGCTATCATCCACTTCAGGATTATTCAGCAAGGCCAATGCCTGTTCCTGGCTGAAACCGGCTGAAATGGACTGCTGGATCGCTTGTGGTGGGGTTTTGGCGGGGTCCATGTCCTGAAGGCTCCCGAAGAAGTTCACCACCTCAAAGGCGGCTTCAAAAGGGCCGGCGGAGAGATGCACGCCGTTGGTGTTGATCCCGACCTCCGTCTGGCCGTATTGCGCCGGGTTCGCATAAAGCGCGCCGCGGATCGAACTGGGTCTGGCCCGTTCGGGAAAGGTGTCGCCGACCAGGTCAAACTTCATCGCTTCCCAATCCGTATCGGTGTGCAGCAGCATCAGCACAATCCGGTGATCGGGGTTGGTGAAGTGCGCTAACTGGGACGGGTGGAAACCGTTGACCAGCAGGATCAGCTGGCCTTCGACGCTGTCATCGACGAAATAGAAGCCGCTGCGCATCTTCTGAGCGTCCTGCTTGAACCAAATTTTCCCCAGTGTCTCCAGATCGGTGTCAAAGGCTTTGAGAAATTCATGACCACCGAGGATGCGGTGGGAACCGTTGTCTTCCTTCCCGATCATCTCGAACATCTTCGCCCGGGTTTCCGCATCGATCAGGGTGGAGGCCAGGCGGGAAAGCTGGTTGATGAAGCCGTAATGGCGGTTCATGATCTCATGTGCTTCCAGCAATGCGCCGGGTACGATGGCCGCGCCGCTAATGGTCACGTCGAATTCGGCGAACTTTTCTTCGATCAGGTGCAGGCTGTTGAGGACTCTGTCGTCACTGGCCACGTCCAGCAGCTCGGGTTTGATAAAAAAGACCAGTTCGTTTTCGGCTTTGGCCTGGCCGATTTGGATCGGTTGAATGATCTCGGCTTCCTCGGCTGAACGGATCTTTTGGATGATGGCG
>JAXHUD010000169.1:0-4307 GCA_034189815.1 Chloroflexota bacterium
GCGGGATCAAATTGACATGGCAGAGCATTCCCCTGATCTTCCGGGCCAGGGCTTCTGCATCGCCCAAAGAATCGTTTACGCCTTCAATCAATGCGTATTCAAAGGTGATCCGCCGATTGGTCTTCTTGATGTAATACCGGCAGGCATCCAGTAGTTTTTCCACCGTATATTTCTTATTGATGGGCATCATTTTCCTGCGCAGGTCATTATCAACCGTGTGCAGGCTGATCGCCAGGTTGAACTGTGTATCCAGGTCGGCGAACTGTTTGATCTTGGGCACGAGTCCGACCGTGCTCAGGGTGATCCGGCGTGCGCCCAGCCCAACTGCGTCCGGGTTGTTGAGACGGTCAAGCGCCTCGATCACATTGTCGTAATTATGGAAGGGTTCGCCCATGCCCATCATTACGATATTGGTTACGGTTTCCTCATCCTCGGCCAATAAACGAGCGTAATACAGCACCTGGGCGACGATCTCACCGGCGGTGAGGTTGCGCCGGAAACCCATCTGGCCGGTCGCACAGAAGGTGCAGCCCATACCGCAGCCGGACTGCGAGGAAATGCAAAGCGTGCGACGCTCATCGTAATACATAAGGACGGCTTCAATATATTGCCCATCCCGCAATTTAAATAGGGTCTTGATCGTTTGACCATCCATTGATTCAACCGATCGGACAGCTTTGAGTGCAGTAAATTCGAAATCGGATGCCAGCTTTTCTCGGAGTTCCAATGACAGGGTCGTAATCTCGTCTGCCGAGGCGCGGAAGTGTTGGTAAATAGCAACGAAGATCTGGTTCGCGCGAAACGAGGGTTGTCCTTGTTTCTTTAACCAGGCCGTCAGCTCTTCCTTATTAAGGTCGTAAATCAGCGGTTTTAAATCCATTTTAAAAAATCAATTCCGATAGGTCTTGAACAATAATGTCCGGGGCTGGTGAAAAGGCTTTGGCTTGTGCCAATGTGGCCGCACCTGTGAGCACCAGCGCTGAGGGCATCCCGGCAGCCTGGGCGCCGGCGATGTCGGTCTCCAGGCGATCGCCGATCCCCAAGGTCTCTTCCGGTTTCAGGTCCAACCGCCTGAGCGCCATCTGGTAAAGCAAAGGCTGGGGTTTTCCAATGAGGGTCGGTTTTTGGCCTGAGGCAATCTCAATGGCGCCGATCACCGTGCCCGAGCCGGGGTATAGGCCATCCGGGGTCGGGTAAGTGGCATCCGGGTTCGTTCCAATAAATTCGCAGCCATTTCGGATCAACAATTCTGCATCTTTGATCTTTTCGTAACTCAAAGATAAGTCCATAGAAGCGACAACGATGTCAACATCATCCTGCGGATCGCTTACAACGGTTAGATCGTAATCTTCCAGCGTCCGCGCCAGGCCAGGTTCGCCTACCACGAAGAGCCTGCACCCGCCGGGATGATGCGCCTGGATATAAATGCCGGTCGCCTGAGCGGATGTGATGATCTCCTGATCATCCAGGGTGACCCCAAAGCCGCTCAGCTTTTGCAAATATTCATCCACGGTCCGGGTTGCATTATTCGTCGCCAGGATGAACTTAAGCCCTTCAGATCTGATTCTACCGAAAATTGCAGGCAAGTCACCGATCGGTTCGGTATCTCGGTAGAGCACCCCGTCCATGTCGATGATGAGGCCGTTGATGTTGGGGAGGACGTCAGAAATCATGTTCGCTCCTGTGTAAAAAATGCCGGAAGGCTTTGAAGGCTTTCCGGCATGATTAATCGTATTGTGTTAACTTATTTTGCGGGGGCTTCCAGGACTTTGTCAACCAGGCCGTAATCCACAGCTTCCTGCGCGCTCATGTAATAGTCACGCTCGGTGTCTTTAATAATGGTATCAATGGTTTGGCCGGTAGCCTCAGCCAGAATTTCGTTCAGGCGCTCTTTGATGCGTAAAATCTCTTTGGCCTGAATTTCAATGTCGGAAGCCTGGCCCTGTGCGCCGCCCAGCGGTTGGTGCATGTGAATGGTGGCGTGGGGCAGTGCATATCGCTGGCCCTTTTCACCAGCTGCTAGCAGCACGGTGCCAAAGCTTGCGGCAACGCCAACGGCCACGGTGCTGATCTTGTTGGGGATCATGCGCATGGTATCGTAAATCGCCATACCGGCATAGACCTGACCGCCAGGGGAGTTGATGTACATCTGGATTCCGCTTTCCGGATCCTCACGGCTCAGATAAAGTAACTGAGCCACAACCAGGTTTGCGACCTGGTCGTTGATGCCGGAGCCAAGGAAAACGATCCGGTTCTTCAACAGCAGTGAGTAAATATCATAGGCGCGTTCACCTCGACCGGAGGTTTCTACGACCATTGGGACAACGGAGGAAATATCGTTATTGAACATTTTTACCTTCTTTTATTTATTGATCGGTTAGGTTATCGTTCGATGTGATCGGCTATTCCTCTGCCTCGTCCACTTCGGAGTCGGCTTCTGCTGCTTCTTCTTCCTCTTCAGTTTCTTCTTCTGCGTCGTCGTCTTCTTCTTCAGGCGCCTTCTCGTCGGAAGCATCTTCATCAGCCTGAACTTTTTCATCGAGGTCGGCTGCTTCGTCAGCAGCTTCTTCCGCTACTTCTTTGTCTGCCGTATCGTCATCTGACGCATCATCCTCTGCCGCAACGTCTGCAGACGCCTCTGCCTCAATTTCAGCCTCGTCAACAGCCTCAGGTTCCTCTTCCTCGACCGGAATCGGTTGCCCGGTGGCAATCAACTTTAGACGTTCCTGCAATTGAGCATTGATGGTCCGTTGGACGCCTTCCATACTGATCGCCCGGGAAAACGCTTCCTCGCCCATCTGTTTCTGCATTTCCTGCATATTACCGGAATAATAAACTTCGCCCATGACTTTATTAATCTGTTCCTGGAGTAACTCCTGGTCCAGTTTTAATTCCTCAGCTTTCACGAGGGCATCGATGATCAGAGAACGTTCCAGGCGTTCCTTGGCAGTTGGCCGAACTTCTTCGGCTATGAAGGTTTCTTCATCGGTCTCACGCAGCTTTAGGTACGTTTCGAAATCCAGGTTTTGCCCCTCCAGCCGGGATTTGATTTCTTCAAGGACATGCTCTTCCTCGTGCTCCAACATTTGGGGTGGGTAGACTATTTCTGCGTCTTCGGTCATCTGTTCCAACAAATCATTGAAGAATGCCTGGTCATATTCTTCCTGGTGGCTGGTGCGCATCTGTTCTTCCAACGATTCCCGGAAATCCTCAGGTGTATCATAACCGCCCATACTCCTGGCGAAATCCTCATCAAACTCGGGCAGTTCCAGTTCCTTAACGGACTGGACATCAACAGTGAAGACCGCTGTTTTGCCAGCGTAGTCTTCGTCGTGGTATTTCCTGGGATATTTGTGTTCGATCTCTTTGGTCTCACCAGCTTCAACGCCCAGCAGGGACTTCGCAAAACCGGGGAACGGCCATTCGCTGTCTGATTCTTCACCTTCCACAGGGATGACCACCTGTTGAGGGGTCTTATCCGTGATGGTGGCGTCTTCGTCTTCCTCGGGATTGAGGAATTCACCGCTGAGGTTGAAATACACCAGATCGCCTTCTCCGGCGGGATGTTCCGCCGGCACAATGGTGGCGGCATTCCGGCGTAAGTTCGTGATATAGTCATCCACTTCGCTGACGTCGAATTCTTCCAGTTCGTAATCCTTACGCACCTCTCGATAATCACCGAGCGTCACGTCTGGCTCCAGGGGAACAACAAAAAGCAGTTTGGGAGGATCGTAACTCTCGATCTTTTCGAGTGCTCCGGACCCCGAAGGCTCCAATTCGGCTTGGTCAATGATCTTTGGATAGTCATCTTCGAGCAAAATATCGAGCGCTTCCTGCAGGATCGTGCCCTCGCCATAACGGTTAAGGATCACGTTATAGGGCGCTTTGCCGGGGCGGAAACCGGGTATCTTGGTGTCCTTGGCGATTCTTTTCGCCGCCCGGCGTTTGAAGCCTTCAAATTCTTTTGCGGTGTAATCGACGGTGAGTTCGGCCTGGCGGTCGTCTGTGAGGTTTTTTTCTATTTTCAACGGAACGTCCTTTAAAAAATAAAGATTTTTTACTGGCTTGCAAAAGGTCTGCAAAAGCATAATACCTGCATTATAACGGTCGGATTTTACCATATAAAGTATATAAATTCTATTAATTTGATCTATTGAACTAAAAAAGCCCCTCGGGGTGAGGGGCTTCAATCCTTATTCTAATGAAACTGATGATCAAGGTCGAGTTTAATCGGGTTGGGCGGCAAGCGATTGCTGAATCCAATCGACCAGGTCCTGATCCCAGAGGAAAACGTTCATCTCCTTGCC
>JAXHUD010000017.1:0-13306 GCA_034189815.1 Chloroflexota bacterium
TTTCACCTGGCTGGCAAGGCGGTCGAAAAGCTGTCCTGTTTCTGCATCATCCAGGGGGAAAGATTTGTTGATCCGATTTTCGACCGTACGCAAGGATTTGAGCGCTTTTTGCATCCCCTTGGCGTCATTCTTCCGGTAAGCCTCATAGCGTTGGGATAACAAGGACTTGACCGTATCGAAATCAGGTTCGGTCGAAGGCAGTGCGGATTCCGCCAGGTTTACCCAATGATTGGCAACCTGCAAGTATTGCCCGGCGACCGCGTTGAGTGCCGGGTTGCCCAGGTAACTGGCGGCTTCGTGCAGGAAGTCCGAATAGGTTTTTCGCAACGCGGATCCTTCCGTCCCGTCCAGTCGGATGGTTTCGTAGACTGTTCGCAAAGCTGGATAGAGTCCTTTTTGGTCCTTGAAGACCTGAGGCCAGCCCTGATGATCGTTGCGGTCGGTGAGCATTTCGGCCCACTTCTCCAGAGTGCTGATGCCGATGGTGCGGACCGGGCGCGTGAGCTGGGCCGCACAGTCCCGGATGCTTGTGGTGATCGCCTGGCGCAGTTCCCGGACCGTCAGATCAACATCGCCATCGATCGTCGCCATCAGGAAATTATTCTGACTCAGGCTGGCCCGGGCGGCTGTGAAGGTCTTTTCCCGGACCTCCCATAAGCCTTCAGCCAGGTCGTCAACATAAAGGCGCCAAAGGCGACCATCCCGAGCGTATACCGCCACCGTATGGTTGGTGTATCCTTGTTGGGTCTCAGGGCGGTGTTGGTATGGAAGATAGGCTTTATCGACCCAAACGATCGCCGGTTCATCTGTTTTAAGTATCCCCTGCAGGTCTTTTTGAGCCGTTTGATCTGATTCGTACTCGCGGTAGGTGGCGGGCAGGCGTAAGCGCTCAGTGACCTTTTCCATGAAAGACTGCGGGTTGTTCCACTGGTTGCGGAAACCCAGGACAAGCATCGGATTGGGGAGATGATTAAATTGAAACAGAATCACACCGATGTCCAACCCGCCGCCAATTCCGAGGAGGAAGGCTTCCGAGAAGGGGGAGGCCGAGATTGGGTTCTGGATCTGTTTGCTGCGAAGGAGCTTATGGATGACTGCGGTGGCTGGGTGAATTCCTGGCGGACCCTCAGGGAATTCGATATTCATGCTTTCCTTTCAGAAATTGGGCCAAACCGGGAAAAGAATGGTTTAGCCGGAGATGTGAACGGGACCTGACTTCAATTTATTCTTTAATTATACAGTACGCAACAAATTTAATACCCTTTGTTTTTCCACTTTAATTTATAGCTTTTTGCAAAGGCGCGAGGACTTTTCGAGCCGCTCCTTTTGTGTGAGATAATTTATGAGCGGGCAATCGAGTATAATCTCGCTATAAAGGTAAATGATTATGGGTAAACCACTGAGTTATCACATGTTGCAGATTGGGGGTGTCCCGGCGGGCTTGAAGGGGTTGGATGAATTATTGGCCGAGCTCTACGAGCAAGGCCTTTGTCCTGATGACCCCAATCTGGAAAAGAAATTGATCGCCGGAATCCGCGTTAATAATTACATTCCCAGGGTCGCCATAAATGATTACAAGTCTGCGCTGGTGCGGGCTTACACGCATTTTTATGCCCAGAAAAGCGGAGATGAGAACTACGAAGTGCGCTCTTATGGTACCTGGCGGGGATATCCGCGGGAGAGCATTCCCTGGTTCCCGACCATCGCTGAAGAGCTTTGCACGGGCTGTGGTCTTTGCCTTGAATTCTGTTCGTATGGCGTCTACGAGCCGCAAGCGGATGGCAAGGTCACTGTGGTGGAGCCCTATCTATGCCGGGTTGGGTGCAGTTCCTGCACTGCAGTCTGCGAGCCGAAAGCGATTCTTTTTCCTCCCTATGACCTGCTCAAGGATTATCGCCCGAAGGGGTAAATCTTAATCCAGATTGATCCACACCGCATTCAAATTCGTATAGTCACTTAGTAAATCGGATGCAAGCAGATCCTGGTTGATATCGCGCGCTAGGTCGTAGGCGTAGAGATGGCCTTTGGTCCGGTATAGAAATCCGGTGGAATCCGGCAGCCAGCGCACTTCCAGTGGCGCGCCTTCCAGCGTGAGGGTCACCTGGATTGTGAGGTTGGCGGCTAGCTGGTGAACAGTGTCAGTACGGGTGATGAGAATCAGGGTCTCCCCGTCCGGCGATCCACTGAGCAGGAAAATGGGTTCGTCGAAGGACTCTACACTTAGCTCGCCATTCAGTTTCAGGCTCTCGGTTTCACAGTTAATCAAGATCGTCTCATCAAGAATGTCATAAAGGAAGCAAGGTTCCGGCAGTGTGACGTCGGCCTGGGGGGCGCCTTCAGGGTTCAGGCGCTGGATCAGGGTCGTGGGCGCGGTTGTGTCCTGAACGAACAGCAGCCAGCCGTCCTGATAGGGGCTGATGGACGAAAATGCGCCCTGCACGATCGTTTTCCAAACGAGGGAATTAAGGTCCATAATAGAGAAGCCAAATCCACCGGCGGGATCGGCTTGGTGGATGACTTTTAAGCTGTTGACGCCGAGCCAGCTGAGCGAGGGCTGGTCGGCATCCGCCGGGAGTGGGATGGCGGTTACCTCGCCGCTGTTTCGGTCGAGGACGAAATAGATGTCATCCTGCCAGAAGCCGGGTTCAAAGACATAGCCTTTCTTGATCAGGATCTTCTCACCTCTGACCCAGAAATTCTCCAGGATGCCGGATTCCTGTTCGAGCATTGTCTGCTCGCCCGTGGTGAGGCTCAGGCTGGTGAGGTGTGTGTCTGTTGCGGAATCGCTTGAGACGATGAACAGATGCCCATCATCCTGGCCCCAGCGGGCGATCCGCGTGGATTGGTCGTGTGCTGATTTGACCGCTTCGAGAGCGGCCTCCTCGCTGTATTTCATTCCGGCCAGAGCCGCCAGTGCGGCCTCGGCAGCCTGTTCCGGTTGGAAGGCGTTGACTGAGGGTCGGTCGAAATCCTCGATATTTCCAGTTGGCAAGTCCAGGATTGGAACCTGAGTTGGGTCGCTTGACAGGAGTAGTTGGGACCTGCTGGGTGACAGTATCCCGCTCAACCGGTCACCCGGATTTACACCGGGCAGTTCAATGGGGTAAGAAATGCCAAGACCGAAATCGATGATCTCGTAGGTCTCGAAGTTTGTTTGGATCAGCAGGGTCGGTCCATCGGAAACGGGCAGCCGTGTGGTGGTTTTGGTGGGAGCGGGTATCTGGGTTGAGGTAGAAGAAGGAATCGCTGAAGGAATGGGCGGTGTGGGTGTGTTGGTACCCATGGCCGGTCCTGTGGTGCAGCTGGAAAGGAAAAGGCCAAGCGTGAAAGAGAGCAGGAGCAGGATTTTCAGTCTCATTAACGGGTTTCCTCAGAGTTGCCTTCAAGCAAAATCTTCTCAAGCTGGATTTCAGCACGGATCGGGATGCCGCCGTCGCCGACCAGGGGGATAGATGGTTTCATTTGCCGGGACTGAGCGACGCAGCCCGGGAAGAGGCGGCTCAGGTGGAAGCCGAGACACGGGTAGAAGCCAAGTGCGTGGAGGTTGTCGTTGGTAGTGATCAGGTGCGGCCGACGACAACCATGTGCACGGGCGAGGTCTTCCACTGCCTGGATGAGCGCGGACTCAACGCCTCGGCCTTCCCGCATGCTGACGAGAGTCAGGGTTTCGCATCCGTCGTCCCGGATTTCATAATGGAGGAAGCCGACTAACTCATCATCCATCTGCGCCTTGAATCCTGGCAGTTTATCCAGTTTGTAGGTGTCCAGGTGAACGACGATAGGGTTACCTCCCCACATTTCCTCTACCCAGGCAGTAATTTCGGGGATATCGTCTCGGTTTATTCTGCTCCGCAGAATTTGAATGCTCATAAGTAATTCTCCTCTTCTATTTTAATCCAACCTGGGAATTAATCTGGAATCTCCTTGGGGTTGTTTGATAAAAGGGTTTGGCGGACTTTTTGCTGATAGGTTCGCATTTTTTGACCTTAAATTTTTGAATTTGAAGGCTTGATGCCTTACTGTTTCGCTGTTTGATTTTACGAAGTGATTGGGTATAAGGAACAGGGCAATCGCAATGTCGGAAATTAATGGTGTTGTCTCCTTCTTTGATAATATTGTTACAGTCCTTTCCGAGCATCTTCCCACAAAAGCATAAATTTTGGCGAGGATTTAAGGGCCTTCTCCCTTTAATTAGTTTGCGATTGCCCGGGTATAATAAGTTTGTTATGGCAAAAGACGTAAGCGTGAATAGCCTTGTTTGGGGAAAGGATGGGCGTATATCAGGGACTTGATTTAAAACCGGCCTTAAAAACAAATATCAAATAAACAGGATCCCATTTAAATTTTGAATAAGGAGATTAAGATGTCAACCGTTCCAACCTTACCGGGAATCACATCACAAATGGTGGATACAGCTCGGATTAAGACGCACGTGTTGTCCCATGGGGCTGCGGATGGCGCGCCGGTGCTTTTCCTGCATGGCAACGCTTCCTCTGCCAGCTATTGGGAAGAGATCATGCTGATGCTGCCGGCGCGTTTCCAGGCGGTTGCACCGGACCTGCGCGGTTATGGCGATACAGAGGATAAGTTGATTGACGCCACCCGCGGGATGGGCGATTGGATTGACGATCTGGTGGCTTTGTTGGGTGCTTTGCAGATTGAGACATTGCATGTCATTGGTCACTCGATGGGGGGAACCGTGGCGATGGGCCTGTTGACGGCTATCCCGGAGCGAATTTTGAGTGCCACTTTGGTCAATCCGGGCTCGCCTTATGGCTTTGGGGGCTGCAAAGGAATCGATGGCCAACCCTGCTATGAGGATTGCGCGGGTTCTGGAGGCGGGATCGTTAATGCTGATTTCGCCAGGCTGATTGGCGCTGGCGACCGTTCCACGGATAACCCTCAGGCGTCACCCCGGGTGGTGATGAACAGCTTTTATTGGAAGCCGCCGTTTATCCCCGAACGTGAGGAAGACCTTCTCACTTCCCTTTTGACTGAAAAAATCGGCCCGAAAAAATATCCGGGGGATTTCGTTCCTTCCGATAATTGGCCGAATGCCGCCCCAGGCAAGTTTGGCCCTATTAATGCGCTCTCACCCAAATATGTGGGGGACAGTGTTGATCAATTTATCTCGGTCGCGCCCAAGCCCCCCATCCTTTGGATTCGCGGGGAAGCCGACCAAATCGTTTCCGACCATTCTTTTTTTGATGTCGGTACCCTGGGCGAGCTGGGACTGGTCCCCGGGTGGCCCGGCGCGGCGGTTTACCCTCCCCAGCCGATGGTCAGCCAGACCAGAGATATATTGGAGCAATATCAAGCAAATGGCGGTGAATATCGAGAAGTTGTCATATCGGACACTGCGCATACCCCCTATGTTGAAAAGCCGCAGGAATTCATGGAAACATTCCTCACGGTGCTGCAATAGTGACATGCGTCGGTGACCTTTTTGCTGGAAGTTGACGGTTGCGGTTCAGTTTTGGAAAAATTGGCGGCTCGCTTAATTTGAGCCGCCTTTTCCTTGTTAATTCTTATATTCTATTCAGGGTAATTGCAAAGTTCGTAAGAGTGTCTTTTCGATAAGTGTCCCCGAACGACTGTTACCCATCTATCCGGTCTATTCATGAGGGGAAGGACAGGGCACCCGAAGGGTGGGAAAGGATGATTTTGGAGCATAAAAGGTTGGAACTGACCGAAACGAATGATTTTGCATTTACCCTGGCTTTCATTTCGGTCATTTTTGAGATTCCAAACCTTACATGGTAAAATTACATGTTTGAAAGCGAAAATACGTGCAAAGCGTTTGATGTTAATAATAAACACGATTTAGGAGGAAGTATGTCAGAAAAGAAATGGGTCTATTTGTTCAACGAAGTTGAACAGGCCGAAGAATATGCCGGCAGTTGGGATGGTGTCCGCGGCCTTTTGGGTGGCAAAGGCGCGAACCTGGCCGAGATGACACGGATCGGCGTTCCCGTTCCCCCCGGTTTCACAATCACAACGGAAGCTTGTATCGCCTATCAGGACGACCGCTCCTTTCCCGAGGGAATGTGGAACCAGGCGCTGGACGCCCTGAAAGTTGTTGAGGAACAGGCTGATAAGAAATTCGGTGACCCCGCCAATCCATTGTTGGTGTCCTGTCGGTCCGGCGCCAAGATGTCCATGCCCGGCATGATGGACACGGTCTTGAATATTGGTCTGAACGACGAGACTGCCAAGGGTATGGTCAAATTGACCGAGAACGAGCGATTTGTTTATGACTCCTACCGGCGCTTGATCCAGATGTTCGGTTCCGTTGTGCTCGGTATCCCGGACGAGTCCTTTGAAGAGGTGCTGGATAACTTCAAAGAGGCCAAAGGCGCAGAAAGTGACACCGACCTGGAAGCCGCCGACCTGGTTGAATTGACTGAAAAATATAAAGCCGTGGTTAAAGAGGCCAAGGGCTTTGATTTCCCCCAGGATCCCATCAAACAATTAGAGCTGGCGACCAAGGCTGTCTTCGACTCCTGGAATGCCAAACGCGCGATCGACTATCGCCGCCGCGCCAATATTCCTGACGATCTCGGTACGGCTGTCAATATCGTAACGATGGTCTTCGGTAATATGGGTTGGGACTCCGGTACAGGCGTTGCCTTCTCCCGCGATCCCCAAACCGGCGAGAAGAAAGTTTTCGGTGAATACCTGCTAAACGCGCAGGGTGAAGATGTTGTGGCCGGTATCCGCAACACCAAACCGATTGTTGAGATGAAAGAAGAAATCCCCGAAGTTTATGACCAGTTCATGGATATCGCCGCGAAACTGGAAAAACACTACAAGGATATGCAGGACGTTGAGTTCACGATCATGAACGGCCAGTTGTGGATGCTGCAGACCCGCAACGGGAAGCGCACCGCCAAAGCCGCCATCAAGATCGCCGTCGATATGGCCAACGAAGGCCTGATCGATAAGGAAACTGCCGTCATGCGTGTGGACCCTGAACAGGTCAACCAGATGCTGCACCCACAATTCGATGCCGCCACGATGCAAGCCGCCCGTGACGAAGGTAAACTCTTCGCCACCGGTGTGAATGCTTCCCCCGGCGCCGCTGTTGGGCAGGTCTATTTCGATGCCGACACCGCTGAGAAAATGGCCGAATCAAAGGGCCAGGACGTGATCATGGTCCGCCCATTCACCAAGCCTGATGATGTGCACGGTATGCTGTCCTCCAAGGGTATTCTTACCTCCGAAGGTGGCGCCACCTCTCATGCGGCTGTGGTCGCTCGCCAGTTCGGTGTGCCCTGTGTGGTTGGCGCTTCTATGATGAGCATCGACGCCGCCAAACTCGAAATGAATTCAGGCGGCAAGACGGTTAAGGAAGGCGATTGGATTTCTCTGGACGGCGGGACTGGCGAAGCCTTCATCGGCAAGCTGGACCTGACTGAACCCAATATTGAAGAGCAGGTTGAATTGATGACCCTTCTGGATTGGGCAGATGAGATTGCTCGCCTCCAGGTTTGGGCCAACGCTGACTACCCCAAGGACGCCCAGCGAGCTCGCACATTCGGCGCCAAGGGTATCGGCCTCTGCCGGACCGAGCACATGTTCTTCGAAGAAGAACGGCTCCCCGTCGTGCAGGAAATGATCCTGAACGCTGAAGATGCTCAGGCTATCCTGAATAACGTTTCCCGGCTGGAAACCTATCTGGAAACAGGTAAAGTTGACGGTCAGGTGATGAATGAAAAAGTCCAAAAGGAAATTGAAGCAGAATTGGCCGACGCGAAGGATAAGCTCGAAAATTCCGATGCCGCCAAATCCTACTTCTCTGCACTGGACAAACTGCTGCCCTCCCAACGGTCTGATTTCTACGGTCTGTTCGAGGCGATGGACGGTCTCCCCGTTATCATCCGTCTGATCGACCCGCCGTTGCATGAGTTCTTGCCCTCCCAGGAAGACCTTCTGGTGGAAGTGACCGAGATGAAGGCCAAAGGCGAGACCAAGGGTCTGGCTGAAAAAGAGCGCTTGCTCGCTGCGGTGGAAAAGCTGCATGAGAGCAACCCGATGATGGGTCTCCGCGGCATTCGCCTGGGTATTGTATATCCCGACATCATGCGCATGCAGGTGCGGGGCATCTTCGAAGCTGCCAGTGACGCCGCCAATAATGGCATTGACGTCCACCCTGAGATCATGATCCCGCTGACAGGCCATGTGAGCGAGCTGAAGAAAGTTCAACCGGAGTTGGAAGCGATCGCCAAGAAGGTTATGGAAGAAAAAGGCGTGAACTTCAGCTACAAATTCGGCACAATGATTGAGATCCCCCGGGCGGCTCTGACGTCCGCAGAGATCGCTGAAGTGGCGGAGTTCTACTCCTTCGGCACGAACGACCTGACCCAGATGACATTCGGGTACAGTCGTGACGATGCCGAACGCAACTTCCTGATCACCTACGTAGACGAAGGTATCCTGCCGCAGAACCCCTTCCAGGTGCTGGATCGCAACGGTGTTGGCCGCCTGATGGATATTGCCATCAGCGAAGGCCGCAAAGTCCGCCCCGACCTCGAGGTCGGCATCTGCGGTGAGCACGGGGGAGAACCCAGCTCGATCGAGTTCTGCCACCTGGTTGGCAACAACTACGTGAGCTGCTCGCCTTTCCGTGTACCGGTCGCCCGTTTGGCCGCTGCGCAGGCGAAGATCAATAACGACTAATCCTTTACTAAGTTGTACTCAAAGAGGCTGTTCTCAAGAGCAGCCTCTTTTTTCTTAGCATAGATTGGGTGTGTGGGGGCATGCGGAACCACTCTTCAAGGCCAAACCGGCGGATATGGGTTCTGGGGGATTATGATGGCGCGGGTTGTTAATTTATAAGAAATCTCTTAAAAAGGCTTAAAAAGGATCTGCAAGGTCTTTAAAAATCGGATAAAACTGGTATAATTTGTAAGAGTTGTAATTAAATCGAAAATAGAACACAATTAACTAAAGATATTCAATTAAAACTGTGGAGGGAACATATTATATGGAAAAAAAGGACTACCTGGATCTCTACCAACAGATGGTTGTGATCCGCCGGCTGGAAGAGCGCGCTGCTGAGCTTTATCAGCAGGGCAAGGTCGGCGGTTTTCTTCATCTTTATATCGGTCAGGAAGCGGTCAGCGTTGGCATTTCGTCCGTAAGACAGCCTCAGGACCGGTTGATTACAGCATATCGTGATCATGGTTGGGCCATCAGTGCGGGCATTGATGCAAAAACTGTGATGGCGGAGCTGCTCGGTAAGGTTGATGGAAGCTCGAAGGGTAAGGGTGGCTCGATGCACATGGCTGACACGGACCTCAACTTTTGGGGTGGACACGCCATTGTGGGTGCGCATATTCCAATCGCCGCCGGCTTAGCTTTAGGGGATGTATACCAGGACAACGATGATGCAGTCACCATTTGTATGTTTGGTGATGGCGCAACTAATATTGGTTTCTTCCACGAGGGTTTGAACCTCAGCAAGGTCTGGGACTTGCCCGTTTTATGGGTTTGTGAGAATAATCAATACGGCATGGGGACGGCTGTCAATCGGGCTTCCGCTGTATCAGAAATCCGCCAAAAGGCTGAGGGGTATGGCATGGCCAATGAGCGGATTGAAGGTATGGATGTCATGGAAGTGCGGCAGAAGGCTTCCAGTGTGTTGGAAAAAATTCGCAAAGAGGGCGGCCCTTACCTTTTGGAAATCATGACCTATCGCTATCGAGGTCACTCGATGGGAGATCCCGAACGATATCGGGATAAGGAAGAGGTTAAAAAGTGGGAGGAGGAAGATCCTATTGGTATCTTCCGAAAATATCTGATTGAGAATGATATCGCCTCTGCTGTGAAATTGGATGAGTTAGATGAGGCAGCGCTCCAAGTTGTGGATGATGCTGAAGAATTCGCTGAATCCAGCCCCAACCCAGATAAAGAAGCCCTATTCGAGGATGTCTACGTAGAACCGACACCCATTGAATATAAAGGCTACGCAATGGAACATGAGAGCGAGGGACGATAAAATGCCACGAATGACAATGCGCGAGGCGATTTCAAAAGCGCTTTGGGAAGAAATGGAACGTGATGAACGCGTCTTCATCCAGGGTGAAGAGGTTGGCGTTTGGGGCGGCACTTATGCCGTGACCAAAGGTTTCTACGATCATTTTGGGGAGAAACGTGTCCGAGATACACCTATCTCAGAGGCTGCGATCGTCGGCAGCGCGATCGGCGCAGCGATGACAGGCTTGCGGCCTGTGGCGGAATTAATGACGATTAACTTTGCCTTTGTGGCAATGGACCATATCGTGAACGAGGCAGCCAAACTGCATTATATGTTCGGCGGCCAATTTACTTTACCGCTTGTGATCCGTGCGACCAGCGGCGGCGGCCGCCAGTTGGCTGCGACCCATTCCCAGTCACCTGATGCGATTTTTGCTCATTTCCCCGGTTTGCACGTGGTTTCACCTGGTACGCCAGCGGATGCCAAGGGATTGCTCAAGAGCGCCATCCGCAGTGATGACCCCGTTTTATTTATTGAAAATGCAACGCTGTATCAGATGAAGGGCGAAGTGCCTGATGATGAGGATTACCTGGAACCATTGGGTAAATCAAAGGTACAGCGCGAAGGCGACGATGTGACCATCGTAGCTTATTCCAAGATGGTCAAAGCCGCTCTGGAAGCGGCCGATATGCTGGCTGAGGACGGGATTAATGCGGAAGTCGTTGACTTGCGCTCTCTACGGCCGCTGGATATGGATCCTGTGATTGACTCTTTCAAACGCACCAACCGGGCTGTGATTGCCGAAGAAGGCTGGCGGTCCTATGGCGTTGGCTCGGAAGTGTCCGCCCGAATTTACGAACTGGCGTTTGATTACGTGGATGCCCCGGTGAAACGAGTGGCGCAGGCGGAAGTCCCGCTGCCCTATAACGCTGATCTGGAGCAATTGGCACTGCCGCAAACTGAAGATATCTACAATGCGGCCAAGGAGGTGCTCAATGGCTGAACTAGTAACGATGCCCAAATTGGGTTTTGATATGGCCGAAGGCACGCTTGTGCGCTGGGTGAAGGCCGAATCGGATTCAGTAGAAAAAGGCGAAGTCATCGCCGAGATTGAAACGGATAAGGCAACCGTGGAAGTGGAATCCAGTTTTGAAGGCGTGATGTTCCGCCATCTGGCGGAAGAAGGCACCGCATTGCCGGTGAACGCGCCGATCGCTGTGATTGCCGATGCGGGCGAGGAACCCACCCAGGATGATATTGATTCGATGGTTGAAGCCGCAGGTGGGTCGCCTTCCAAGAAGAAATCGGCTAAATCTGACGACAAACGCAAACCTGATGAAAAGCAGGAAAAAGTTGAGAAAGCAGCAGAGAAATCGGCTGAGAGGGAAGACGAACCAGATGTGACACCCGCCGGTGGGGTCCGATCCTCACCGCTGGCTCGCCGGATTGCCGAGGATAACGATCTCTCCTTGACCGAAATAGAAGGCAGCGGCCCGCAAGGGCGCGTGGTCAAGGCGGACGTGGAAGCCTATCTCGAGTCGACGTCAAGCAGCGCAGCTAAATCCCAAACAGGTAAGCAGCCTGTTCAACCGCTCACATCCTTTGCGGTTGGCGAGGCGCCGGAGGATGAGGTGATTGAAATGAGTCGTCTGCGCCAGGCCATTGGCCGGCGGATGGGTGACTCAAACCAAAACTTCCCGCATTTCTATTTGACCCGGGCTTATGAGACCGGTGAGCTGATGGCCTTGCGCAAGGAGCTGAACGAGCTTCTGCCCGAATCCGACCAGCTATCGGTGAATGACTTCGTGGTCAAGGCGGTTGCACTGGCGCTGCGCCAGTATCCGAACCTGAATGCTTCTTTGCAAGACGAAAAACACATTGTCCGCCACGGACACGTCAACATCGGCGTGGCCGTTGCGGTGGAAGGCGGTTTGCTGACCGTGGTTGTGAAAGACGCAGATCAGAAACCGATCCGCCTGATCGCCCGAGAGGTGAGAGAACGTGTAGGCCGGGCTCGGGAGGGTAAAGTCAAGAACGATGACATTGAAGGATCAACCTTTTCGATCAGCAACCTGGGTATGTACGGCATCGATAACTTTGCCGCGATCATCAATCCGCCCGAGGCCGGGATCCTGGCCGTTGGCGCTGTGCAAAAGGTGCCATTGGTCAAGGACGGTGTGGTGACGGTAGGTTCGCAGATGAAGGCGACAATCTCCGCTGACCACCGGGTGACCGATGGCGCTGAGGCCGCAGAGTTCATGCGGGTTTTGGCGAGCTATCTGGAAGAGCCGAAGCGGTTGCTGCTGTAGAAAACTTAGTAAATTAGATGACGAACGAGGCTGTTACGTTGTGGCAGCCTCGTTTTGTGGTTAAATCATTCCAGGGAATTCAATTTTATAACCACAGCAAGATATTTCAAGCCGTTGCGTGCGCTGCGCGGCACGTACATTTATCTTTCGCAAACTTATAAAGAATCTTTTAGCATTCCCTTGAGGGGATGGCGGTACGAAGTACAAGCTGAGGTGTCGATAAAGTTAATCTCAATCACACGAGCTGCATTCTAATAACTTTTTACTGTCATATTGAATGAAAAAACGCTCCCCTGCGCGCAGGGCAGAGACATGAACTTGCGGATTGATAAATGCGGCCTTCAGGCCGCATTCCAAAAACCACATCTTTATGGAAGCACACTTTCCCCATACAGCCATTTGTAGATGTAATAATTTTCCGTGATCAGCTTGATGTAATTGCGAGTCTCTTCAATCCGCACAGACTCCAGGAATAGATCCGGGTCATTCGGGGCCAATTCGTTCCAGGCGAGGGTTTTGCCGGGGCCGCCGTTGTAGGCCGCCAGCACGTTGTAGAGGTCTCCCTCGAAGAATTGCCGCTGGCGAGCCAGATAGGTGGTGCCGTAGACAATATTGACATAGGGGCGGTAGAGGTCGTCAGCGGTGTAATCTTCGGGCCAGCCGAGGTCGGTTGCCAGTTGGGCGCCGGTGGAGGGGATGATCTGCATCAAGCCTCGAGCTGCCGCACTGGATTCGGCGAAACCTTCGAAATGACTTTCCTGCCGGATGAGGGCCAGGACCAGCAGGGGATCGAAGTCCCGATAATCTGCTGCGGGCAGGACCCAGTCCGAATAATAGATTCCGAACCGAATACGGCTGAAGAACTCCGGCGCTTCCAGGGCGCTGGCGTTTTCCATCCCTGCGGTTTTAAGCAGGCTGTTGGTGGCAACCAGCGCTGAGCGGTAGAGGCCGATATCGACCAGCGCAGGGATCAAGCGGAAGGTCTGGGCAGGGTCCCCCTCCAGTTCAAGCCGCAGGG
>JAXHUD010000017.1:13406-24051 GCA_034189815.1 Chloroflexota bacterium
ATGGCCAGGTCGCCTGTTCGTTCATAGGAACGTCCAGCCAGGAAGAGGAAATTACCTGCCTCGGGGTCATCTGGATAGCGCGCGACAAAATCCAGAGCGGTTTCAGCAGCTCGGAGAGGCTCATCCATATAAGCCCAGAGGGTGTATTCAATATCTTCCCAGGCATCAATAAAGTATTCACTGGCAGGGTAGGTATTGATCAGCTGCTGCCATACCTGGAGGGCTGCCTCGTTGCTCTCTTCGCCATTGTTGGCGCCTGCGGCACGCACTGCCAGGGCCTTGAAGTACAGCGCCGCATCGGCATAGGCTTCCGGTTCGGCTGCCAGGAAGCGGTCGAAGGCCTCGGCTGCGAGGGCGTAATTACCAACGTTGTAATTGATCAGTCCGCGCTGGTACTCGTTGACGGGCACACCATCATTCACCAGGGTCACCAGGGCCGCATAGGAATCGTAGGCGAAGGGAAAATTGTTGACGGCGTCCTGGTAATAGCCATACGCCTGTTCCGTGTCGCCCCGGTCGTAATAGATCCGTCCGATTAGCAGGTCCATCTGTGCCTTCGTATAGTCATTTGAGGTGGTATTGTAGAGATCCTGATACAGCGAAAGCGCTGTATCCACATCGCCGCTGTCCTGATAGGCAACTGCGATCTTGACCGCCAGCGCATCGCTGCCGCCGTAGGGATCACTGCGATAGGCTTCCTGGAAATTGGCGATTGCCTGGGTGTAAGCCCCGGTCAGGTTATAGAGATCCCCTTTTATTTCATAAACGTGTGAATCGATCAGCTCCGGGCGCAGCGTCAGATAGGCATCAAAGGCGCTCTGGGCTTCATCATAACGCTCGAGCGCGATGAAGATCTGTCCCATCAGGTAATTTGCCCTGGCTGCGATGACAGAATCGGTGGAAACGGCGGCGAGGCGCAGTGAATCCAGGGCCGCTGCGTAGCTGTCCAGGCCGTAGTAAGCCTGGCCAATACCGAGATTTGCTTTGTCCACAACTGCGGGATCGTTACTGCTGCGCGCGGCTTGATAAGTTTCCAAGGCCCATTCATAATCACCGGCAAAGATTTCCCGATCCCCTTCCCCGGTAAGCTGAACGGGCGTGGGGGTTGCCGTGGGGGTGGGAGCCGGGGTGGGTTGGCTTTCCGTGGGCGCCTGCATCGGGTTGGTGGGTTCCTCTGCGGGTTGCTCGATCAAAGGCTGTGTACAGGCTGTGAGGCTCAGGATGAGTAGCAATAGGAGAATTAGTTTGGGTTTCTTCATATAAGGTTTTATAATGTAATAGTGTATTGATGTCAATGTTTGCATAGTACTGTCTCATTTGATGGATATCAAGGATTGACGATCAATATTTGACGATTAACATTTGACGATCCATTTTTTGACAAAGCCGCCAGGCAATGGTAGACTGTCAACGCTTATTTTGTTGACGCCCAAACGGGCGTTTTTTCACGGGAGTGACAAAGATGCGAACGATTACCTGGGATAACGACAAACAGGTCATGAAGATGATCGATCAGCGAATCCTTCCTCAGGATTTCGAGGTCCTCAGCTATGATAATTATGAAGATGTCGCTGAGGGAATCCGTGTCATGGTAGTGCGTGGCGCGCCGGCAATCGGTGTGGCTGCGGCTTATGGCATGGCGCTGGCGGGGTTGCATTCCAAGGCAACCACAAAGGAAGCCTTGCTGAAGGATTTGGAATCGGCGGGGGAGACCCTGAACGAGGCGCGACCCACCGCTGTTAACCTCTCCTGGGCGGTCAAGCGGATATTAAAGAAAGCCAAGGCATTTGATGGGGACGTTGTCGATCTGCGCGAACGGTTGGTTACGCTCGCAGGAGAGATGGCTGATGAAGATGTCGAGACCAACAAACGCATGGCCGAATATGGCGCTGCGTTGATCGAGGATGGCGACACAATCGTCCACCACTGCAACACCGGGGCGTTGGCGACGGTTGACTGGGGAACGGCGCTGGGCGTGATACGCATGGCGCATGAGCAGGGCAAGAACATCCATGTCTTTGTGGATGAGACCCGGCCTCGCTTGCAGGGCGCCCGGCTCACAGCCTGGGAACTCGAGCAGTATGGCGTGCCTTATGACATCATCGCAGACGGCGCATCCGGCTATATGATGCGTAAAGGTCTGGTGCAGAAAGTGTTCTTTGGCGCTGACCGAGTGGCCGCCAATGGAGATGTGGCGAATAAAATTGGCAGCTATATGCTCTCGTTGGCCGCGTATGACAACGGTATCCCGGCCTATTCCGTCTTTCCGATCTCGACCGTAGACCTGGAACTGGACCGTGGTGATCTGATCCCGATTGAAGAGCGTGAGGAGGCTGAAGTCCTGCAGCTTGCCCTGCTGGGCCACCGGGTGACTCCCGAAACCGCATCAGCGCGCAACCCTGCCTTCGATGTGACACCCAACCGATTGATTTCGGGTTGGGTGACGGAAAAAGGCGTGATCTACCCGCCATTCAAAGAAAATTTACTCGCTGCTATGGCGAAATAAGGACGTGAAATGCGTATTATCCTGACGGGCTCCATTGCCTATGATTACCTGATGAAATTTCCCGGTGTATTTAAGGACCACGTTCTACCGGAGCAATTGGAATCGATCAGTCTTTCTTTTTTGGTCAATGAAATGATTAAACAAGAGGGGGGCGTTGCTGCTAATATCGCCTATACCCTCGGTTTGCTCTGCGAAAAACCCATGCTGGTGGGCACTGCCGGCAAGGATTTTGGTGAATTCCGGAAGACGCTTGAGGCTGTGGGTGTGGATACATCAAAGGTCAAAATTATCGAGGATAAGTTCACTGCATCGTTTTTTGTGACCACCGACCGCGAAAACGGCCAAATTGGTACCTTTTATGCCGGTGCGATGGCCGATGCGTCTCAGATTTCAATGAACGACCTGGATTTAACCCAGGATGATCTGGTAATAGTTTCACCGAATGCACCCGACGCGATGATCCAGTATCCGAAAGAATGCCAGACGCTGGGGGTTCCTTATATATTTGACCCCTGTCAGCAGATTGTCAGTCTGGACCCGGACGGCCTGAAAGAAGGCGTCTTGGGCGCGAAGGCCTTATTTATTAATGAGTATGAATTTGGTCTTTTACAGAAGCACACCAAAATGACGGCAGAGGAGATCCTCGCAGCCGTTGATTTTGCCGTGATCACCTTGGGCAAGAAAGGTTCGCGGGTGATTGAGAATGGAAAAATTGTAGGCGAGATCCCCGTTTTCCCACCGAAACAGATTATTGACCCGACCGGTGTTGGCGATGCCTACCGGGCTGGGTTCCTGAAGGGTTATGTGAACGGTTTCGATCTGGTACTATGCGCTCAAATGGGTGCGCTGTCCGCGACCTATTGCCTCGAAGAAAAGGGGCCACAAACTCAATGTTATTTAATGAATGATTTTGTCACTCGATTCCGCACGGTCTTTGATGATCATGGTGCGCTGGATGCGCTGCTGCAGGAATCGTAATTAATCAGCGTTGTTCAACGACGCCATATCAGTTACTGGAGGATTTTATGGAAAAATATGATGTCAAGAGTTTAGACCTGGCCGAAGGCGGCCGACGCCGGATCGAATGGGCGGAACGGGAAATGCCCGTTTTGCGCTCCATCCGTGAACGCTTTACGAAGGAACGGCCTTTCGAAGGCATTCGCATGTCGGCTTGTCTGCACGTCACAACAGAGACTGCGAACCTGATGCGCACGCTGCAGGCTGGCGGCGCGGATGTGGTCCTTACGGCGTCAAACCCGCTTTCTACGCAGGACGATGTCGCTGCTTGTCTGGTCTCACACTTCGAGATCCCCGTCTTCGCCATCAAGGGTGAGGACAATAATACCTATTACAAACACCTTTATGCCGCATTGGACCATCATCCCCAGTTGACGATGGACGATGGGGCGGACCTGGTCAGCACGCTCCATAAAGAGCGCCGCGACCAGCTCAAAGAGGTGATTGGTGGGACGGAAGAGACCACCACCGGCGTGATCCGCCTGCGGGCGATGGCCGCTGATGGTGCGCTGGAATTCCCTGTCATCGCAGTGAACGACGCGATGACCAAGCACTTCTTCGACAACCGCTACGGCACCGGTCAGTCCACGATTGACGGGATCATCCGGGCGACCAATATGCTCCTGGCGGGTAAGAACTTCGTCGTTGTCGGCTACGGCTGGTGTGCGCGGGGTCTTGCCATGCGGGCACGCGGTATGGGCGCCAACGTGATCGTCACCGAGGTGGACCCCCTTAAGGCGCTGGAAGCCGTGATGGATGGTTTCCGCGTGATGCCCATGCTGGAAGCCGCACCGATCGGCGACTTCTTCGTCACCCTCACTGGCGATATCAACGTGGTTGACAAACACCATTTCGAGGTGATGAAAGACGGCGCAATCGTCGCCAACTCCGGTCACTTCAACGTTGAGATCAATATCCCTGCTTTGGACGAGATGTCCGTTGACAAAGCGCGGGTACGTCCGTTTGTGGATGCTTACAAGCTGCCTGATGGCCGCGTGATCCACATCCTGGGCGAAGGCCGCCTGATCAACCTGGCTGCTGCCGAAGGACACCCCGCCAGCGTGATGGACATGTCCTTTGCAAACCAGGCGCTGAGTGCGGAATATATGCTCAAGCATGCAGAAGAACTGGAAAAGAAAGTTTACGCCGTGCCGACCGATATCGATATGGAAATCGCCCGGTTTAAGCTGGAAGCGATGGGTGCAAAGATCGACACGCTCACCGATGAACAGGTGAAGTATTTGAACTCCTGGGAAGAAGGGACGTAGATTCCTTCTTTACGGTTTGACCCTTTATAAATAAATTTTGTTAATTTATCCCTCCTCTTTTAAACCCATCAGGTTCAAAAGGGGAGGGTATTTTATTGTATATTTTGTGTAGCCAGGTGGGTGATTAAGTGAAGTCTTGCTTTAGAACATATGTTCTATTATAATCAAGGCTATGTCATCTCATCAGCTCAGTTCTATGTCTCTTACTGTCCCGCAGCGCGGCAAAATATCACTGGTTGTTGCACCGCGCCAGGTCATTGACATCTTCACCGAGATGCTGGCGACGCTGGCGATCCGCGGTCGGGTGATTGTCGTGGATGGCGGCAATTTATTTGATGGTTATGGCCTGGCCAGGGCGCTCAGAAAATATACACCCAATGTTGAGGCGCTGCTCCGCAATGTCCAACTGTCCCGGTCTTTTACTTGTTACCAAATGCTTGCTCTCCTGAAGGATTTCCCTGTTGACGGTACCCCTGTTATTATCCTTGACTTGCTGGCGACTTTTTTGGATGAGAGCGTTATGTTTGAACAGCGTCGGAACCTGCTGATCGAGAGCCTCGGCCAGCTCGGCAAGATCAGCGCTCACTCGCCGGTGGCCTTGTGGGTGCGGCAGCGTTTGACCCCGACCGGCGATGATGAGAAGTTGCTCCCGCTGGTGCGCGAAATTGCCGAGAATTATTGGAAGGTGATCGAACCGCAACCGCTTACTTATCAATTATCGTTATTTTAGGAGGTCTCATGGGGCGCACACTCCCATCTGCAACCCAAAATTTACATTCTCAGGAAGGCTCCCTCTCCCGGTTTCGGCGTGCCCTGCGCCGGAGGGATCAGCTTGTGCTTGACGATTTGTTTGACGCGGCTTACAAACATATCGCGGCGGTGGCCTATGCTGCCAATCTGATGCCGTTTGAATCTTATCTGCTTTGTATGTTGCTTGAAGAACATAAAGCCGTTATGCGGTTGCAAAACGAAGTTGCTGAGCTCAAAGATCGGCATGATTGAATTTGAAGGCTGGTTGCTGGATCTTTTTGAGGACCGGGATGATGGGCTGGTGCTTTATGCCATGGCTCGCGACGGTGGCCGTCACCGGCTGACCACCGCCTTCCCGGTCACTTTCTACGCGCTCGGCAAAAACACGGCGCTGCGTTCCCTTTGGAAATACCTGCGTAAGGCTTACCCTTTTGTGAGGCTGTCGCGCACTTCCAGGATGGATGTATTTGTCCGGGATGAGGCGCCTGTCCTGGCGATCACCGTTCCAAAACCAAGCGACCTTTACCGGGTTTTCCATGAGGTCGAAAACCGTTACCCCAGCCTGGATTATGCGGATGTGGATGTGTCGATTTCCCTGCGCTTCGCCGCTGCCACCGGGGCCTATCCCCTTGCACGCTGCCATTTTGAGGTTGATGAGGCAGGGCTGCTGCTGCATGTTCGACCTTTGGAGTCACCCTGGAAGATCGACATGGAACCCCTCCCGTTCACGTCAATGTATATTGCTCCCAACGTGAATCCGCACCATAAAAAGCCTCATTACATCCGGGCGGTCATCCATCCCCGGGTCTACCGGTTGGGACTTAGTGATTGGTCCTCGACCCTCATCACGCTCCGCCGGGTGATCCACCGTTTTGATCCTGATTTGATCATCACCCGCTGGGGCGATACCTGGTTGCTGCCTTTGCTGATGGAGAAGTCGGAAGAATTGGATATTGACCTGGGGTTGAACCGCGAGGTTGGCCGCCAGCCTAAAATACTTGAAGCCCGCACATATTTCTCGTACGGCCAGATCATCCACCGCGGTCAGCAGGTGCACCTCTTCGGCCGCCTGCATATCGATCGGCGCAATGCAGTGTCGTGGGGCGACTATGACCTGGAAGGCGCGATTGAGACTTGTCGGGTTACGGCGCTGCCCCTCCAGACCTCCGCCCGTGTTTCGCCGGGCACGGGTATTTCCTCCATTGAGATATTAACCGCCCTGCGCTCGGGCGTCCTGGTGCCTTATCAGAAGCAGCAAGCGGAAATTCTTAAGCCTGTTGATACGCTCTATTCCGCCGATCAGGGGGGGATGGTCTATCAGCCTTTGATCGGCCTGCATCACAATGTGGCGATGATCGATTTCACTTCCATGTATCCCGCCATTTTGGTGAACAAAAATATTTCTCCGGAGACCATTTTACCTTTGGGGAAGGGCGGCAGCCCCGTTCCGAATCTTGGCTTTGCCATTGATAATCGCGTTGAGGGACTGATTCCGCGGGCACTACGGCCGCTGTTGGAAAAACGGATTGAAATCAAAAGGCGTCTGCTTATCCTGGATAAGTGGGCGGATGAGACCGAAGGCTATGCCAGGCGTGCTTCGTCTCTCAAATGGCTCCTTGTTGTTTGTTTTGGTTACCTCGGCTATCGTAACGCGAAGTTCGGTCAGATTGAGGCGCATCAAGCAATCACGGCGTATAGCCGCGAAGCGCTGCTGCTCTCGAAAGAGATCGCTGAGGATATGGGATATGAGGTGATCCATATGTATGTGGATGGTCTTTGGGTGCGGCATCCCGATAGGACAACACCGGAGGATATCTTTCCGTTGATTGATGAAATCGAACGGCGCACGGAGCTGCCGATCGCATTGGATGGGATTTACAAATGGGTTGTCTTTGTGGGGTCCAGAAATAATAAGAACCGGCCGGTTGCCAATCGTTATTTTGGGGTGTTCCAGAGCGGCGAGATCAAGGTCAGAGGCATTGATGCCAGGCGGCATGATTGTGCATCTTATGTGCGGGAAGCTCAATTGCGCATTATTAAAATGCTGGCGAAGAGCGACGATCCTGCCGAGACATTGCCTGGGGCGGTTGACTATCTCAAACGCCATATCCGGGCTTTGCAGCGCGGCGAGATTGATCTTGAGAGCTTGATCGTCAGACAGCGTCTTAGCCGGGAACTGGATGCCTACCGATCGCCGCCTCCAGCTGCTCGGGCCGCCATGCAGTTGGCCGAGGCTGGGAAGGTCATCAGCCCCGGTCAGAAAGTTGCTTTCATCCACACGCTGGGAAAGCCCGGTGTGGTCGCCTGGGACTTGCCCGGCCAGCCTGACCCTCGCACCGTGGATGTGGCGCGCTATAAAAGCCTGCTTCTGCGAGCGGCGGGAATTGTGTTGGAATCCTGGGGGCTGGATGAAGACCAATTGCGCCGGTTGATGGTGACGAATTTACGCCAGTTACGTCTTCCGCATTGGCAGTTAAAGCCAATTAACCAACATCAAACACAGTAGGCGTTTTGTAGCAAATAATTAAAAACGCATGTTACCTTATACAAAACTCGAAAAATCTTTCTTGAAGACTGTCTGAATGTGTATAATGGAGTGGTAATGCCGATGGGCACAGAACACCTCTACGAAAAGATTGGCATCCATATGCCTGAACCGAAAACTGAACAAGAAAAACCAGTCCTGCAACCGTTAGATGCTGACTTGGTGCTCGAGCTCTGGTCGCAGACTTATAACACCAGCGGGAAACCGGATTGGTCGCATATTTTCCCTTATTATCACGATGAAATCATTTTCGAAGATACAATCCAAAAGTTTGAAGGTAAACCGGCTTTTATTGAGATGTGCAACCGCCTGACGGACCGCTGCGAGGCGTTGCAGATGGCGATAAAAGCGATCACGGCTGAAACGGCCTTGGTCTTCATGGAATGGGAAATGACCATGATCTTCCGCAAGTCCCCCAGCACTACTCTTTATGGTTGCACGAAGCTGACCCTGGGTGCGGACGGCCGAATCACGCACCAACGGGATTATTATGATCTTTGGGGCGATATTTTTGTGAATGTGCCTGTGATGAAGAAAGTTTATCCTCGATTCATGAAGCGCCTGTTTGGGTGAGAAAGAACAATGCGATTACCTGAGGAACTGCAATTTATTCAGAACAGCTGGTTGCCGCAGAAATCCACCAACGCGCGCATGGATGGCAAGGTATGTGTGCTGACCGGCGCCACGTCCGGCATCGGTTACGAAGCTGCGAAGCGCCTTGCGGAAGCTGGTGCGGCGCTGGTGCTGGTATGCCGGAACCCGGAGAAGGCCGAGCGAGTCCGGCAGGAGTTGATTGATGCTTTTGAGGTGGACGTCAGTGTGGTCATCGCCGATTTTCAAAGCCTCTCGGAGGTGCGGGAGGCTGCGCTGGCGATCCAGCAAGCCTTTCCCGCAATCCATGTGCTGATTAATAACGCGGGTGTGTTCAATAAGCGCCGCCGGATGACGCCCGATGGTAATGAAATGATCTTTGGGGTCATTCACTTGGCTTCCTTCCTGTTGACGCAGTTATTGAAGGGGAACCTGATCCAGGGCGCACCGGCCAGGGTGCTCTATATCAGTTCAGAAGGCCATCGATTCGGCGGCTTCAGCCTGAAAGACCCCGATTGGCACAAGCGGCCTTATATCGGCCTTTTGGCCTACGGGGCGGCCAAGATCGCCCAGATCCACACCGCCTTGGTCCTGGCGGAGGAGCTGCAGGAGACGGGTGTGGGCGTGAACTTAATGCATCCCGGTGCGGTTCGGACGAATATTGGCATGAATAACAATTTCCTCTATCGGTTTTACAGCCGATATATCCTGGGCTTGTTTCTTAAGGACCCAGCGATTTCAGCGGATGCGATTTATTACCTGGTCGCTGACCCGAGTTTGGAAGGGGTTACCGGACAGTATTTCAACCTCACCATCGAAGAGCAACCCGCCAGGTATGCCGTCCGGGCAGACCAACGGGACGCAGCCTGGGAGCTGAGCATGAATTTGATCCGCCCATATCTGGAAGGGGAGCTATGACCTATGATGCGATTGTTGTCGGTGGGGGTGTGAGCGGGTTGACGGCTGCCGCCTTCCTGGCGAAGCAAAACCATGCGGTACTGCTGCTGGAAAAAGAAGACCGCTGCGGCGGTTTGGTAGGGTCATTCAAACGGGATGGTTTTACCTTTGACGCCGGGATCCGTGCCCTGGAGGATGCCGGTGTGCTTTTCCCGATGCTGAAACGTCTGGGTATCGAGATTGAATTTGTGAAGAACCATGTGACGGTTGGTATCGAGGATCAGTTCTTCGACCTGGAATCGGATGAGAGCGTTGAGGAATATGGGGGTTTGTTGAAGAGGCTCTATCCCGAATCGTCGAATGAGATCACTGAAATCATCGCTGATATCAAAAAGATCATGCACTATATGGACATCCAATATGGGATTGATAATCCGCTGTTTTTGGATGTCAGGGAGGATATGGAATATTTTATACGCGAGGTGTTCCCCTGGATGTTCCGCTTTGCGCTGACTGCGCCGAAGGTGGCGGCCAGGAACAAGCCTGTGGTGCCATATTTACACCGTTTCACGAATAATCAGGCGCTGATTGATATCATCTCGCAGCATTTTTTTACCGCCACCCCGGCCTACTTCGCACTCAGCTATTTCAAGCTCTACCAGGATTACTATTATCCCAAGCAGGGGACGGGTATGTTGGTGGACTCGTTGGTGGGCTACATCAAGGCCCACGGCGGCGAAATCCGCACAGGCGAGAAGGTTGACGATATCGATCCGGTGGATAAAACCGTCCACACGGCCGCAGGCCAAACCTATGACTACAGCCAACTGGTTTGGGCAGCCGATCAGAAAGCGCTCTACCGGTTGGTAGATGCCGGCAAGCTGCAAGACCGCCGGGAGCGGGAGGGGATTGCAAAGCAGGCGGCCTTGATCGCAGATATGACGGGGAATGATTCCGTGCTGACGCTGTATCTCCAGGTTAACCTCCCCCCGAGCTATTTCAGCGAAATCGCTGCGGGTCACTTCTTCTATACCCCCAGCAGGGCGGGGATCTCCGCCGCTGGCGCTGCTG
>JAXHUD010000170.1:0-4291 GCA_034189815.1 Chloroflexota bacterium
CGCAGGGCAAGCCCAACGCCGACGGCTTCGAAAACAACTTCAACACCGCCTTTCGGAATATGATCGGCCCTGAATATCGGCCCTACGTCTCGCTCGATTTTGAGCGGATCGAGGATAAAACGATCTGTCGGGTGGTGGTGCTGCCCACCCCGGAGCCGGTCTACCTGACCCACAAAAACCGGGAGGAGTTCTATATTCGCACCGGCAACGCCAGCCAGCCGTTGACCACGAGCCAGGCGGTCACCTATGTCCAAACCCACTTCAAAGGATGATCTTTCCTTTTCGGCTAAATGGATAAGAGGCATCAGATTCTTTCTGACCCGCCTGTTTAACCTGGTGACGCTCCTATTTACGTCCTTGATCCTGTTTCATCCCAACGATGGGGCGCTGCAAGGATTACTTTGGTGGCCCAAGCTGTTCGCCTCGGCTCTGGCTCCCCTGTTGGCCGTTTTGGGCACGCTTCAGGTGATCTGGGGAGTCAGGTATCGGGATTGGCTGAGTACGGGGGCCGGGTTGTTGATCGGTGGCCTCACGATCAAACACGTGCGGGAGGTGACTCGACCCCGCGAAGAGGGCTTCGCCGAGGCCTTTGGGCCGGATTGGGCGGCAAAGATACCGGCAACCTTGCGCTCTCGCTTGAGGCCCTATCGCTGGACACCCTTCTATCGCCGCCGTCGCCGTGGTGCCCTACACCGGGATGTCTGCTTTGGCACGAACAGCGACTCAGGCCGCCCGCTGACGGCCGATCTGATGCAACCGTCGCCGGGCGTACCCCGCACCGGCCTGGCTATGATTTTTGTTCACGGTGGGGGCTGGTGGCACGGTCGCAAAGACATCACCAAATTTCCCTTCTTCGAGCGGCTGGTCGCTCAGGGGCACGTGGTCATGGACATCGACTATACCCTGGCCTGGCATTCTACGGTGCCGGGTATGGTCAAGGATGTCAAACAGGCCATTTTGTGGCTGAAACAGCAGGCCGCTAAGTTCCAGATCGACCCGGAACGAATTGTCCTGACCGGCCAATCCGCCGGTGGGCAGTTAGCCCTGCTGGCCGCCTACACCCCCAACGATCCGGCGTTGCAGCCCGACGGCCTCGACGGCGATAGTTCGGTACGCGGGGTGATTTCATACCAGGGGCCGCCCGATATGGTGGCTTTGTATGAGGATACCCAACGCCGATTTGTCCGTCTCGTTCCACGCCGTTGGGTGACGCAGGCCCACCGCCTGCTGGAACTGGTTAGCGGCCATGGCCAAAGCCTGGCCGCTGGCATCGCCGGCGTGATGGGCGGGACCCCGGCAGAGATACCAGAGCGTTACCGCCAACTGTCCCCCATTACCTATGTGGGCCAAGATTGCCCACCCACGCTGCTGCTGCAAGGTACGCACGATTTGCTCGTCGATTACCGGGATGTCGAACGACTGTACGACACGCTGCGCCGGGTCAACGCCCCCGTGGTTTATGTTCCTTTCCCTCAGTGCAACCACGCCTTTGAGGAAGTACTGCCCCGCCTCTCCCCCCCGGCCCAGACTGCCGCCTACTACACGGAGCGGTTCCTGGCCCTGCTGGTGTGAATATCAGTAGACCGCAGCATCCTGAGTAAATCGAGGAACGAGATTGTATCGAAGGGTGCGCTTGCGGTCTACTGAATATTACTTCTTCTGCAACCCGATTTCAGCAGCAGTTACGTGAGGATGGCGATACCGCTCTCCCTTTTTGGCGTAGATGCCCCGCACCATAACCGATTGCAGGGGACAAAAATTAAAGCAGGCATAACAGAAATAACATTGCACCTCCTCTTGCCAGACCGGTTCGCCCTCAACCATCTTTATTTTTCGGGATAAACAAACCTGTTCACAGAGGCCACACCCTGTACAATCCGCATCGGCGTAAAAATCAACATTATTCTTCTCTAGCTCTTGAGTGGCCGGCCCCATTAATTTACAAACGACACGCTTCACGGATAAATTGATGCTCCGAGGAAAGTCATCCTTTGGCCCGCTCTTTTGCTCCCGGATGACGGATTGGATCGAGTCCAATTTTTTCTGAGCTGCGGTGTCTAATTCCAATATCTTCTCTTTCGATTGGGGATAGTCAATCAATCCGGGGATATAGACCGGCATTAACCCCACCGGCGAAGCCCAGGGCATTTTTAGCGAGAAAAAGGCGTTCAGGCATTTGCCTTTCTCGTTTATCATCTGTTCCAAATGAAGCTCTACCAAGCGGGGCCAGGCCCCACCCTGAGTGACAAGGACGAACAGATAGTGCGTTGAGGTGACATCCAGCTTCGTCAAAAATTCTTTGACCGGCACAGGCAGGGTGGTGCAATGCACGGGGAACACAAAGCCAACGATTTCCGACTCGGCCATAATGTGTTCCTGATGTAAAAGGCTGACCATCGGCACCAGGCTGCTGTCCGGCGCTCGCTTCTGCAATTCCCTGGCAATGAATAAGGAATTGCCACTGCCTGAAAAGTAATAGATCGTTGTCCGCATTTAGCCCCTCCTAAATCATGAATATGACCTAAATCCGTGAGAGGAGTTGTTGAAAAAACAGAAAAAGTGGGAGAAAGTTACCCGAAATGAATTAAAATAGGGGGTGTAATTGTTTAAAAATCCACTTAAGGCGTATAATAAGCCATCTATGTGGGACAGAACATACTATGTCAATAGGCACCTGGAGGGTGAAAAATGGTGACATTCCAACTTGAACAATCGTCAGAAAATCTGACCAGTCATTCCGGTTTGGCCTTATTTGGGGCAATTTTGGCCGGTTCTCAATTGGCGGACAAACTCAATCAGATTGAACTGCCACAAGCGAAGCAAGCCCCCCATATCAGTCATAACGATGTTGTGGTCAGCTACATCGGCCTGCTTGGTCTGGGGCAAAGCGACTATGAAGTGATTGAACCGTTTCGGACAGACGAGGCGGGCTTCAAACTTTTTCTGGATTTGGATACCGTGCCATCCTGCGCCACCTTACGCCAACGACTGGATCAACTGGGCCACATGCCGGAGGCGGGGGACTTGTTACGAATGCTTAAAGAAGAAAGTTTGGCCATCTTGAAGCGCAACAACGTCCTGCTGACGCCTGTCTTGCGTGATTTGGTGCCGCTGGATATTGATGTTAGCCCGTTCGATAATTCCAAAAGCCATAAAGAAGAGGTGTCGCGCACCTACAAAGGGTTTGATGGCTATGCGCCGATTATGGCCTACCTTGGGCGGGAAGGGTATCTGGTAAATGTTGAATTACGTCCGGGCAAACAACATTGTCAAAAAGAAACCCCCGCTTTCTTGCGGGAGACGTTGAGTTTGACCCGCCAATTGAGCGCTGCCCCGCTGCTGATTCGTCTTGATGCCGGCAATGATGCCACCGACAATCTGGAAATTTTTATTGAGGCCGAGGTTGAGTTCATCATCAAACGAAACCTGCGCCAGGAGAGCCAAGAGGTCTGGTTGAAATGGGCCAAATTATGCGGTCAGGCCACTGCAAGACGGTTTATCGCGGTGATCTTTCCCTGCGAAAGTCACTCGTTTTGCACGGCCAGAAAACGGAACGGTGGCTGCGCTGCGTCTTTGAAATCACCGAACGCACCATTGATGCCCAGGGTCAACATTTGCTCGTGCCCGACATCGAGGTCGATACCTACTGGGTTTCTTTAGCCGATGATCCGGTCGAAACTATCCTTGACCTGTACCACGACCACGCCACGTCTGAACAGTATCACGCCGAATTCAAAGGCGACATTGACCTGGAACGATTACCCTCCGGCAAATGCAAGACCAATCAACTGGTCTTACATTGCGCTATGGTCGCCTACAACAATTTAAGGCTGATTGGCCAATTAGCCAATGACTGTGACGCCATCCCTTTGCGAAAACCGGCTCACCGACGCCGTCTCAAAACCGTCATTCAAAACCTGATCTATTTGGCTTCAAGAGTCGTGCGCCACGCTCGACGTTTCAAGCTCTCCTTTGGCCGTCACTGCCCCTGGTTCCCGGTTTTTCGGCAGGTCTATCTGCGGCTCAGCGGCTAACCTCAAACTTTTTTACGGAGGAACTCTGTCAATGCCTGGCTAATACGTTTGATCAACGTGATTTCACTTGAACTTGCGGCATCAGCGGTTGCTCAAAAATTGGACCTTTCCCCTTTTTCTTTCGATTTGGCATCGCCCCTATCTATCGCTTCGCCCAGATAACCTGCTTCGACGCTCTTTTCGTATTCTCTATCCATTTTTTGAGGACAGTTTTTACCTTACTCACCTCCTAATCTTAGCCTGTCACGGATTTAGGT
>JAXHUD010000171.1:0-4277 GCA_034189815.1 Chloroflexota bacterium
GTCAAGCAGCGCAGGCGGATGCGCCTTGCACTTTGGTAAACCGTCCAGCTGCGACAGGGCCAGGCCTTCTCGCGCGATCTGTCCGGATTGGCGCTGGATGGTGCCGCCGGTCGCAATTCGGGCCGGCTTTTTAAGCACGCCCATCAGTTCGGGTTGGTCCGTGCTTATGACGGCATAGACTTCGCCGGCATCCCCGCTGCCGATGGGGGCGTCCCCCAGCCGCCAGGTATGGTTTTTCCCTTGAATAGTTTGAGCCAAAAGGTCTCCAACAGTTAGCAATTACCAACGGACTAATTTTACCGATATTGACTTGGAAACCAAAGTGAGAAAAAGAATGATTTAAAATATTTTCGAGATGCTACACTGAATTTGTTTAAATTATTGTAATATGATACAATGTATTAATGAAAATACACAGGAGTATGCTCGAAAAATTAGCTGAAACCATCGTACCGGGAAAGGTCATGGTGATTTATGGTCCCCGTCAGGTAGGAAAAACGACGTTGGTGGATGCATATATGCAATTGACGCTTGATCGAACAGTATTGATCAATGGTGATGAAGCCATATATGGTGAAGCACTCTCCAGTCGGAGTTTACCACAGTTAGAAAGTATCATTGGTGATGCGGAACTGCTCATCATTGATGAAGCTCAAAGAATTGAAAACATAGGAATCAATTTAAAAATTATTGTCGATAATTTCCCATCATTAAAGGTCATTGCAACGGGTTCGGCGTCGTTCGAACTAGCAAATCGTATCAGTGAACCGCTTACGGGTCGAAAACGCATACATAATCTTTATCCCGTTAGTTTTTTTGAATGCGAAGAGGCATTTGGATCTTTTGAGGCCAGGCGCCAACTTGAACGCTGGCTGGTTTGGGGGGGATATCCCGAGGTGGTTGCAGCCACAGGTCGGAACGAGAGGGAAGCAATATTAGATGAGTTGGTGAGTTCCTATCTCTATCGAGATGTTCTTGAGTTGGAAGATATCCGCCATGCTTCAAAAATTGTTGATCTCTTGCGCCTTCTTGCATTTCAGATTGGTTCCGAGGTTTCATTATCAGAATTGGCAAAGTCTTTGTCCGCTGATTTCAGGACAATCGCCCGGTATTTGGATTTGCTGGAAAAAGTTTTTGTCATATACAGGGTAGGGGGATTCTCTCGAAACTTACGGAAAGAAATCGTTAAAAACGCACGTTATTATTTCTATGACAATGGCGTTCGCAATGCGCTGATCCAAAACTATAACCCCTTCAACTATCGAAATGATATTGGGCAGCTTTGGGAAAACTATCTCATGATCGAACGTCAAAAGGTGAATCAACGGGTATCCCGACGTGTAAATGGTTATTTTTGGCGCACTTACGACCAAAAGGAAATCGATTACATCGAAGAGTATCAGGGCGGACTCTTCGGCTATGAGTTTAAATACACTGAGGGAGGAATAAGAAAAGCAACGAAGAAAGAATTCATGGAAGCTTATCCCAATGCGTCACTTGATGTCATCACAAGGGATAATTTCACAGATTTTATTGGTTGAGGGGCTGAGTTCTAACCGAAAAACTGCAGCGCTTTTCGAAGACGCTCTTCGGCGTCTCCTTCTTCATTTTTGCCCAGGGATTGTATCGCTGCCTGCGCCTCGACAACGGAATAGCCCAGAGCGGTGAGAGCTTCGATCACCTCGGTATCCACCTCGTCCAACCGGGAGATGGCCTCCAACGGCTCCAGGGGTTCGACCTTGCCCTGCAGTTCGAGGATGATCTTCTGGGCTGTTTTCTTGCCGATCCCGGGCACACGGACAAAGATCTCCGGTTCGTCAGCGGCGATGGCCCGGCGGACAGATCTTGGTGACAGGGTGGAGAGGGAAGCGAGGGCGATCTTCGGGCCCACGCCGGCCACGCCGATCAGGTGGACGAAGAGGTCGCGTTCTTCGGTTGTCTCGAAGCCGTAGAGCGACAGGGCGTCCTCGCGGACGACCAGATAGGTGTGGAAAGCCTTTTTCATCCCTGTATGGCAGGCATGGCAGGTCTCTTCCGTCACGCTGAGCAGCCAACCGATGCCGCTCACGCTGAGGACGATCTGTCCTTCCAATACCTGGGTGATTTCGCCCGTTATCGTTGCAATCATGACTCTATTGTATCCACTTTTCGATGTTGGTTGTAGATTTCGTAAAGCATAACAGCTGTGGCCACGGCCAGGTTAAGAGAGTCACTGCGCCCGGTCATCGGGATGCAGGCGATTCTATCGCAGGCCGCTATCATTTCGTCAGAAAGCCCGTGACGTTCGCTGCCCATCAGCAGGGTCAGCGGCCGTTGATATTGGATGCTCTGGTAATCCTCACTGGCATGATCGGAAGTCCCGACGAGCATGACCGAATGCGCCTTTTGCCAGCGATGGAAGTCAGGCCAATTGGCCTGTGCAAGGCCCAGTGAAAAGACGGCGCCCATCGAAGCTTTTACGGCCGTGGGATCGTAGGGGTCGGTGCTATGGCCCAGCAGGATGATGCCCCGGGCACCGACGCCGTCCGCCGTGCGCATGATGGTGCCCAGGTTGCCCGGGTCTGCGATTGCGTCCAGCGCCACCCAGAAGTCCTTCGCGCTTGGTTTCAACTCGTCCAGAGCCTGCCATTGCTGGCGAACGACCGCGCCGATACCATTGGGGCCGTCTTTATGGGCGATTTTCTCATAGATTTCAGCGCTGACCTCGATCCGTTCTGTGTTCTGGACGGCGGGTTCATTCAGCAAGGACTGTCCGAAATCACTCACCAGGAGCGCAGGTGCGACCACCAGAGACTCGATTGGTGCGCCGGTTTGCACAGCTTCGCCCACCGTTCGCAGCCCCTCGATAAAAAAGGCGCCGGTCTCCTGCCGGTATTTCTTTTGTTCGAGCTTGCGGATCGCTTTGACTTTCGGATTGGCAAAACTGGTGATGATCATATTATTGCGCGTTCCGGATACGTTGATTATAGGTGTAATTAGCGATATGACAGATTGCCACAGCCAGGGCATCGGCAGCGTCATCCGGTTTGGGCAAGTCCTTGAGCCTTAGCAGAGCTTGCACCATGCGCTGGACCTGACCCTTGCCGGCGCTGCCATAACCGCAGACGGCCTGTTTGACTTCATTGGGGGTATATTCTGCGATGGACAGCCCGACCTGGGCCAGGGTGAGCATAGCCACGCCGCGAGCCTGCCCGACAGAGATCGCTGTTTTGACGTTATTTTGGAAAAACAATTTCTCCACCGCGGATGAATCCGGTCGGTGGAGAGAAATTAAGTCGGATAATTGGTCGAATAAAATTTTCAGCCGTTCGGCATCGGGCGTCCCGGCTGGTGTGGTGATCACGCCATAATCCACACAGGCATAATCATTGCGATCGTCCGTTTGGATCAGGCCGTAGCCTGTGATCGCGATGCCGGGGTCAATGCCGATGACGAGCATCTTGGGGCTATTCGCCCTCCATAGCCATGATAGCTTCTTCGGAGATATCCAGGTTGGAATAAATATTCTGGACGTCGTCCAGTTCCTCAAGGTTCTCGATGGTTTTCATCACCTTGATGGTCTGATCGGTCCCCAGGCTGATCTCCTGTTTTGGCAGATAGCGGAGGCCGGAGTCTTCGGGCTTGATGCCCGCTTTGGTCAGATGGTCAGCGATGGCCTGATAGGTGGAAGGGGAGCCGAAGATCTCGATCAGATCGTTGTCCTGCCGGATGTCATCCGCGCCGGCTTCTACGGCCAGCTCGAAAATGTCATCGAAATTAAGCTTATCGCCGGGCAGAGCGAAATAGGTCATCCGTTCAAACTGCCAGGAGACGGATCCCGGATCGCCCATGTTACCGCCCGCTTTGGTGAGGATGTGGCGGAGTTCGGCCACTGTACGGTTGCGGTTTTCGGTGACGCATTCGATCATCAGGGCCACACCATGAGGGGCATAACCCTCATAGAGCATTTCCTCGAAGTCTTCGCCTTCTTTGTCATCGCCGGTACCGCGTTTGATTGCCCGATCGATGCTGTCTTTGGGCATGTTGGCGGCTTTAGCCTTATCGATGGCCAACTCCAAACGGACGTTCATTTCCGGGTCACCGCCGCCTTCACGCGCGGCGATTACAATTTCTCTCGCCAGGCGAGTGAAAATTTTGCCTTTCTTGGCGTCGGCTGCGCTTTTTTTACGTTTAATCGTCGCCCAATGCGAATGTCCTGACATAAAAAACTCTCCTGTTCTTCCATGGAAAATGAGAGATGTTTCTTTTCCTATAGTAGCACGATTATACCATTTTAC
>JAXHUD010000172.1:0-4134 GCA_034189815.1 Chloroflexota bacterium
ACGAAGAGCGGCTCAAACTGACCATGCCGGAAAACGTACGGGTGGAAGGCGTGCTGACCGAGTTCACACCGCAGGAAGTGCTGGTAGAGCCTGTGCTCTATAAGGAATTGATGTTGGGGGCAATCATTTTGGCCTCCGCTGAACCCTTCAGTTCGATTGCGCTTGACCGCCTGGGCTTGTTCAGCCAGAACCTGGCGCTGGCGCTGCATAATGCGCTGCTATTCAACCGCCTGGAGCGGCTGGCCGCGCTCGATCCGCTGACGGGGGTCTACAACCGCCGCTTCGGGTTGACCCGGCTGCATGAGGAATTTGGCCGGACCGTGCGGATGGAAGCCCCGTTGGGCCTGATGATGATCGACCTGGACCACTTCAAAGAAGTCAACGACGTTTACGGCCACCTGACCGGCGACCGGGTCCTGATCCGGTTATCGAAGGCGGCCAAATCGGTCATGCGTGAAGGAGATATCCTCGTGCGCTACGGCGGTGAGGAGTTCCTGGCGATCCTGCCCGGGGCATCCCGCAAGGATGTACTCTCGATTGCGGATCGGCTGCGGCGAAAGATCGCTGAGAGCACTGTTGCCAATGGTGAAGACGTGATCAAGGTGACCGTCAGTGTTGGCGGCATTTCCTATCCTGAAAATGACGCCGCCAACGAGATGGACCTTGTGGACCGAGCGGACAAGGCGCTCTATCTCGCCAAGGAATCCGGCCGAAACTGCGTGGTCATGGCCAGCGGGGGCTAGAGGATTTTTATCTGTAAAGATATAAGCCCGTCAATGCTAAAACCTAAAAAAAAACCGCTTGTTGGAAGTTCCCTGAAAATCCCGACAGCGAACGAATCCTAGGGTGCGTTCAGAGTTTGAGCGCACCTTTCGTTTTAGTGTAGAATGTTGATTTTTAGTCTTTTCCTACGCCCTCTTCCGCGCCACCATCACCAATGACAATCCCTTCCAGGGCAAAATGGGGTCCAGCAATCTGAAGATTGGCACCAGGATATTGAACATCTTCAGCCCAAAGCGGCCGATAGCTTTCTGTTTGGCGATCTTTCCCCGATACCACCAGCCCAGCACCCCAATTTTATTTAGCGTGAACGCTTCCTCAACCTCATAACCCAGGTCCTCGAAGATACCCTGCAATCGCGCCCGGTCATAGCGCCGGTAGTGGCCGATGGCCGAATCGAGGCTGGAATAGAGCTTCTTGCCCCGCGGCACGATGAAGATCATCCGCCCGCCGGGGCCCAGCGCCTTGTCCACGTTTGCCACGAAAGCCCGGTCATCTTCGATGTGCTCCAGGACGTTGGAACACAGGATCGAATCCGGTTGGGGCAGGTCTGCCGGGGGCGGCAGCGTGGCGTCCCACTCGCGCACGTCCACGCCCGGCGTGTTCAGGTAGGCGTTGCGCAGCACTTCCAAATAGACCGGCTCCACCTCGGTGGCGATCACGTCCGTGTACTGCATCAGGATTCGAACGTTGTTGCCGATCCCCGACCCGATCTCCAGGGTCAGGTTACCCACGTAGGGCTTGGTCCGCCGCAGGGTCCACTCGGTGTATTTGGGCGCGGCCTCCATATCGATCAGGTCCTTGTGTCCGTAATCCCCCTGGAACATGTCGTCAATCAGCCAAAATTTGAGGATCGTCCAGAGCGCGGTCATCCCGTCCCGCCAGGTGATCTTCTTGCCTTCCTGGTAGGTGCGGCCGTGGTAGCTGATCGGCACTTCATAGATCCGCAGCTTACGCTTGGCAAACTTGGCCGTCAGCTCCGGCTCGATGCCGAAGCCGCGAGAGCGGATCGGGATGGTCTTGGCCACCTGCAGCCGGAAGGCCTTATAACAGGTCTCCATATCGGTCAGGTTCAGGTCGGTGAACCAGTTACTGACATTGGTCAGGAAGCGGTTGGCGATGGTATGGCGATAGTAGAGCACCCTGCGCTCTTCCCGGGCCGTGAAGCGCGAGCCATAGACAACATCCGCTTCGCCGTCGATGATCGGCTGCAGCACGGTGGGATAATCCGCCGGGTCATATTCCAGGTCGGCGTCCTGCACGATCGCCAGGTCGCCGCTGGCGGCCTCGATGGCCGTACGGATGGCGTTACCTTTGCCCATGTTCTCGTCCAGCAGGATCGCCCTGATCACATCCGGATAGGCCTCCGCCAGTTCCTGAATGAGTTCACGGGAACCGTCAGTGGAGTGGTCATCCACGATCACGATTTCCCGGGTAGCAACGCCCTCAATTTCCTGATCCAACACGCGTGCGACGATCTCGCGGATCGTGCGGCGTTCGTTATAGACGGGGATCAGGACGGATAACTTTAGGGTCATATTGGATTTGATTATAACATTTCACGTCCGGTCACAATGCGGCTATAATTGGTTGCGGAGCTTCGGAAAACCAGTAGAAGCGCGAAACATGTCAACCCTTGTTCTCAGCGCTTTTGCGGATGAGGCGGCAACGGATCTGCAAACACAACTGAAGGCGCTATCTGCACTGGATCGGGTGAGCGAAATTGGACAGGCTCTTGGTATGCGTAATATCCGCCAGTTTAGTTTCTATCCGCCCCAGGCTAACACGACCGCTAACCGGTATGTGGATCAAGCGATCACCCGGCTGGAACGTCTGATTGGTCTGGCCCGGCGCAAGGATGCCCTGCTGTTCCTGGAAAATGAGATGGGTGTTGTGGGCGATTCGCTTTTCCGCTGCTATCGCCTGATGCGTTCACTTGTAGGCGACTATTTCCGCTTCCTGTGGAACCCGGCGAACTTCGTCCGGGTGGGGAGCCGCAGGTGACCAGACACGGCTGGGCCTGCTGGGCGAATACACCGCTTACCTGCACGTCATGGATGCGCTGCTGGCGGATGGCAGCGTGGTGGCCGCCGGAGAAGGGGATCCCCAGCTAGCCGGGGTATTGGCCCATCCCAATCAGTCGGGGCACAACGGGTTTCGCTCTTTGGGGCCGCATTTGGCGCAGGCCGGTCGAGAAGGCGATTTTACCGGGCCTGAGCTGATGGCCGAGGCTGTGGACGCCCTGAGACAAATATTGGTAGAGCTGGGTGTGGTAGAAGCGTAAAATTTAGAGGCCGCAGTTGTAAGGCCTGATCGTTTACAAACTTATTTGTGCTTGGTTGTCTGGATTAGAAATAAGGTTAGATTCACAAGCTGAAATTATTACTGATCTTCCTCAGTTTTCGATGCAAACCTGATTATGAAGAGATTGATTAAGGAAATGAACCCGGATGAGTCATAAAAAAGTTTATTTGTTCGAGATGATTGTATGCCCTTAGCCATCATCGTGATCCTGGTCGTCCTCGCTCTGGGGCTGGTTTGGCTGATTTACAGCCTTGTCTGGGGTACACCGCCCACGATTGACCTGGCGTTGAACCGCCTGGGATTGCGCTGGATCTTGCAGAATCCGGAAGGTCTGACCGAAATTGGATTGCTGGCTAATACCAGCCTGGATTTCTACAGTGGTTCTCTAACTGACGCCTCCCCTCTGTATATGGAACACCTGCGCCAGCTCGACAGGGATGGATTAACCCTGATCCGTCGTTATGACGCGGAGTCGCTCACCGGACAACAGGCGATCACCTACCGGATGATACGCTGGTATTATGAGCAAAACCTGCGCGGGCACCGCTTTGATTATCACTGGATCAGTGACCCGGTCTTTATGGGCCCTTACCCGGTCAATCAGGTTTTCGGGGTGCAGTTGGACCTGATCCGCTTCCTTTGCCTGGAGCACAAAATCAAAGGGCGCCGAAGTATGCGTCGTTACCTTCAGCGGCTGGAAGAGGTCAGTTGGAAACTGGAGGGCTTGCAGGATAGTTTGCTGACCAGATCAATCGATGGTGTAATCCCGCCCAAATTTGTTTTGGAAAAGGTGCTGCGCCAGATCGAGAACTTCGTGGATACGCCGCCGGAAGAAAACCCGCTCTATACAAGCTTTTTGACCCGAGTGGCGGACGCCGGTCGTTTGAACCCGACCGCACAGCAGCGTTGGGGAGGACGGGTTTTGGACAGCCTCGAAGCGCAAGTGATACCTGCCTATGAGGCTTTAGGGGATTATTTGGAAGACCTGTTGGATCAGGCGCAGACCGAGGACGGCGTCTGGCGTCTGCCGGATGGCGAAGCATATTACGC
>JAXHUD010000173.1:0-4084 GCA_034189815.1 Chloroflexota bacterium
TAATCCATAGATAAGTCCACAGGCTAGAATTGAGATCATCAACGGCCGGATTACAGCCGTAAAACGAGTCTCCATAACATTATAAGCCAGCAACGTCAAAATTGGAAATATGGCGAAATTAAAGGGATAAAACGGAATACTGATTCTTTTCAACATTAACCAATTATAAATCATTTCGATCTGGGGAAATAATCAAAAAATAACATCATCGTTCGACCAACTCCATCAATCCGCTGGAACGGATTATCCGAGAAATCCGACGTCGCACCCGTGTTGTGGGTGTGTTCCCCAACCGAGAATCAGTCTTTAGGCTGGCTGGAACCCTCTTGATGGATATGGACGAGGATTGGCGTGGCAGTCGCCGTTATATGGCTAAAAAAGGAATTCAAAAGCTTCTCACACCTGATCCGGAGGAGGAATCAAGACAAGATTTCAGACTTGTCAATGAGTTATTGGAGCTGGAAGCACAGAATTCAATTTACCCCACTTGACAAGACACCACCGAAGAGGGTAAACCTTAGAGTGAATTATGCATTAAATAACATAGTTTTTAACGAAGTTGTTTACACAGCCAATTCAATATACTGGAGGGCCAAAAATGAACAAAAAGCTTATCGGAAAAATTAACAAATACCTGGCAGACACGGGTGTGCTCTATATCAAACTCCACAATCTGCACTGGAACGTGCAGGGCTTGCAATTCAAAGCCGTCCACGAATTCCTCGAGGATCTTTATGACGACATCACCGAAAAAATGGACGAAATCGCAGAGTTGCTCCGGATGCATGGTGAATACCCGGCAGCATCCCTGGCGGATTTCCAGAAACTCAGCACAGTTGAAGAACTACCCTCAGAAGCCGTTGAGGTCAAATCGGCGCTCTCCATCACTCTGGATGAGCTGAAAGCATTGGATGCTATTGCGAAAGATATTCGCTCAGCTGCCGACGAGGAAGATGCTTTCGATGTTGTCATGATGATGGAAGACCACTGCGCTGACTACCAGAAGACCATCTGGTTTATCAGCTCCATGCTGGACTAATAAACCTTAACTACAAGAAAACTGTATCACAAAGGCTGCCCAGTTTGGGCAGCCTTTGTTTTTTAGGCGGATCAATTCTGCCCAAATACCAGGGGTATTGGTCTTGAATTGGCGATCCGTCATCCGCCTGAAACACGATCCTGGCAATCTTCCTCGGTGGATTTACCTGCCCTGACGGCATGCAGAGCACATTCAAAATGCAAATTGTTAGGCAATGCTACATAAATTGTATCAATCCGATCATCATCGAGGAGATCATCATAAGAATCATAAGCCGATTCCAGATTGTATTTCTTCGCAAAATCTCGAGCTTTCTGATTATCCTGACTCAAAACACCTGCAATGTTCAGGTCCTCAACGGTTCTGGCGACCCCGATCATCATTTCCGAGAAAAAACGGCGCTTAGAATACCGACATTTTCCATAACGAATCCAAAACACATAAATATTCATATCATAATAAAAAGAGGGGATCGTTATACTCGGCGAACGCCGGTTGTTACATCAATCGGAATTTTGAATCTCTCAATCCAAAAATCGAATGGCAACCTTATCCAAAATCTGTTCTGCCAGCATTTGGGTTTTCAAAGCATCCACCGCCGTGTCCTGAAGTTGACGGCGCTGCGCCACACAGTCGAAGAAAAAATCGATCTCCGGCTCAAACCCTCTTGCGCTGAGGGTAGTCTTCCAGGCAGAGGCATAGGTCTCTCGCCACCCGGTTTCTTCGGTGTGCGTTTTCACTCGCAGTGAAGAAAAAGCATCCACCCTGATTGTTTTACCCTCACCGTGGATCGTGTACGTTTCACTCCATCCCCCGCTTTGCGGCGTGAAAAGCAACAAAGCATTCCCGCCACTATCCAGGGCCATCGTGCATACCAAACTGATGATTTTCCCCTCTCTTTTAACGCATTCTGCAGCCAGCACCTCAGCATCACCGCAATAATAACGAAGAATATCAATCAGATGGATCGGATCCTCTATGAGCAGGTCTCTGAGTTCCGTCGAGCCAGGCTGATGGCGCGTTTTCTGGAAAATCGCCGTTGAGATCGATAACCCTTCAACATGGCTGTGAGCCTGAACGTGAAGGGGCGCGTAGCGTCTGTTAAAACCGACCATAAAAACTCGCTGCTGTCGCTCTGCCAAGGCAATCAGTTCTCTCAATTCTGACGAATAGAAGGTCCCCGGTTTTTCCACATAAACATCAATACCGGCGCCAAGCAATTCCTTACAAATCGCAAAGTGTGTGTCTTTTGGTGTGAGGACAAAAGCTGCGTCAGGCTTCAGTTCAATCAGGTTCTTCAAATCCTCCGCAGATCGAAATTTCGGGTAGCGTTTTAGCGTTTTGTTGATCGTCTCTAATGTCCGGCTTGTTATCGTGACATTAATATCTTCTCGACGATAAAGCACCGGTAGATACGCCCTCTCAGCAATCGAACCCAAGCCTATAACACCAACCTGCATCTGTCACCTCTGTATCGATCAAATAGTATTTAAATGTTCGCTTCAGCGAATCTTTCCGCATGGTTATTCGAAAATTGAATCTCAAAGAAATGTTGCTTCTGCAAATCTCATATTAAAATTCGGGACCCTGCTTAGTTCAATATACCGGATTTCACCAGCAAGCGAACTTGCTCTTTCGCGTCGCGCATTCGAGATCAACGCCATCCGCGCCCCAGTCCCGGCAGCATTGCCAACTTGCTCGAACCGGTCTCGTGGTAAATCCGGCAGCATCCCAATTGTGATCGCGCTATCAACATCAAGGAACGTCCCGAATGCTCCAGCGATAATGACTTTTTGGATATCCGGTTCCGCAATACCGGCATCTTCGACCAGCGTTAAAATGCCCATCCGAATCGCAGCCTTTGCAAGCTGCAGTTCACGCACATCCCTTTGTGAGAGCGTGATCGGTGCAGCGTTGAGACGATCCGCGAGGATGAACTCCCTGGCCCCACCCTGGGCCTGCATAAGGGCGTGATCCCCCAATCTGCCCCCGGCATCAATGATCTCATGAAGCCGCAGCTGAGCGACCGCGTCCAACAGCCCCGAACCGCATATGCCGGTTGGCGCCGTCCCACCGATGGTCTGGACGTCCAATTTACCGTTATCAAATCGGACGTATTCAATTGCGCCGTCACTTGCCCGCATGCCATGCTTAATATGCGCGCCTTCGAAGGCCGGCCCAGAGGCGCAGGACACGCTGGTCATCTTTCCCTTATGCTTGAGACAGATCTCGGTATTGGTGCCAATATCAATCGCCAGCGTGGTTTCGTCTGCCTCATCCATGTTCGTCGCCAAAAGCATGGCAACATGGTCTGCGCCAACGTAGCCTGCGACATTAGGCAGCAAGTGAACGTACGCGCCCGGGCTGATCTGCAGGCCGATCTCCCGCGCTTTGACATCCACGGCTTTATCGACCACCGGGGTATAGGGTGAAAGCCCCAACTGTTTCACGGGTAATCCCAGGAATAAATGATGGATGGCGGTATTTCCGACGACCACAGCATCAACGATTTCTTCCACGGCATGCCCTGTTTCAGCAGCGAGCGTTTCCGCCAACTGGCTCAAAGCGTCCACCAAGAGTCCTTGAAGTTTTCTGCTCCCCTTTCCAGACTCGCTTGCAGCGACAATTCTGGAGATGAGATCCTCGCCGTAGGAGATTTGCGGATTCATCACGCCTTTGGACGCCAGCACCTGCCCTGTTACCAGGTCCACCAGATAGCCGGCGATCTTGGTCGTTCCAATATCCACGGCCAAGCCGAGCCATTGCGCTGCCGGGGACGCAACGGCGACAACCTCGCCCTTTCGAAGAGCGACCTTCGCCTGCCAATCATTTTGGCGGATCACATTTGGCAAAGAACACAACGCGAAGTAGTCGATCTCACGTTGCTCCACGCCAGCATCCAGCAGAGCTATCTTCAGGTTTGCTGCGTCAGCCTGAGGCGCTTCCAGCGAAGGGGGAATCAATTCCACAACCGCCGACGTTATCAGCGGATCAGGCTGCAGGTCGATATTAAGACCTTCTACCTGCGTGCGCTGGGGCGTCGTC
>JAXHUD010000174.1:0-4036 GCA_034189815.1 Chloroflexota bacterium
GGATCAGCAAGGCGGCGATATTATCCAGCACCATGATGAAGGAAATAAATCCAGCCTGGAGGCCGAAGCGCTGGTCCAGGATGAGCGGCACAAAGGCGTTATAGACCGACCAGATGACGCTAACGCCAAAGAAGCCAAAGCCCAGCAAAAAAGTTTTCAGGTAGTTCATCCGTTTGGATTCCATAGTTCTCCTTGTTGAAGTAATTATGAAGGGTTTATGTTTCGGGGAGATACCCCAAATCTTTTAAAAAGGCCAGATCATCTGCGCTGAGCTCTGCTTTGGAGAGCAAATCCGGCCGCAGGCGCAGCGTACGGCGCAGCGACTCTTGCCGTCGCCACCGGTCAATCTCGGCGTGATTGCCGGAGAGCAGCACATCGGGGATGCTCCAGCCGCGGAATTCCGGCGGGCGGGTGTAATGGGGATATTCAAGCAGGCCGGTGGCGTGAGAATCATCCGTTGGGGCTTTTGGGTCGCCCAGCACACCGGGCTGCAGCCGGGTGAGGGCGTCAATCAGGACCAGGGCCGGTAGCTCACCGCCCGTGAGCACGTAATCGCCGATGGAGATTGAGTCGCTCACGAGGTGTTCCCGAATGCGTTCGTCAAGGCTCTCGTAGCGCCCGCATACCAGGGCCAGGTGAGGCTTTTCAGCGAGATCAAAGGCGATCTTTTGGGTGAAGGGACGTCCCTGTGGAGACAGCAGGATCACTGGGCATTCGGGCGGGGAACCCAAGACCGCTTCCACAGCGGCAAAGAGCGGCTCGGGCTTCATTACCATCCCGCCGCCCCCGCCGTAGGGGGTGTCGTCGGTGGTGTTGTGTTTATCCGTGGCCCAATCGCGGATATTGTGGGTTTGAACCTCGAGCTGGCCCGCTTCCTGGGCGCGCTTGAGGATGCTCATATTTAGGTACGGAGGAAAGACTTCTGGGAAGAGGGAAAAAACATCAAAACGCATGTCTGGATTCTAGCGTGAAGCCGGAATCCTGGCAAGCGTTTTGAAGGATTGGTTAGGCCGGATAGGCGTTATTGGCCGAATGTTTCGTTATAATCTTCAATCGCTGCCTGGACGATCTCCTTGGCCTTTGCCTGGCCGTCCACGTTAAGGATCTTGATCATCTGGTTCTGGCCTTCGATCATCTTATAAGTGCGGAAATAGTGCTGGAGCCGCTCGACGATCACGTTGGGGAGTTCGTTGATTTCACGAATGTGACCGTAGATAAAGTCGTTGCTCAGGACGGCAATGATCTTATCGTCCGCTTCGCCATGATCCAGCAACTGGATCACGCCGACCACCACGGCATGGAGAAAAATTTCTGAGCGGTTGATGGGCCGCTCGCTGACCACACAGATGTCCAGGGGGTCGCCATCGCCGCGCTTTGCATCCTGCGAGAGGGCCTTGACCCGGTCGCCGCAGTAGGTACGGGGGATGAAGCCATAAAGGGCCGGCGGGAGGGAGGATGTGCGTTGCGGCCGGTCAATATAGAGGTAACCGGTGACCTTGTCGACTTCATATTTGATGTAGTCAAAAGGGGTCATCTCAATGTAGGCATTCACCACCTCCGGGGGTTCGGGTCCGGTCTCAAGGCCGTGCCAGGGGTGCGGGCGCCAACGATAAAATGGGGCGGGAAAATGGGGTGATTTTTCCATCGATAGTTCCTCTCGCTCATTACTTTGGGTTGTCTAGCGGTTGAATTTGATAAAAAAGGCGCATCCAGAATATTATTTTCAATGACGATATCCGCTTTGTCAAGCGGAGGGAGGTCATCGAAATAAAGCCGTTGGCCAGGGATTTAGCGTTTGCGATAACATGTTTCTGTTTCGACACTTCCATTGATTTGAGCCTTGTCCCTTGTGCCCCCGTGAGCCGGGCTGATATCGAAGTCGCAATGGAGGAAGAGGGTCAGGTCCCAGTGCGGAGACAACCCAGGCTGCTGCAGGAAAATGCCGTTCAGGATCAAAATGGCATTGGTGGCAGCAGTTTGACGTGGGGCGGATACGGGTTGATCTTTGCGGTGGTCAAAGGCGGCCCAGTGATACCGCAGACTGCTTTGGGGGTCGAATGGTAACCGCAGGGCATCCAGGAGGGCGGCAGTGTTGGTGGTGTCAAGGGCGGTAAGGTGCGCCGTCAGGGTTTGGATGAGGTCCGCGCGCTGCATATTTCTATTATATCCGGGCAATGGAATCGGTGTGGAGAGTGGTAAGCAATAATAATAGGTGTCAAAAAGCCCGGAGAATTTCGATAATCTCCGGGCTTTTGCTTGTTATCTGGTTTGGATTAGAATTGGAACAGTTCGGTTGGGAGCAGCTGCAGGCCCAGGAAGGGGAGGCCGAAGACCACCAGGCAGGCGCAGAGGCAGAGAATGACCAGCACAATGATCAGGATAATCCACCATTTAGAGCCGCCCTTTTTCGCGGGAGGGTTGCTTGGTGCGCCGGGCCCCGGGCTTGCCGGGCCGCTGTCGCCCATCGCATTCGGATCGGGGACCGGGGAACCCCAACGGTTGGTTTCTTCCCGTTTGGGCGGCGCGGGGGCGGGTTCTTCCGGTTTGCTCCATTCTTCAGCGGAAGCATTCATGAAATCATCATCATTTGCATCGGGGATATGTCCCATTTTCTTCTCCTTTTATTATAATGATTACCTGTATAACAAATTATACTAAATTACCGGTACCAAATGGGGAAAAAATAGTTGTTATCTTCTTTGGGCAGTCCTTCCTCAATAAAGGTTCGCAGGGAGTCGAATTTGGCGTAGGTGATCCGGGTGATGCCGATGCCGAAGGTCGGGCTGCTGTGTGAGAAGACGCCGTAGGCGACGCCATTCTGGCCGTTGAGGGATGCGCCGACCCGGCCTGTGTCAAAACTGCCGTTGATGTAAAAAATATCGTCGGAGCTGTCCGCGTCAGTCACGACGCCTTCCCAGCCATACATGCTTCCGCCGTCGTAGGGGGGATCCTGCGGATAGGCGGTACTGGTGAGCGTGTTTACCGTGAAAGTTGTATTTTCGTTATTGAACCCGACGCCCAGCCAGCCTGTGGTTTCCCCGATGGGATTGCGCAGCCGAATGGCGGCGAGGTCAAAGGCCGGATTTTGGGCTTCAGTCCAATCGGTCCAGGTCATGATTGACTCGTAACCGCTCTGGCCGAAGGGGGTTTCTCCGTCATTATAACCGGGGACAGCGGATACATCCGTCACCCAACAAGACGAATCACCACTTGGACAGCGTGCCGGATCGTGGGTATAGACGCAACTGCCGGCGGTGAGTGTAACCTTAGCATCTACCATCATGCCGGAGCAGGGGGTTACTTCGCCGGAGGGCCAATAGGAAAAGAGCTTCACCGTGGGGGCGTAGGGCCACATCTCGGGGGTCTCGACTTCGACCATGTCCGATCGGGTGCTGGCAGCCCGAGCGCTCTGAGCGGTTGGGCCGAAGGGCTTTTTGTGTTCGGTTGAGTTCGCTTCACATATCTCATCGCCTTCACAGGGTGCGGGGAGGGGTTGGAAAAGGGTGTCTGGGTTGTTGTAAACCTTGTAAATCAGCATGTTTGATGAATCAGTGTTAGCGGTTGCTGCATTTGCATACCGCAGGGGAATGAGAGCCGTCAACAGCGCCAAACAGATCAGGGCGCGCAAAACAAGCTGCGCACCGGTCAGTTGTGATTGTTTGTGATGTTTTCTTCTTAAAATATGCGGCATGCTGATCTGGTGGTTACCCTGCTATCATTAATTTCAGGACATGTACCTGTTTTTCCATCTTAACTTAGATTAATATTTAAATCAAGCCAGCATCATTACAAATTAATATCAGAGGTATGTTAGGAAAACCTATGCTACCTTAAAAACCTGGCCCGATCACGGTTAGAATGGAGACATGAAAGCGCGTGAAGTAGTCGTCAAGGGCATTCTTAATAGCGTTCTGGCAGAGGATGCGTGGTTTGGGCTTTCCTATAATATAAGCCTGTGCCGGGGATGCGAACACAAGTGCATCTATTGTGATACGCGCAGCGCTTGTTATCAGCTTGAGCACTTCGATGACGAGGT
>JAXHUD010000175.1:0-3947 GCA_034189815.1 Chloroflexota bacterium
CCGGGCTACCGGTTCCACCGGGTCAAACTCAATCGAAGTGTACGCCGGCGCGCATGGACATTGTTTGTGCATGGCCCGCGGGTCAAGGGCTGGGGTTTTATGGACACCGGCAATGCGCATCCGGGCGCGACAATCGGACAATATAATTACACCTTTTTCACCGCCTATTCAGCAGGCAGCGGCCCGGGCTGGCACAAGACCGCCGAGAAGGGGCGGGACGTGAAACGGTATCGGAGGCATTGATCTGAAATGAATAAAGGGGCGGATTTTTCACAATGCCGGACTTGGCGGTATAGATTATGGCGGATTTGGGATTCATCAAAACCCTATGCCATGTTCTTGATGCTTAATCCGAGTACCGCAGATGAGAACAAAAACGATCCTACCGTGGAGCGTTGCCAGCGTTATGCGCAAGCGTGGGGGTATGGTGGATTGTACGTGTGCAACATCTTCGCTTACCGGGCCACGGATCCGGCAATAATGAAAACTGCCGCTGATCCGGTTGGGCCGGAAAATGATGATTATATCTGGAACACAGCAAATGACGCTGGAATTGTTGTGTGCGCCTGGGGCAATCATGGAATCTGGCTAGATAGATCGAAGCAAGTGCGTGAATTGCTCTCCTGTTCAAGAAATAAATTGCATTGCCTGAAGGTGACCGGAGCCGGCGAACCTGGTCACCCCCTGTACCTAAAGAAAAGCCTTCAGCCAATTTTGTTTGATCAACAAGGGAATAGATAATGGCAAGACATAGAGCTGCCCGCATTGATGCCAATCAGCCTGAGCTGGTGGAGTATATCCGGAAGCTGGGCGGCAGTTTTCAGCACACGCACACGGTCCCCGGTGCGCTGGATGGTATTGTCGGGTTCCAGGGTCTCGATCAGCGGGTGGAAATTAAAGACCCGGCACAGTCGAGCCAGAAACTGACCAAAATGGAAGTGGAGGTATTCGACACCTGGCGCGGCCGGCCCCCGGTGGTCCTAATGACTCGGGATGATTGTCGGAAATTACTTCAAAACATGCAGGACGAAGCCTACAGCCGGACCCGGGCGAAGCGGTGCCGGGAACGTGGATGCTTCGGACATACAGGATGATTTACAGAAGGAAGGAATCCCATGCTTGATAACACGCAAAAAGAGTTTGTGAAAATCGTCAACCAGATCGCGCACCGGTTTGATCGCCGGCAGGTCTTTAATGACTTCTGCCAGATGGCCGCGCTCAGTATTGCTAACGCCGTGCAGTTCGATCAGGCCCGTGAAGATCAGTATCTGCAAATCACGGGCAGATATAACGAGAAAGAGATCCACGAATTCCCCAAGCTGTTCGGGCTGGTGGTGGCCGGCCTCGAGGGGCTGGAGTCGGATTTCCTCGGTGAGCTGTACATGGCAATGGAACTGTCCAACGATCACCAGGGTCAGTTCTTTACCCCGTTCGCGCTGTCCGAGCTGTGCGCGGATATGGCGTCCATCGATATCGAGCATTCCATCAATAAACGCGGTTATTTTACGATGAATGACCCGGCCTGTGGATCGGGCGGGATGATCATCGCCCTGGCCCGTTCAATGCGGTCCCGGAAACTGAACTACCAGTCGCAACTGTTTGTGGTTGCACAGGACATCAGCGCGGTGGCCGCCTATATGACTTTCATTCAGCTATCATTGTTGTATATACCGGCTGAAGTACGCATGGAAAACACGTTATCTCTGCAAACCTATGACGTGTTCCATACCCCGGCATACGTTCTTGGACTATGGAAGTACCGGCGACATGACGAAGAAGAAAACACAGAAGAAGCAGGCGAAAAAGAAAACCACCAAGAAGACGCCGGCGAAGAAGAAAACCGGCAAGAAGAAGGTCGGGCGTCGTCGTCTGCTTGATCAGCCCATGCTGGGCAAACAGAAGAAGCTGATCGCCGCGCTGAAAAAAGGGCATTACGTTGAAACGGCGTGCGCTCTGTCTGGTATTGGCATCAGCACTTATTACAGGTGGCTGGAGCGCGGGGAACTGGAGTTAAATCGGGTTCAGGAAGAACTGAATCGCGGCGTGGAAAATCCCGAATTCAATGACAATGAATCCGTCTTTGTAGAATTTTGGGAGGCCGTTACGTATGCGAATGCGCATGCAGAGGATAAAGCCCTGGGCGTGATACAGGACGCGTTCGGCGAAAAGGACTGGCGGGCAGCAATAAACTTCCTTGAACGGCGGTTTTTCACGCGCTGGCGCAAACGGAGCAGCACCGAGCTGTCCGGCCCCAATGGGGGGCCGATCTCCACGGTCAATGCCAATGTCGATGTTACGGATGACATGGATGCACAGAAGGCAGCGGAGCTGTACCAGAACATGCTGAAGAATGTGAATGGCCTTTGATTTCAAAACGCCCAACTATGCTGATGTGTTTTTGGGGCGAGCCGAGAGGTTGCGGCGGATCCGCGCCAACCCGGAGCTGTTGACCGCGGCAAGAATCCACTACAAAACCAATCCGATTGATTTCATCCAGGACTGGTTCTTCACGTTCGATCCCCGAAAAAAACCTTCACTGATCCCGTTTATCCTGTTCCCCAAGCAGAAGGAATTCATTCTCTGGCTGCTGGAAAAATACGAAGATCGCGAGGAAGGACTGGTCGAGAAGTCCCGTGACGCCGGCGCAACCTGGTTGTGTATGGCCTTCTCACTGTGGCTGTGGACCTTTCATCACGGCACAAAGATCGGCTTCGGCAGCCGCAAAGCTAACCTAGTGGATAACCTCAGTGACCCGGATTCGATATTCGAGAAGGGACGTATTGTGCTGCGTAATTTGCCAAGCGAGTTTCTTCCCCGGGGTTTCGATATCGATCGCGACGCGCTGTATATGCGCATCATCAACAGGCAAAATGGTTCATCGATTGTCGGGGAGTCTGGCGACAACATCGGGCGCGGCGGTCGGTCTTCGATGTATTTCAAGGACGAATCGGCTTTTTACGAGCGAGCAGACCGCATCGAGGCGGCGTTATCTCAGAACTCGGATGTCAAAATCGATGTCTCCACGCCCAACGGCAACGGGAACCCGTTCTACCGCAAACGCTTCAGCGGGGTGATCGACGTATTCACGTTCCATTGGCGAGACGATCCACGCAAAGATGATGCGTGGTATCAGCGACAAGTTGAGCGTCTTGATCCGGTCACTGTGGCGCAGGAAATCGATATTGATTACAGCGCGTCTGTCGAAGGGATCTGTATTCCGGCAAAATGGGTCCGCGCCGCGGTGAATTTGGAGCTCGAGCCATCAGGGAAGAAGGTGGCCGGCCTGGACGTGGCCGACGAGGGCGGTGATGAAAATGTCTATCTGTCAGGACACGGCGTTGTCGTTCAGCGCCTAGAGTGCTGGCGAGAAGGGAACACCACGCAAACCGCGCGCCGGGCGTACCGACTGGCGAAAGAAGACAGGATGCAGATCGTCAATTATGACAATATCGGTGTCGGGGCTGGCGTGAAGGGTGAAGCCTCCGAGATAAAACGCCGCGACACAGAGAAAAAATATGACATCGTTTTTTCAGGTATTAACGTAGGGTTGCCACCGACGCCGGGATACTTCGAGCAAGGCAAAAAGAACAAGGATATGTTCGCCAATCTCAAGGCACAGTTGGTCTGGGAATTGCGCCGGCGCTTTGAACGTACCTATGAGCATGTGAACGGCATCAAACAACATGACGCAGACAAATTAATTAGTATTCCGGATGATCCTGCGCTAATTTCTGAAATATCTCAGGTGAAGGTCGAAACCAACGAAGCCGGTAAAATAAAAATCGAGTCGAAAAAGTCTCTGGCAAGACGCGGCATTAAATCACCGAACAGATTCGAGGCATTATATCTGCGATTCGCGAAACCGAATTTATCCGTTACCAATGTGGCGAAGGGCAAAGGGCTGAAATTATGAGCACGGCAAAAACGAGGAATATCAACACCGGCGT
>JAXHUD010000176.1:0-3879 GCA_034189815.1 Chloroflexota bacterium
AAAAGGCGCTTGGAAAATGAAAAACATGAGCAATTTGGATCGAATTATCCGCCTGATCGTTGCCGCAGCCATCCTATGTTGTATTTCACCGGTGTGATCTCCGGCGCTCTGGCCCTCGTATTGGGCGTCATCGCGGTTATCTTCCTGATCACCAGCCTGATTGGCTTCTGCCCGCCGTGCAGATTATTTGGCATCTCTACATCGAAAAAGACTTCCCGATCTCGGACTTTCTCTCTAAACGGGTCGCGGATATCGCAATGAGATCAGCGGCCTTTTGCTGGCCGGTTGTCACCCGGATGGGGGGTTTAACCTCCTCTTAACCTGGTGTTGAGATAAATTATACAATTACGGTCTAATATGTGATATTAATAGATACGAAAGCAGAACGTCAACAAATAAAAAATCTGGTGTACACTAATGAGCCAACGTGGAGGAAAGATTATGAAAAACACGAACAATTTAAAAAATCGCATCGGATCAGCTTTACGACATTTTTATTTCAATACCCTGTGGCCGATCTTGGATGGCGCAGCCAGCTCACTCTCCCCCTGGGATGAAGAAATGCTGGTACCCACATCTGTACAGAGTACATCCTATTATCTCCGGCATAAGGATCAGAGCCGGTTCTAAGTCTGGCAACAAAAATGGCCGCTGGTATTAATACCAGCGGTTTTTGTTTAAACGAATGTCTTTTTTTGCGTGTTGTTTTCTATTCGATTTTTACAATGACGGGCATCATCTTGCTGTGAATGACGGGGTTGGCCGCGACGATGCTGATGGGTTCTTTAAGGAAATTCGGATCGCCGTCGAGATTGGTTACCTTGCCGCCGGCCTCGCGCACCAATAGTCCGCCCGCTGCGACGTCCCAGCTGTTGATCGACACCTCCCAAAACCCGTCCAGACGCCCGGCTGCCACATAGGCGATATCCAGGGCCGCGGAGCCCAGCCGGCGAACCGTCTGGGTTTGCTTGGAAAAATGGATGAAATTAATCACGTTGTCGTTCGGCGTTCCCCATTCATCATGGGGGAACCCCGTGACCAGCATGCAGTCGATCAGATTTTCATAATCAGATACATCGATCGGTTTATCATTCAGGAAAGCGCCCTGGCCGTTTTCGGCGCTGAACATCTCGTCTCGGGTGGGGTCATAGATTACACCCAGCATTAATTCACCTTGATACGCATAGGCGATGGAAACGCAGTAGATCGGCACACCATGAGCGTAATTCAGCGTGCCATCGAGGGGGTCAATGAACCATTGATGTTTGAGTGTTCCGGCCAGCTGTCCCGATTCTTCGGCGTTGATCGCATGATTTGGGAAGGCTTCCCGAATTTCGCCGATCAGAAAATCCTCTGAGGCGTGGTCGGCTTTTGTGACCAGGTCGGTGCGGCTTTTATGCCGTATGTCCAGGTCCTCCCCAATGAAGTTTTCCAGAATATCGCCCGCCTGTCGGCCGATTTGTTTGATAAAGTCGAGCGTGGGCTGCATGTTATCCTTCTCTGTATTGTCTTAATTCAACGATTCATTCTAGCATATCCAGTTATATTAAGCAGAATATCCGCATTAAATAGAGGTTTTGTTAATTGGTATCTCACCGTAATTGCAGTAAAATGGAAATTGAACTTCATTTTAACTACAATAAAAAAATCAGTGGATTACCTAAGTTGTTCCGGAGTTGAATAGAAAGGAACGGCACATCATGCCGGACAAATCAACAAAACAACTCCCCCGCTTTGCCGTGCTACAGCTTTCGGGCTGCGCGGGCTGCGAGGTCTCTCTGATCAATGCCAACGAATGGGTGGATCAGTATCAGCTGGTCTATATGCCCCTGGTCGTCTCCACGACCACGGTGCCTGAAGATACGGAGATCCTGTTGGTCAGCGGTGGTGTGCGCAATGATGAAGATATATACAACCTGCGCAAGTCGGCCGAAATTGTGGACCGTGTGATTGCCGTCGGCACCTGCGCCATTTCGGGCGGCGTGGCGAACCTGGGTGACCGGGACGATGTCCGAAAGATTTTCACAGCGCAATCCAACCGGCATCACCTGCCACATTTGCTGCCCAAGAGTCATCCCATTGACGCTTTTGTGGATGTTGACCTTTACCTGCCGGGCTGTCCGCCGACGCCGGAGCTCTTCATGGCCGCGCTGACCGGGCCGGAAGATTTCAAGGCCAGCGGCATCGTTTGTGGGGAATGCGGTCGCAAGAAACTCAAGGACATGCGGCCAAAGCACCTGGTGGGCTTTCAGCAGGGTGAGGTGCTGCCGGATATCTGCCTGATCAATCAGGGTTATTTATGTGTGGGGTCTTCGACGCGCGGCGGCTGCCGGGCGATCTGCACCCGGCCGGGCCATCCCTGTGTGGGATGCCGCGGGCCATCAAACGCTTATATCGAAAAGGAATCACAGGTCTGGTTCGACCGGATCCAAAATGTTTTTGAACGCCTGACGGATATTCCCCCGGAGGAAATCCAGGAAGCGCTGCATTCACCGCAGTTGTCCATGTTCCTGTTCCAATTCACGGATTATGCCAATGACGAACGCCCGCCGAGACCGAAAGAGAAGGTGCTCTAAGATGACGACGCTCAGATTCCCCCTTAGTCGGATTGAAGGACACGCTCGGGTTGAGATGGAAGTGCAGAATGGGACGGTGGTTTCCGCCCAGTTCCAGGCTATTGAAATGCGCGGTTTCCGTTACTTCATGCAGGGAACGCCTGCCGAGCAGATGCCTGTGATCGTCCCCCGCATTTGCGGGGTGTGTTCCACGGCGCACCATGTCGCTTCGGTGAAAGCGTTGGAGAATATATTTGATGTGACCCCGCCCAAGCTGGCTGAGGAGGTCCGGGAGTTGTTGCTCCTGGGGCAGTTGATCCAAAACCAGGCGACCTCGCTGTTCATCTTCACCATGCCGGACAGGGTCGGCGCCAGCAGTATTTTCCATATAGATGAGAGCGAAGCGGACCCGGCGCAGCAATTGAGCCTGGCACAGCGCTCGCTGAAAGTCCGGCAGATCGGCACTAAACTAATTACCCTGGCGGGCGGCCAGTTCATCCACCCGGTCAAAGCCATCATCGGCGGCGTGACCAGCGGCATCAAGGCCGAAGACGCCGAGATAATGCGGGAGGAAATGGAAGCGATGCTGCCGGTTGCCTGTGAGCTCTTCGATGAGTATTGGGCGATGTCATTGAAGATGAAAGACCGGATCGGCACCTGGGGTGATGACCAGCCTGCTTATTACATTGCCTCCACCGGGCGCAGCAAACCCCAGTTAAACAGCAATACGATCCGGATTTTGGGACCGGACGGTGTTGAACGGGCTAGTTTCCCGCCGCGTTTGTTCCGGGAATATTTGGAATATCAGGAAACAGAATATAGTTATGCTGGCCAATCCAGCTACCAGGGGGGTGTGATGCGGGCCAACAGCCTGGCGCGGGTGAACCTGGCGCTTTCGATGGGTACACCCTGCGCGGATGATTATCTGGATCGGCTAACCAGTACTTTTGGCAAACCGGCCCATCCCATTTTGCTGTTCGACCTTTGTCGGGGGATTGAACTGGTCTACGCCTTTGAACGGGCGATAGAGATGCTCTCTAAAGATCTCAATTATGAGCATACGTCGGTGCCTTACAGCCTGAAAGACGGCGAAGGTTACGGCCTGGTGGAAGCGCCACGCGGCCCATTAATTCACCATTATAAGGTGCGCGACGGACTGATTGAGGATGCGGAATTCATCATCCCCACGGTGCATAATATGCTGGCGATTGAGCGCGCATTGATGGTGGCAGGGGAGCGGTATATCACCCCGGAAGGAATCAACCTGGAATTGGAGAAGGCCGTCGGACGCGTGGTGCGCGCCTTCGACCCCTGTATCGCCTGC
>JAXHUD010000177.1:0-3727 GCA_034189815.1 Chloroflexota bacterium
GAGGTGCCAAACACCGCCGTCGATATGAACTCTTGGGCGGTATCAGCCTGTTATCCCCGGAGTACCTTTTATCCGTTGAGCGATGGCCCTTCCATACAGAACCACCGGATCACTATGACCTGCTTTCGCACCTGCTCGACTTGTAGGTCTCACAGTCAAGCGCCCTTTTGCCATTATACTCAATGCGCGATGTCCGACCGCGCTGAGGGCACCTTCGCACTCCTCCGTTACTCTTTGGGAGGAGACCGCCCCAGTCAAACTACCCACCACACACTGTCCTCGACCTGGATCACAGGCCTGAGTTAGAACCCCAACATTACCAGGCTGGTATTTCAAGGACGACTCCACGGCAACTGGCGTCACCGCTTCAAAGTCTCCCAGCTATCCTACACAAGTAAGGTCAGAGTCCAGTGTGAAGCTATAGTAAAGGTTCACGGGGTCTTTCCGTCTAGCCGCGGGTACACTGCATCTTCACAGCGATTTCAATTTCACTGAGTCTCGGGTGGAGACAGCGTCCCCATCATTACGCCATTCGTGCAGGTCGGAACTTACCCGACAAGGAATTTCGCTACCTTAGGACCGTTATAGTTACGGCCGCCGTTTACCGGGGCTTCGATCAAGAGCTTCTCCGAAGATAACCCCATCAATTAACCTTCCGGCACCGGGCAGGCGTCACACCCTATACGTCCACTTTCGTGTTTGCAGAGTGCTGTGTTTTTAATAAACAGTTGCAGGGACCTAGTATCTGCGACTGCCAGCAGCTTACAGCGCGAAGCCTTCACCGCCGGCAGCGTGCCTTCTCCCGAAGTTACGGCACCATTTTGCCTAGTTCCTTCACCCGAGTTCTCTCAAGCGCCTTGGTATTCTCTACCCGACCACCTGTGTCGGTTTGGGGTACGATTGACGATAACCTGAAGCTTAGAAGGTATTTCCTGGAAGCAGGGCATCAACGACTTCCCGCCACTATGGGCAGTGGTCTCGTGTCTCAGCCTTAAGGACCCGGATTTGCCTAAGTCCTCAGCCTACGCACTTTCCCCGGGACAACCAACGCCCGGTACGCCTAGCCTTCTCCGTCTCTCCATCGCAGTTATCGCCAGTACAGGAATATTAACCTGTTTCCCATCGACTACGCTTCTCAGCCTCGCCTTAGGGGTCGACTCACCCTGCCCTGATTAGCATGGGACAGGAACCCTTGGTCTTTCGGCGGGGGAGGTTTTCACTCCCCTTATCGTTACTCATGTCAGCATTCGCACTTCTGATACCTCCAGCAAACCTCTCAGTTCACCTTCAACGGCCTACAGAACGCTCCTCTACCGCGCAGATAAATCTGCACCCGCAGCTTCGGTATCCAGTTTGAGCCCCGTTACATCTTCCGCGCGGGCCGACTCGACTAGTGAGCTATTACGCTTTCTTTAAAGGATGGCTGCTTCTAAGCCAACCTCCTAGCTGTCTATGCCTTCCCACATCGTTTCCCACTTAACTGGAATTTAGGGACCTTAGCTGGCGGTCTGGGTTGTTTCCCTTTCCACGACGAACGTTAGCACCCGCCGTGTGTCTCCCGGATAGTACTCTACGGTATTCGGAGTTTGCATGGGGTTGGTAAGTCGGGATGACCCCCTAGCCCAAACAGTGCTCTACCCCCGTAGGTATAAGTCCGAGGCGCTACCTAAATAGCTTTCGAGGAGAACCAGCTATCTCCCGGCTTGATTAGCCTTTCACTCCGACCCACAAGTCATCCGAATCTTTTTCAACAGATCCCGGTTCGGTCCTCCAGTGCCTGTTACGGCACCTTCAACCTGCCCATGGGTAGATCGCCGGGTTTCGGGTCTACACCTAGCAACTAAGACGCCCTGTTAAGACTCGGTTTCCCTACGGCTCCCCTAAACGGTTAACCTCGCTACTAAATGTAAGTCGCTGACCCATTATACAAAAGGTACGCAGTCACCCCGAAGGGCTCCCACTGCTTGTACGCATACGGTTTCAGGTTCTATTTCACTCCCCTCTCCGGGGTTCTTTTCGCCTTTCCCTCACGGTACTGGTTCACTATCGGTCAGTCAGGAGTATTTAGCCTTGGAGGATGGTCCCCCCATCTTCAATCAGGATAACACGTGTCCCGACCTACTCGTTTTCATCTAATAAGCGCTTTCGTGTACGGGGCTCTCACCCACTATGGCCACACTTTCCAGAGTGTTCCACTAACGCTTAATAGACTTAAGGGCTAATCCGCTTTCGCTCGCCGCTACTGACGGAATCTCAATTGATTTCTGTTCCTACGGGTACTTAGATGTTTCAGTTCCCCGCGTTCGCCTCCTACACCTATGGATTCAGTGCAGGATAACCAGCAAGCTGGCTGGGTTGCCCCATTCGGAAATCTCCGGATCAAAGGTTGTTTGCTACCTCCCCGAAGCTTATCGCAAGCTACAACGTCCTTCATCGCCTCTGACTGCCAAGGCATCCACCGTATGCGCTTAGTCACTTGACCATATAACCCTAAGTAAAGTCTTCCTTTAAGCTCACAACTTAAAGCACTTAAAAGCCTTCTCTACCAGCGTCATACGAGCAACTAATCTCGTAACGTCCAGAGTCGCTACACTCCAGAGCTTTTCGCTACGCCATACCAATAAATCGCTTGACGACTTTGGCACAATCTTTTGTCCGCCCGCTGCGTTGCGCTGATCGCTCAGTCGGTCATGTACTCGATGTACACTCCCTCCTTCACTCCGGCGCGCGCCTGGCCAGCAAACAAAATCTTTGCGCCAAACGTTTTAATGCACATCCATACTACAAATCTGCATTAAAACTCGTGTAAAAATATCGCTATTTTTACAGTCTACCTCATTAACTTGTTAAAGAACTCACTCTGCATTCGTCATACAAAGCGTCTTTCTTCCGGTCAAAAAAACCAGAAGCAAATTGTCGTCTTCGACACCTTGATTCTGGCTTCTCTACTGCTACTTCCCGCTCTTTATTTGGTGGAGCCATGCGGGATCGAAGTCGTTCGCGACCCCGGCGCCGACCTCCTGCGTGCAAAGCAGGCGCCTGCCTTCGCCACCTCAGCCCGTCACCCAATTTGGTGGAGCTATGCGGGATCGAACCGCAGACCTCCTGCGTGCAAAGCAGGCGCTCTCCCAGCTGAGCTATAGCCCCTTTTTAACTGGATCTTTTTACCGCTAGCCGCGTTGCTGCTCTTCGTTCGATCAGTCACGTACCTGGTGTACGCTCCTTCACTCTCTCATCACGCGCCTTGCTATCGGCAAAAATCTCGGCGTTAAAAACTTTTTCCGCCTAGCTTTACTCACCCTTTTAGATTTGGGAAAGACAAGGCGGATGGTGAGGACGCATAGCCTGCTATGCGACGATCCAGCCAACGCCGTATTTCCCAAATCTGGTGGGTCTGGGCAGACTTGAACTGCCGACCTCACCCTTATCAGGGGTGCGCTCTAACCAACTGAGCTACAGACCCAAACTCTTGCGGTTTGATCACACACCTCTGCGGTCGGCGCGACCTCACCCTACTCTTCACCTTAACGTCCGGGGGTGCGCTCTAACCCACTGAGCCACAGACCCAAACTCTATCCAAGCCCACATCCGTAGACTCTGACAATTCGTTAAAAGCAATAAATGTGAGCGCTGATAGCAGCCGACTGCGTCTGCTTAAGGAGGTGATCCAGCCGCAGGTTCCCCTACGGCTACCTTGTTACGACTTCACCCCAGTCATGAACCACAC
>JAXHUD010000178.1:0-3556 GCA_034189815.1 Chloroflexota bacterium
GGAAAATCCACCGGCTGTTTTAACCTGTCGTCAGGTATTTGGCGAGGCGTCACCCTATCGTTCATCCAGACCTGCTGACCAGGAAGCCGTGGATTTTCCCGCCATCCGACTGACGCTCGTTTTGATTTCAAATGGGGAAACAGGGGCTGCCCGGGGAGATCGTGGCCGTCGTCACAAGCCAGGCGGTCTTTCGGCCAGCGCTGTTTATTAATGAGATCAAAGCGTGAATTTGCTTTTTGCACGCTCTTAATCTTATCACAGGTCGCGGAGTGGTCTGTCTGGATTAGTGGGATAAAAATGAAAAAGAGGGCGTCTTGCGACAACCCTCTCGGTTTCTCGTTGTTTGAAGTCTATTCCGGTTTAATAACGCCGGTTCTTAGCGTAATATTTTTGATGATAGTCTTCAGCTTCGTAGAAATCACCCGCCGGGACGATCTCGGTGACGATGGGATAGCGATATTTCCCGGACGCATTGACTTCGTCCTTTACTCTTTGGGCGATTTGCTGTTGTTCCTCGTTGTGATAGAAAATGGCAGAGCGGTATTGAGACCCGACATCCAATCCCTGGCGGTTTAGCGTGGTTGGGTCATGCAAGTCAAAAAAGCGTCGCACGAGTTCTTCATAGCTGATCTGATCGGTGTCGTAGCTCGCCTGAACAGCCTCAGCATGGCCTGTCGAATTCGTACAAACCAGACGATAGCTTGGGTTCTCCACCTCGCCGCCCGTGTAACCGACGACCGTGGTTGTCACCCCTGGGATCTTGGCGAGTTTATCTTCCACACCCCAAAAGCAGCCTGCCGCAAATGTCGCTATTTTCCTAGACATTATGCATCCTCCTGTCCTGAATCGGGTACAAACTTTAAGGAGACGGAATTGACGCAATGACGCTTGCCCGTGGGTTTGGGACCATCATTAAAAACATGTCCCAAATGCGCGTCGCAGCGCGCACAAGCGATTTCCGTTCGGCGCATGCCAAAGCTGTTGTCTGTGTGATAAACGATATGATCTTCAGAAATGGGCTGGAAGAAGCTAGGCCAACCGGTGCCGGAGATGAATTTATGGTCGGATGAAAAAAGCGGCAAATCACAGCAGACACAGTAATAGGTGCCGTTCTGTTTATGGTCATAGAATGCGCCGCAAAACGGAGCTTCGGTCCCTTTCCGGCGGGTGACCTCATATTGTTCCTGAGTCAGTTGTGCTCGCCATTCAGCATCAGTTTTCTGTATCTTATCCATTTGAGCCGCCTCCATTTTCTGCCAGATGCGATTATATTACCATAATTTGGATAAATATCATATAAAATAACCGTAAATCTAACATGATTCTGATAGATTTCCATCGGGAAAGCGTGGGGAAAATAGCATATTTTAATCGAAATTTAATGAGACCGGCCTATTTTATAATTGACTTAGGAGATTGGATTTTTATATAATTGTCCTATGCATTTTTCAAAACAGCGCTTCTCTGGTTGTATCCCCAAATCTAAAATTTTCTATCTGGTTCACTTTATTTCACCATTTTTAGATTCTTTCCTGAGGAGGTAAGAATGAAAAAAACACTTTTGTTTCTAGGGGTGATGATGATGCTGATCGTCGGCTCGGTTGCGCCAGTGAGCGCTGATTCGGGTAATAAATCGATCGGCATTAATGTCTTGCTTAACATCGAGATTAGTGACGCTGTTTTAGCGGAGCTAGGTGGCTTTGGCAAGGTGAATGACCTGATGCCAGCCATCAACGCAGTAACGATGAAGGTCAAGACCAAGGACCTTGAAGCAATTCAAGCCCTGTCCTTTGTGGCTGCGGCGAATCCGGACGCAGAACGAAAGGGCGCGCCAATTGACACGGTTGCCGTGGAGGACTTTGTAAATGGCCTTTCCACATGGGACCAGGATGCTATAAACGTCACAGACGCGGGCTTTGCTAATCGGGTCGTATCTGAGGATGGCAGCGGCGTATATGTCGCAGTCCTGGACACCGGCCTGGTTGATTCCTGGCGGCAATACTTCCCCGAAGAACGGATCGCAGAGGAATACGCCAAATCCTTCGGTGGTGGCGGCGGTGAAAATGCGGCTGTTTCCGAACAGCCCAATAAGTGGGAGCACGATCAGAACTCGCATGGTACTCATGTGACGAGCTCCATCCTGGGGTACAGCCTGAGTGGTACGCCGATCAACGGCGCTGCACCTATGGCGACGGTGATACCCGTGAAGGTTTTAAACCAGAACGGTTCGGGATGGTCTTCCGTAATCGCTCGCGGGATCGAATACATCGGTGAACTCAAAGAAGGTCCGTTGGCTGATTACCCTGTCGTGATTAACATGTCCCTGGGTGGCTCCGCTTTGGATGCCGTCGAGCAGGCTGCCATTGACTACGCCATATCAAAAGGCGTGATCATTGTGGCTTCAGCCGGTAACGAGGGCGAAGCTGGGATGGGGTATCCCGGGGCGTACGAGCCAGTTATCTCTGTGGCTGCCTCCGGTTGGACAGGTGAGTGGTTATCAGGTTCCTGGTGGACTTCAGACGTGCCTGATCCCGCGACGGCTGACGACTTTTATATCGTTGATTTTTCCAGCCGTGAGCTATTTGGACAAGATCTCGATGTTGCTGCACCAGGTTCGTGGATTGTAGGGCCCTATCAGGTTAACAGCGGTCAGACAAGCTTCTACTATCTGGGCGGCACATCGATGGCGAGCCCGCATGTGGCCGGCTTGGTGGCTTTGATGCTGCAGAAGAACCCCGCATTGGATAATGTCCAAGCCGAAACTCTACTTGAGGACACAGCCTTAGCATTACCTGCTGGCTGCCGTTATGTGGTTGATCCCAACCTCGGTGCGTATGTCGAAGTCTGCTGGGGGGACGATGCCAGTGGTTCGGGTATGGTTGATGCTATTAGTGTATTGAGTGCAGTCCCAACCCCGTAACAATACTAAAACAATTCAAAAGAGGTTGCCATTATGGCAACCTCTTTTTTGGTGTGCCCAGCATGGGTGCTGACTAGAGGGTGGAAGACCCTTACGGAGCTTGGTTGCAGCAACCGTTAGCTGAAGGAAAGGGCGTCGTCGTGAGACGAGGTTTGAAGGAATCCGGAAGCAAAACTGCTACTTGAGGAACACGAAGCCAATCAGAGGCTGTGAGATCGGGTGAGTTGGCCAATGACAACGAAGCCCAATGCGACCAAAGGTCAAAGCAGTAAATTGGACAAGTGAGCAGGGAAAGCCAGCAAACTTACCTGGGGAGGTCTGTCATCAAGCCAGAGAAATGGCAACCCTGACTGAGAAGTCAGATTGAGGTGACAGAAGTCAGCAGAGGCCATAGTAGTCGATGGCGTAACGACCATCCACGGCGAGCAGGGAAACTTGCTTACAGGGCGAAGGGCTGAACGGTAAACGAGTCTGGATGGAAGATTCGAGGAGCGAGCATAGAAGGCAGACTTCCCCGGATAGGGGAACTGGAAGGATGGCGAAGGTGGTGAAGCCACCTGGATCATACTTGAGGGCCGAGCTCTTCCCGGCATTGACCATGAATAAGACTGGAAGGAGTACGAAATCCTGATGTTT
>JAXHUD010000179.1:0-3534 GCA_034189815.1 Chloroflexota bacterium
GGAGCAGGGACTCATGCGTGCCATATTCCGTTATCCTGCCATTTTCCAGGAAGGCCACATGGTTACAAAACCGTGTGCTCGAGAGGCGGTGGGAGATGTAGATTGCGGACTTGTTTTCAATGGTCCTGTCAAAGGATTGGTACATCTCATATTCGGCCAGGGGGTCCAGTGCTGCTGTGGGTTCGTCCAGGACGATGAAGGGCCGGTCTTCATAGAGCGCCCGGGCGAGGAACAGCTTTTGGCGCTGCCCGCCTGAGAGGTCGATGCCTTCCTCGTTCAAAATCTTTAGGAGCCAGGTATCCGAGCCGTCGTTGAGCGAATCGACGAAGGATGCCAACCCTGAGGCATTGATCGCTTCGGACAACCGCTTGCGGTCCAGCTCATTTTCCAGAGCGACGTTCTCCGCCAACGTGAAGGGAAAGATTTTCGCGTCCTGGAGGATGGTTGATATCAGGTCCTGGTAGCTAAAATAGTCATAATCCCGGATATCGCGGTCATTGAGCAGAATTTGCCCGGTCGTTGGTTCATAGAGCCGGGTCAGCAACTTGACGATCGTGGTTTTGCCGGCGCCATTCTCGCCGACCAGGGCAAGCCGCTCGCCGTAGGGGATTTTGAGGTTGAGGTGTTCCAGGATCAGTTTATCGGAATCTGGATATTTGAAGGAGACGTCTTTGAATTCGATGTCAAAACCGGCCAGGTGGGCTGTGACGAGCAGGTCGCTGTTTTCAGGGATTTGTACATTGTTGAGGAATTGCTGGTATCGGCGGACGTATTTCTGATGGACCTGGATGAAACCGAGGTCTCGAAGGGTGTCACTGAGCCAGAACACGATGGTGGTCGTGGCGCCGGTATATAGGAGGAAATCACCGGCGGTTAACTCACCTTGCAGGAGGCTGTAAGTGATATAGCCATAGATCAGCACATCCCGCACCAGGCCGATCAGGGCGATGAGCACGTCACTCCCAAAGTTTCGATTCAGGATGGCCGTGCGGATGGCTAAAGCATTCGCGGCCGCTTCGTCTCGTTTGGCTTTCAGGAGACCGCCCAGTTGGTACATGCGGATGTCTTTGCCGAAGCGGAAATCGGCCGCGGTTGACAAGGCATAATAGCGACGCCGTTCGGCGCCGTGGTATTCGTCGCTGCGTTCTTCTTCGTACTGCCCGGCACGCAGGCTGAGGTAATAGGTGAGGAGGATGGTGCTCAGCAGGATCAGAAGGACCCAGATGTTGAGCGTGGCGATCACGGTCACCAGACCTGCCACACCGACGAGGCTGCCGAAGATGGACAGCAGCTTTTGCATAATCCCGCCCGGGCCGCTGTTGGGGTTGAGCAGCATCCGGGAAATGGTGCGGAGTTGGTCCAGAACGTCAGGATCTTCCGTCTGGGGAAAGGCCATTGTCATCGTGGTCAGGTTTAGTTGTTCGATGAGCTTGTAGCGCACGGCGTTGAAGCGCATCCGATAATTACCTCTGAGATATTCCGTCATGAAGGAGCAAAACGCGGAAAGCACGAAGCCGCCGATCAGGATCAGCAGAATGCGCTGCCAAAGTTGCGCCTGAATGGCGTCAACCGTGAGCTTGGGCACATAGATAGCGATCAGGGGAGTCAGACTGAAGAAGAGGGTATAAAGGAGCATGGAAAGGAACATGCCCTTATCCCATATCCAAATCTGGTTAAATAAAAAAATCAACGGATTCTTATGCGCGGAGTTTTCCCTCAATATTCTCTTCCTTAATTGGTGCATTGTGATAAACAAGATAGAACCGTAACTTATTGTAAGCGATGCGGATAAAATTTTCAAAAAAAAAGCAAAATCGCCATTGAACATTTTAAATTCCCTTTATAAAACTGTGAAAATCCTGTTGAGGTCAGTCAATTATTTTGGGGAGAGGGGATGAAAGGATATATAATAAGAGGTGGAGATAATGTTTTCATTCTATAAATGGATCGACAATTTAAAGGAGAAATAAAATGAATATTGGAGAGGTACTTTCAAAAGCCTGGAAAATCATCTGGAAGAATAAGATCCTGTGGCTATTTGGCATCCTAGCCGGCTGCAGCGCGTCCGGCGGTAGTGGCGGTGGCGGCAGTTTCAGCGGCGCCAGCGGCGGCGGATCGGGCATGATGCCCCAGCAGGGCAATTATGGCAATGGGCCATCAATCCTTGCGCCGTCCGCTCAGCGTGCTTTCGAACAATTTTCTCGAACGGTATCGTCGATTGAACCCTGGATTTGGATCACGATTGCCATCGTTCTCGTAATTCTGGGCATTGGGCTGGCGATCCTGTCATTCTTTGCGGGAACGCTTGGCGCTACCGGTGTGATCAAAGGCACGGGCATGGCCGATCGGGCCGACGCGGATGATAAGCCGGTATCATTCGGTGCGATCTTCAAAGGGATTAAGGATTCCTATTGGAAAGTGATCCTGCTGCGATTGGGCTTCTCCATCATAGGTTTTGTGGTGGTGATGATCCTGCTCTTGCCGCTGATCCTGTTCACGGTGCTGACCTGCGGTTTGGGTCTCTTACTGCTGATCCCCCTGGGATGGTTTGTTTCCACCATGGTGAACTTCACCATCATCGCCATCGTCGAAGAAGGATTGGGAATCTTTGAGGCCATCGAACGGGCCTGGCGCCTGATCATCAAGGGACTTGGCCAGGTGGCCGTGATGTTCCTGATCCTGGGGATTGGCAAGATCGTGGTGGGCCTGGTGATTGGCTTGCCCGTGATCCTCATCCCGCTGCCGATTATTATCAACCTGTTCACCGCCGGCTTCCAGGATATGACCGTGAGCCTGGTGATCACAGGCGTCCTGATGCTGGTGATCATTCCGATCGTGGTCTTCCTAAGCGGTGTGCTGCGGGCCTATATCCTATCAACCTGGACATTGACCTATCACCGTCTGGCAGAGACGAATCCATTAGACCCTGAAGTGTTATCCAAACCGGCGAAAACGAAAAAGTAAACTGATCCGGTTTGGGGTGTGAGAGATTAATGCGCTTTCCACCTGAAATCCAAAAACGAATAAAAAGCCAGGGGCATCTTGATGCCCCTGGCTTTTCTATGGCCTGGTTCAGGTTCCTGTTGATCGGCATTATTCTTATGGGACTTCTGATGGTGGGGCTAAGGCCTTCTGCTGCTGTCGCGCAGTCGGCTGCGACAATCTCATTGCGGCCCCCGGATTTATCCCATTTTCCCCAACTCTCAATTGAATTCAAAGCGCTGGACGGTAACCGGCAGCCTCTGACCGGCCTTCAGCCAGAGCAGCTCACACTCACGGAAAACGGCGTGGACCGGCCCCTAGATGACCTGACAGAGCGCTATCGCGGCGTCCACTTTGCCCTGGTGGTGAACGGTAACCGGGAGATGGACCTGCGCGATGGTGCGGGCGTCTCCAGATATGAGAAGTTATCTGCCGTCCTTCGAAACTGGGCTGTTGATACCGCTTTTAGGAGCGAGGACGTCTGGTCGCTCGTCACGCACGATGGAATCCTCATCCGGGATACAAACGACGGTCAGGATTGGCTCTCAGTAT
>JAXHUD010000018.1:0-17294 GCA_034189815.1 Chloroflexota bacterium
GCCGCTGTAGGAGTAATTTCTCTTTTTCGCCCCGCAGAATAAAAATCGCAAAGATTGAGACCAAAGACTCCCGGGATTTTGAAAATCCTGGGAGTCTACATTTTGGATTTGTTACCCCGTCTACCCCTTCTCCTCCCCGCGGATGATCAACTGGTCGGCAGGGGAAAAGACCTGTTTGCGCACCAACAGGATCGTGATCAACACGGTGATGCCCGCGGTGATGAAGATCGAACCGGAGACCACAAACTGGTAGAATCCAGCGTAGGCGGGGTTCTCGCCGGTGAGCACCATGCCGGCCATTGCGCCGGGGATCCAGACGATGCCCAGGGATTGCAGGCCATTGATGCGCGGCATCAACGCAGCGCTGACCGCCCGGCGAGCGTAGGGCTGGACCACCTCTTCCGGCGAGGCGCCCAACGCCAAACCGGCCTCGACCTGACCGGCATGCGAGGCCAGTTCGGAACGGAACCGCTCCAGCATCAAGGCATTGGTGTTCATTGAGCCGTAGACCATCATGCTCCCGATCGGGATGATCGAGGTGAGATCCTGCTTCAACACGCCCAGGAAGGTCATCACGGCAATTGTGGATCCTGCTCCCAGCAAGATACCCACGAGTGAGATCCATAACGCATTGGGGATATCCCTGATCCGCCGGACCGTCGTCAGGCTGGCGACGCCAATCATCACCAAAATCACCGGCACGGCCAGCCAGAGCGGCCCGCTGAAAATCAATGTGAGCAGGAAACCCACCGCCACAATTTGCACGATCCCGCGCCCCAGCCCAATTAGGATATCCTTCTCCAGCCCCAGCTTGAGCCGCGTTGTGAAGAACAACACCAGCAGTGCAGTCAGCATGACCACGCCTGCCTGGGCTGCGCCTAACCAGATTTGATTACTGATCCATTGATTAAGCATCCAATACCTCCTCTGTGAGACCGTCCGCCGTCAGTTCTCCCGCCTTCAAAACCAAAACGCGCTGCGCCATCCGCCGTACCTGGTCCCGGTCGTGCGAAACCAGGATGCAGGTGACCTGCTGCGCGTCCAATACGGAGAAGATCGTCTCCTCCACCTCTCTCCTGGCATTGCTGTCCAGCGACGAGGTCGGTTCATCCAACAGCAACACATCAGGCTGGTTCGCCAGGGTCCGCGCCAGGTTCACCCGCTGGGCTTCCCCGCCGGAGAGCTTGGTCACGTCCCGATCCGCAAAGCCCGCCAGGTCCACGCCCTGCAATAAGCGCGCAATGGCATCTTCATCCAGAATCTCACCGTTGGCCTGCGGGCCAAAGCGCAGGTTATCAGCCACGGTTCCGGGGAAAAGATGGGGCTGCTGCATCACCATGCCCAGCCGGCGACGCAGGGTGCGGGGCGATATGTCACGGTAATCCTCGCCTTCCAAACAGACCGTGCCCTCGGTGGGCTCGTCCAGGCGGTTCAGCAGGCGGATCAGCGTGCTCTTGCCCGCACCGGAGGGGCCGAAGATCGCCACCCGTTCGCCGGACTTGATCTTGAAATTAATGTTACTGAGGATCGTTTGACCTTCAACCGTATACCCCAGTTCCTTCGCCCTGAGCAAGGGCTTTTCATTTGATGGTGTCATTTCACTCCCAACTAATTCATTTGATGGAATAAAGGCCATCATTAATCTTAGCACCGGGAACCCACCTTCCCCAAGAAAGGTATCTGTCCCCTCAAGAATGTGCTCCTGGCGTATGAGACCGAGAGAAGCCCCGAAGAGTATAATGAGACAAAGTTGTTGTGCCCCGGGGCGCCGTCCCCGGCAAAAAAGGACACCCACCATGAAGAAAAAGAGAACACGCCTCCTCCTGATCGGCCTTGCCCTCACATTGGTGAGCGCGTTGGGACTGCTCGCGCAGCCCGTCCTTATCCCCTGGATCATGTCCTTCGGGCCAACGCCAACCCCGGCGCCGGCAACAGCAAGCGTCAACCCAACCGATGTCGCGCCATCGTCAACCACCGCCGCTGAATCCGCCCCGACCCACACAATTACCACAGCCGCCCAACCCATCTGCCTGTACGACCCCCGGGCGGCGGCCATACAGGACGAGCTTGACCAGGCGTCATGGGTGAACTGGATCCAACTGTTGTCAGGCGAGAAGCCGGTTGAAATGAACGGCGAAACCTACACCATCGAGACTCGTTTCGTGGCGAACCTGTTCAACGGCGACCCGGATGCACGGGCCTTTGAGTTCGTCGCCGACCAACTGCGCCAGTGGGGCTATGAAGACGGGGTCACCCTCTTTGAGGAGGGCTATGTCCCCGACCTCGATAATGACACAGAGACCGAGTGGCAGAACCTGGTGGCCGTGATCCCGGGGACCGACCCGGTTTGGCGGGAGCAGGAAATCCTGCTGACCGCCCACCTGGACAGTATCACGGGGGAGGACCCCACTGAGAACGCCCCCGGCGCAGATGATAATGCCACCGGCGTGGCGACCCTAATGGAAGCTGCCCGGGTCCTCAGAGCCTACAGCTTCAAGCGTACGATCAAAATCGTCTTCTTCACCGGGGAGGAACTGGGCTTGCACGGCAGCCAAGCTTATGTCGCCCAACACGAGGACGAACTCAAGCATATTGTCGGCGTGATCAACCTGGACATGTTCGGCTACGACGCGGATAACGACCGCTGTTTTGAAATCCACGCGGGCCTGCTGAAGGAATCCAACCTCATCGGCGGCTGCCTGGTGGACCTGCTGGCAGCGTACGACTTCAACCTGAATTTTGATTACCTAACCGAGAACGCTATCGGCGCCTCGGACCATTCCACTTTCTGGCGTAAGGGGATTGGGGCCATTGAAATCCTGGAGAATTTCAGCACCCATGATTTTGAGGACGGCTGCAGCGGCACAGACCGGAACCCCAATTATCACACCGAGGGGGACCTCGTCTCCGCCATCAATCCGGACACCGCTCATGCCATTGCCAGTGCTGCGATCCTTACCGCCGCCACCCTGGCGGAACCTGTAGGGAATTGACCATGCGTCGGTTCTCACGATTGCGCGCCGGACTGCGTTCGATTGCAATGGGCCAACACCAACGCCGCCGCTTACGACGTCTGGCAGCAGCAAAACGGGCATTGGCAGCGAACGCGCTCGCGAAAGGCCCCATCCGGGTATTCGCCATCCTACCCATTGTGTGACCCTGACCTCACCTGACGCCTTGAGAAGTTTCTAAACGATTTAGATTAAAAACATAGACCATCCCCGTCTATCTCATATCCCTGACCTGGTCAGGGTTGGGCCGTGACCACCTGTTCGGGCAGCGCTTCTTCATACTTGGACGGGCACTTGAGCAGGATCTCTTCAGCCAGGAAGCTGCCGTCCGACTGCAAGGTCCCGGTCAGGATCGCCTGGGCCTCTTCCTTGAGCATGTCGGGCGGCGGCCCGTGGTGCACGACCTCGATCCGGGCGGCATCAGGATCCAGCACAGCCTGGTGCAGGACGGCTTCCAGGCCGCCTTGCGCCGCAATCTGGGCATCGTCGGTGGGGATGTCGGCAATCGTGAAGTGCAGCGCACCGATCTCGGAATCATAGCGGATACTCTCGCCAATCACTGCCCCGGAGACACGCAAGTTCTCCCCGACCAGATCCCGGTCGGCTTGTTGCAACTCCGAGACGGTCATGAAAAATTCGGCCGTAGCCTGCGTAGCGCTGACGATCATAAGAACCACTGCCGCCAGCAGCAGCACCGCGCCCACGATGAACTTGATCCGGTTGCTGCGGGGTTTGGGTTTGATGGGTAATGTGCTCATAGGGTCCTATTCAATATATAAGAGTTTGGCAGTCGTTCTCATTATAGCGGATTTGGCGCTTTTTGGTTTTACGACCGGACGCATTAACCATTCAGAGGTCGCTCCTATGGTATATTTTAACAACTCAATTCACGATATGGAGTTGCTATGTACATTGCCATTGAGGGCGTGATTGGCGTCGGGAAAACCACCCTGGCCCGATTGCTGCAGCCTGCATTCAAAGCTGAAATCCTCCTTGAAATCTTTGAGGAAAACCCCTTCCTCAGCGATTTTTACGGGGACCGCGCCCGCTATGCCTTCCAGACCCAGATCTTCTTCCTCCTCAGCCGTTACCACCAACAACGGAAGGGCGTGCGTGAGGCGCTGGCGACGAACCCCTGGCTTTTCTCCGATTACACCTTTGAAAAAGACGCTCTTTTTGCCGAGGTCAACCTGGAAGGTGACGAGCTTGAAATGTACTACCGAGTCCATCAGGCCTTAGCGGAGAAGATTACCAAACCGGGCCTGATCGTCTACCTGAAAGCGGACACCGACATCCTGATGCAGCGGATCGCCCAGCGCGACCGCCCCTACGAACGTCAGATGGACGTGAACTATATTGACGCCGTCAATAACGCCTACGATGTTCATTTCTCCAACTATCCGACCAAAAATGTGCTGACCATCGCCACCAACGATCTGGACTACGTCCGCAACGCCGAAGACCTGAATGCCATTGAACAACAAATCCGCCAGGCACTGAAACTGGCGCCGTTCCAGGAGAGTCTGCCAATTGATCTTTAGTGTATGAAGGGGTTCAATTATGCGCATCACATATGATCTGCTTCATAAATTTGCCAGGGAGACAGTCAACACACGTAAACGGACCGAACCGGACCTGCATGCCGCTTACCTGATCGGGTCACTGCTGGACGAGGTGCCGCTTTTGGGCGGGTCAACAGACATTGACCTGGTATTTGTGCATCGTTATCAGGTCCCCGTCGAACGCGAGACCGTGGCGATCACGCCTGAAGTTTCGCTGGACATCCGCCACAAACTGGTCGAAGATTTCGAACCCCATCGTAAACTACGCCAGGAACCCATCCTGGGCTACCCCCTAACCAAAAACCACATCCTGCTATTTGACAATGACCATTGGCTGGAATTCATCCGGGCCGGCGTCGGGGCCGATTTCCACCGCCCCGAAAACGTCCTGGCCCGGACCCGGGGCATGCTGGATGAGGCCCGCACACAGTGGTTCAACTTGCTGCAATCCCCGCCCGCTGACCGGGCGCATTGGGTACAAGGCTATCTGGCAATCCTGAGCCTGGCCGCCAATGCCGCCAACGGGCTGATCGCCCCGCCGCTCACCACCCGCCGCTTCCTGGTTGACTTCGAACTGGGCGTCACAGACCTGGGCGCGCCCAAGATCCTGGCCGGTTTTCAGGGCCTGTTGGGCAGACCCGACTTTGAGACCGAAGACCTGCTCGCTTGGGCCGACGCGCTGCAAGCCGAGAGCGAGGCACTGGACCCGGTGCAAGCTCCCACCCACCTGGCGCCCTGCCGGCACGCCTACTACCTGAACGCCATCCGCTGGCTGGCGACCAGCGAGTTCTCCTCAGCCACGATTTGGCCCCTGCTCAAAATCTGGACGGACCTACGCTGCCTGGACGGCGATGAGTCACCGGAGGCCTGGGAGGGCTTGCTGGAAAGACTGCAGCTCTCGCCGGACCAGCTGGAGGTGAAAACAGAAGCCCTGGATGCCTACCTGGACAACGTTGAGGTCGTGCTTGACTCCTGGGCCAAGGCCTACGCCTGAGCGCAACGGCCCCATTTTACATACCTTTCCCAAGCATTTAACATAAAAATAATTTATGGTTCCTTTAAATTAAGGGGTGGTTTAGGTTCCTATAAGTTATCCACATGTGGATAAAGTGCCCAAAACTGTGGATAACTTATACGAAATGTGGATAACTCGCTCAAATATTCCAAGAATCGTGGAGAATGACTCTGGATAGAATCTGGATAAAATTGGTGAATCTGACATCGCCTCAAAGAATCCTCGATTCTCTCCCGCCCGTCCCCGGCTTTCCACATTCAGGTTGTGGAGAGATCGTCCATTCAAGATGGGAATATCTGGGTCAAATCAGCAACTTTACCCCGAGATGCGCCGGATTCAAACCGGATTCCTTGCGCCCGGGTCTCGTTCTCCACATTTCCACAGCCCCTACGACTACGACTAATTAAAGATTCTTAAAATATAAAATGTGAATAAATATAATTTAAACAACGCCCGCCCAAAAGGTATCCTGGAGATTTATTCCGATGCGGTGGATATCCAATCCGTCGGTGCGGCCATTGAGCACTTGCTGCTGGCGGCAACTGAGCTTGGCCTGGGCTCGCTTTGGATTTGCGATGTGTTCTTTGGTTATGAAGAACTTTGTTCCTGGCTGAGTGCACGCGGCAGATGATCGTCGCGGTGTCGTTGGGCTATTCGGATCAATCGCCGCGATTGCGTCCGCGCAGGTCGGTGGAAGATTCGACTACATATGTTGAGTGATGAATGCCCTTAAAAAATTCCCAAAAGCACTGTTTGGGACAGCGCTTTTTTGATGAGTGGAATATGAGGCGCGGGTCAGCGGCCCATTAATCCCAGCTTGACAATTTATACCGATCGGTATAGACTCAGGATATGGATAACCGACAGGAATTACTCGACCAGGCCCTCGCTCTTTTCAGCCAGCGCGGTTACGATGCGGTCGGTGTGCGGGAAGTGGTGGAAGCTGTTGGCGTGACCAAGCCCACACTCTACCATTACTTCGACAGCAAACGCGGACTGCTTCATGCGCTGCTGCGGCGCGAGGGCGGCGCAATGCTCGAGCAAATCCTGCGGGCCGCCGCCTATCAGGGCGACCTGGTGCTGACGCTGGAAAAAATCGTCCAAGCTTATTTTCAGTTGGCAAAGACCAACACGAACTTCTACCGGATGCAGCTGGCGATGGTTTTTGCGCCCCCGGAAAGCGAAGCGAACCAGGCCGTCCGGCCTTTTTCGAACGAGCAGCAAGAAATTCTGGAAGGGGTGTTCACCCAGGCGGCTGAGGACCATGGTAACCTGCGCGGCCGGCATCGCCGATATGCGGCGGGTTTTCTCGGGCAGATCAATGTGATGATCGGGCTTTATTTGAATGACAGTCTGGAACTGACGGATGAGGTCGTTTATTTGACCGTCCACCAGTTCATGCATGGCATATTCAGCTAGAGAAACACACTTCAACCCCAGCGAAATATTTTAAGGTTATTCTAATAAATATACCTACCGGTAAATAAGGTACTTTTAAGGAGACAATTTGACTCAAAACCATCTTTGGTGGCAGGATGCCATTTTCTATCATATCTATCCGCTCGGCCTGAGCGGCGCCCCCGAGCAGAATGATCTCAATACACCTGCCGTTGACCGACTCGGATCGCTGCTGCCCTGGCTTGATGAGATGCAAAGCCTTGGCGCGAATGCGCTTTACCTTGGGCCGGTCTTTGAGTCCACTTCTCACGGCTATGACACGATCGACTATTATCATATTGATCGACGGTTGGGTGATAATGACGCCTTTGCCCGCTTCGCCGGTGAGGTCCATCGCCGCGGACTCCGGCTGGTGCTCGATGGGGTCTTCAATCATGTCAGCCGGGATTTTTGGGCCTTCCAGGATCTTTTGGCGCACGGTGAAAACTCCGCTTATAAAGACTGGTTCCACAACCTCCGGTTTGGGGGCCAAAGCCCGCAGGGTGATCCCTTTGAATATGAAGGCTGGCAGGGGCATTACAGCCTGGTCAAACTGAACTTGTCCCACCCACCCGTCCGGGATCATCTGTTTGATGCGGTACGGTTCTGGATGGACCGCTTCGGCATCGATGGTCTGCGCCTGGATGCCGCAGACTGTGTGGATTTTGGGTTCATGCAGGAACTGCGAAGGGTTACCAAATCACGCAGGCCGGACTTTTGGCTGATGGGCGAAGTGGTCCACGGGGACTACAACCGGTGGGCCAACGTAGATACCCTCGACTCTGTGACGAACTATGAGAGTTATAAGGGGCTCTACTCCAGTCTGGTGGACGAGAATTACTTCGAAATTGCCTCTGAACTGGACCGGCAGTTTGGTCCAAACGGAATTTATCGGGATTTGGACTTGTATAATTTCGTGGATAACCATGACGTAGACCGGGTTGCCAGCAAATTGGGCGATCCCGCCCTGCTTTATCCCCTTTATTTGCTGCTATTCACCATGCCCGGCATCCCCTCGATCTATTACGGCAGCGAATTTGGACTCCTGGCACGCAAAGGGAAATGGTCCGATGCGCCCCTGCGGCCAGCGCTGGATCTGGGCAAGATGCGGATTGAAGCCCCCCAGCGGGACCTGCCGCAAACCATTGCCCGCCTGGCGGAAACCAACCGGGCATCAGCGGCGCTTCGCTTTGGCGACTACCAGCAGATCCATGTGGACCACCAACAAATGGGCTTCCTCCGGCAATCGGCGGACGAAACGCTGCTGGTCCTGCTCAATAGCGACCATCAGCCTGTTGAATTGGACCTTGATTTGCCGTGGGAGACCGGTCAGATGCAGGACAAGCTAAACCCCGAAGCGACATTTTCAATAAAAGATGGGTATATCAGAGTCACACTGCCGCCCACCTGGGGCCGGATAATGGCTTTCCAGAAATGCCCGTGAATCGGAAAAATTAAACTCGATAAATCACATACTGCCCGGGAAACGGCCGCCCTGTTCCGTCACGCGGTTCCCGGTGGCGGCGTTGCGATAGGAGCGGATCGGGTTAATGACCAAACCATAGTCCTGATTCAGAGCCCATTGGCCAAGGCGATGTAGTTCCTGGAGGGCTTCTTTCACGGCTAATCCGGTTTGGACCCCGAAACGATAGGTGAAAAACCCCGGGTTGATTTCAAGGTAATTCAGGATGGCTTGCCAGGCCTTCAGCAGCGAATCCGGCTTGATGCGCGAGTTGACCTCCTTGAGCGCCTGGATCGGCAGGTTCAGATTGCGATAAAGAACATCCATGATCGTGGGATTGAAGAGCACCCGGGCGTAAGCCGCGCCGTGTTGCAACTGGTATTCAGTGGGGATTTCAAGCGCCCATTGCTCTGAGAGCACCTTAACTTCCAATTGATAGACCTCATCCAGCCGATCGTTGACCTTCACCCGTTCATTCGCGGGTATTAAACCATTGATCTCGCTGAGGATCTGTTCCGCCGCGTACTCAAGATTGTATTTTATCGAACGCCCATTGTCCGGCAGGGTCACGGGCGGTATGGGTTTACCCACCCGCATTGTCATCTGCGGGCGCTGGCGCTTTAACACGGCCTGGAGGCTGCCGGACATCCCGCCGAAGCCAATCGGCAGGACGGGCGCCTGCGCTTTGTAACTCAGCCAGGCCACCCCGGGCTGGGCCTGCATATGGGCGGGGTCCCAGGTGCCGCCTTCCGGGAAGATACCCAAGATCCCGCCCTGCCTGAGGACGTCCAAGCTCATATAGAGCCCCTTGCGGTCCAAATTCCCGCGATTGACAGGAATAATCCCATAAGCATTAGCAAAAAAGGCATAGTTTGGATCTAAGGGGATATCGCCCGTGCCGATGAATTCCACCTGACCTGGGGTAAAGGAAGCCATCAGCACCGCCTCGAACTCGGCCACATGGTTGCCGGCCAGGATGATGGGGCCCTTTTTGGGTAAGCGCTCCATCCCCTTCACCTCGGTTCGGGTCAGAAGGGCCAGAAAAGCTTTGGCGAATGTTATTAAAGTGGAACGGATCAGGCGTCGGCGGGGATAGGTCAGAAAAAATTCTTTATCACGCATTTCAGTCATCAATGTCAGCTCGGTTTTCGAGGATCCTTTGTCCGATTGTAAAACGGCCGCGCCTAATTATAATTCCTTAAAGAAGGCGCGCTCCAATTATTTAACCCAAAAATGTTGAAGGCGTTGCTCCCACCGGGCGCAATGAAGCCAAGTATAATAAGCCTGCTCTTTTAAACTGGACTCGAAAAGACGTGAAATGAATTTTTCCAAACTTAATTATCGCAGCTTCTGGGGCCGGCTGATCCGATTACCACTTCGTTTGATCCCAAAGAAGATGGTCCTGCCGATTCTGCAAGGCAGCCTGCGCGGGAAGAAGTGGGTGGTCGGTGCGGGCGAACACGGCTATTGGCTGGGCAGCTATGAGATGAATAAGCGGCTGGCCTTCGAGCGGGAGATTTTCCCCGGCGCGGTAGTGTATGATATCGGCGCGAACGTTGGTTATTTCAGCCTGCTGGCGGCCGTCCTGGCCGGGCAGGAGGGCAAGATCATTGCCTTTGAACCCTTACCCCGCAACTTGACTTTTTTACGCCGTCACGTTGCCCTGAATGCGTTGGAGGGCCTTGTACAGATCCTCCCGGTCGCCGTCTCAGACCAGAGCGGCGAGGCTGCTTTTGACCCTGGCGCCAGCACGGCCATGGGTCACTTGGCTGAGAGCGGTGAGATAACGGTGCGGATGGTGGCTTTGGATGATATTGCGGCCGAACTACCTCCGCCCGATTTTATGAAGGTGGATGTGGAAGGCGCCGAGTATGCCGCACTGAAAGGCGCCCGGCGCATACTTGAAAAACATCGACCCGTGCTGTTCCTGGACACGCATCAACGTGAGGCGCATGAACCGACCCTCTCTCTACTGCAGGAATTGGGTTACAAATTTGAGATCCTGGATGGTAAACCGCTGCCCGAGAGCAAAGAACTCATCGCTCGTCCTGGTCAATCCTAAAACCAATTGATAATCAATCCTCAACCTGCTATTAACAGCGTCCGAATATGGCCTTGATGCCTGGCGGCGTACAATCGATGTTGAAAGAAGCAGGAAAAAGAAATAACCCAGTCCATGAATGAACGCGCATCAGGCATGATGCGCTTTTTTTGTAGTCCCTAACGCTAAAGGGGGTCAGAATGAAACCGAGCATATAACTGCTCGTTTTAAACGCTCGCTGTCAAAAGTAACGCCATGGTTTCAGAGACAATTTGAAGTTTTAACCAAACGGTGCTATTTGGGCTTTTTTTGGCCATAAAATCGGGCAAAACATCGGTTTTTGGCGATAAGTTGGCCCCTGGATGTTTCACGTGAAACAAATTGCACCTGGAAAAGATGATGACTTCTCACGACGGGACTCTCAACAACAATGTTTCACGTGAAACCTAGCGCAGGCTTGACACGGGGGTTTAAGACGATTATTGTAAAAGCGGAGGATCTGTGCCCTATTCAATTTTAGTTTTCAACCAAGACCCGATTTCAGAGATTATCCCCGAGAATGTCATCGCCGCCGTGACGGAATCCAACTATCAGACCCTGTGCTGTCAATATGGCCTGGACCCGGCATTGATCGAGTCAGCGAAGGCTCATCTGCGTCTGATCGGCCCGCATGACGGGGATGACCCTTTCTTCGCGCTGGCTTATGGCCCGGCGACTCAGCGGCCGGTGTTGGTGTATTTGCTTGATCTGGATCAGGCTCTCCGGGCTGAATTGGCGCCGGTGTTGGCGACCGTGCCTCAAACGATTGAAGCCGCCCTGAGGGCGGCAGCGCAGGTCGTTCGGGTTGAGTTGGGGCGGGCGCAGCTGACGGATATGGGCTTGCTGCTGGCCTATGAACTGGCGCGCTGGGCTGCGGTGAAAGGCAGCGGTCTCATACATGGGCTGGACGGCCAGTGTTACCGGCTGAACCGGCACCGGGCTTTTCTACCTGTTGAGGATTAAACGCATGGAAGGTTCTTTACTGGAGTCGCCCATTGCGGCCCCGGGGGGATTCGGAGAGGAAGGCCAGGGCTCGTTCTTCTTCACCATTCATCACCAATTCCAAATGGTGTTTGGCGCGGTAGTCGCTGACCTTGATCAGGCGCAGCCGGTCGAACAGCGCGGGTTCAGCTTCGATCCATTCCGATAGGCGGTTCGGGGTTTCATAAAAGAAATCCCGGTTGAATTGGTCTTCACCGATGTAGGTTGCCAGGGGGAAGATTTGGCCTTCCAGCAGGTCCTGGAAGAAGTGCGTGCCGAGGGACGGCTCGGGCGCCGGGCCGATGCCCTCACCGGACAGCTCAACCAGTGCCTTGCTGTTGAAGATGTCGGCGTAATCCACGTGCACGCCCAGGTCGGGATTGGAGGTGCCCCACCGCCCAGGCCCCACACAGATGAAGGATTCGTTGTTCAGGGCCGCGTTCAGTTTGCCGATGGCGCGTTCGAGCTTGTTGCGGGCGGCCTGAGTAGGCAGGCTGAAGTAGGTCTCGGGCGGGACGTAGATCACGTAGTTGATTTCCTCCAGCCAGCCGCCGGTGACCATGAGGCTGGATGAAAAGAGAATGTCCTCCGGATCGATGTTCTGAGGCAAACTGACCCGGTTTTCCTCTTTCATGTAGCTGAGCGGGCGGCACTGGATCAAGGAGATCTTGACCTCCGGCCGGCCGTTGTCTTCCGTCACGTCCGCGATGAATTCCACGTCCACGGGGGATTCGTATTGCTCTTCCAGTTCGGTCAACAGATAGCGCATGCGCTCGGCAAAGGGTGTACGACGCAGCAGGTCTTCGAAGGTGAGGATCAGTTGGTCGGGTTCGGCGTCCACCAGGCGAGAGCGGATCGAGCGGAAATAGCCTTCCTGATCCACCTGGGCCAGGAAGCGCAGCGGGGGATAGTTTCCTTTTAGGACTTCCTGGATGGGTAATGTCTTTAATTGATTGTCTTTCAGGTCAATCAGGTCCACGTAATGTTGGGAGTAGCGCCGGATTGACTTGACGGTGTTGGAAGGGCGCAGAGTCGGGTGGCTGAGGGCCACCAGTCGAGGGTAGTCGTTCCCAACACGGTCGACGGCCCGGGTGCCCAGGCCCCAGACCAGGCGGATGAAGCCGTCTTCCTGGCGGATTTGGGGCGACCAGCGATACTGGTTGTGGCTGAAGGCGACGCCCGAGATATCCGGCAGAAAATAATTGCCAAAGCGGTTGCCCTCCACGGTCTGGATCAGGATCGCCATGCGCTCGTCATAGTCCTGCAGACCGCGGCTGCGGCGGTAAAGCAGCGCGGTTGGGTTGAGGGTCGAGGCGTAGATACGAGCGATGGCTTGTGTGAGCGCCTTCATATTCTCTTCAACATCACCCTGGTTGGGCAGGAAAATACTCTCATATTTCCCGGCGAAAGCGGTCCCGAAGTTGTCTTCCAGCAGGCTGGAGGAGCGCACGATCAGCGGCTGTTTTCCGACCGAGGTCTGCAGCGTTTCCAGTCGTTGAACCACACTGGGCGGGAACGCACCGGCCACAAAGTCCTCAACGATCTTGGGGTAATCCTCCCGCATTTCATCTTCAGATTTGTATTTTTGGTCGTTCCAATGGTGCAGGTTGTTGACCGAGATATAGGTATAGAGCAGGTCGGAGCCCATGTAATAGGATTCGGGCGTGCGCAGGTTGTGGCGCACGTCGTCGTTTGGGCTTTCCTTCAGGATCCGGTAAGCCAACAGCATGCCGGCGGCTTTGCCGCCGATGCGGCCGTGACCGATCTTGTGGCGGCGTACCTCAGCCAGGTCTGAGATGGTGAACCAGTTGCGAGCGATATTGATATACCGGAGCTGGTCGCTGATCATGTTGCGGATCAACACGACCTTGATCTCCCGCAGACGCGCCTCCAGCGGCTGGCGGTCGGCGGGCGGAAGGTTCTCGATCATCATACCCTGGTTGAAGAGCAGTTCCTGGGGGGCGATTTCGGGGTTGAATTCGTAGAGGGCTTCGTGGCTGGTGACGCCGCGTTCGTTGAGGACTTCTTCGATCAGGTCTTCGATCAATTCAAAACTAAGGTGATGGCTGAAGTAGAAATCGGTCAGCTGGTCACGCACCCGGGCCTTGCGCCGCTCCCAGACGTCGGCAGGCTCCTCGATTTGGGGACGCTGAAGCCCCTCCCGCTCCTGTGACTGGATCGCCTTGCGGATCACTTCCTGCTCGAAATCGTTGGGCGTGAGGAAGCCCCGGGAGAACAACTCCCGCCGCATCAGGTCCCGGATCCGGGTGGAGAGCACCGGGTATTGTGACAGCACCAGATAGATGCTTAGGAGTCGATCGGTTGCGCTTGGGGGGAGCGTCATAATGGCTTCACCTTAAGGATTGAGCATGGATAGCGTTAATTCTAATAGATTCCAGGGAAAATAGGAAACAGGCAGGATAATGCAATTAAAAAAGCGCCGGCAAATCGCAGGCGCTCTGTGTTAACCCTTGGTTCGCTCAGCCAATGTGCATCGGCATGATGATGTGTTTGAAGTGCTCATCGCCCTGCGGGTGCAGCAGGCCGGGTGTATTGGCGGCATTGGTCTCCAGCCAGACGTTATCAGACTTGATCACTTCCAGCACTTCCCGCAGGAAACGGACGTTAAAGGCCACCAACAGGGGGACGCCGTCCACCGACGCATCCACCAGGACCTCGGAGGTGCCGGTTTGTTCGGACTGCGAGGAGATTTCCAGTGTGCCGGGATTGGCGTCGCTCGTCTCCGGGATGATGTTCAGGCGGGCCACATTGGTGCCCTCGCGGGCGATGATCTCTGCCTGTTTGCAGGCTTTCAGCAATCCGGCGGTGGAGAGCAGTGTGTGGGTCTTGAAGTTCTGCGGCACGATCGCGCGGTAGTCCGGGAAACTGCCTTCAATCAATTGGGAAGCCAGTTCGAGGTCGTCCATGTGGAAGATCACCTGACCGCGGTCTGGCGGGAAGGTCATCACCAGGGTGTCATCGCCGCCGCTGCCGATGATGCGGGCCAGTTCGACCAGCGCCCTGGCGGGGATGATGGCTTCGACCGGGTGGGATACGGCATTGGGGATGTCGTCTTCGCGGATTGAGATGCGGAAACCGTCGGTAGCGGCCATAGTGATATGATCGCCATCCAGTTTGAGCAGCACGCCGGTGAGCACCGGGCGGGCTTCGTCGATTGAGGCGGCAAAGGCTACCTGCTGGACCATTTCTTTGAAGTTGTCCACATTCAGCGGGACGCCTTCGTCAACATTGGGTTCGGGGATGGGCGGGAATTCTTCTGCATCAATCCCTTTGATGTTGGTCTCTGACGTACCGCAGCGAACATTCAGGGTTTGGGTGCTATTATCCAGCGTCAGAACTACCTGGTCGCTGGGCAGATTGCCCACCAGGTCCGTAAAGATCCGGGAAGGGACCGTGATAGCGCCGTCGCTTTCGATCTTGGCCCCCATCCAACAGGTGATACCCAGTTCGAGGTTGGTCGCCGAGAGCCGCAAGCGGCCGTCATCGGTTTTGACCAGGATGTTTGAAAGAACGGGCAGGGTGCTGCGAGGCGATACCGCCCGTGAAACCATACTGACGCAGTGTGCAAGTTGTTGTTGATTGACGGAAACTTTCATCGGGTGAGCGCCTCTCCTGTCGCCTGATTAATTGTCTGATAAATCACTCTAAAGTATACATCGAAGGGCGCTTTTTTACCAGTTTTCAGAGTTGGGTTTCAGAGTTGGGTGTCAGAGTTGGGACTATCCTGCTCAAACCATCTGCGCATTACCATCTGCTCATTATTGACAGTCCTCCAGGCGTGCAGTATGCTTAACCGCGCCCGGGTGGGACCGGCGCGGCGGAGCCCTGCGAACCCCGTCAGGTCCGAAAGGAAGCAGCGGTAAGGAGGTATCTCCGGGTGCCGCCGGTGACCCTGCTCGGGCACTTTTTTTATCGTATGGTTTGCCAGTTACCCTTTTCCATGATATAAACCCACTCATGAATGAAAACACCCCCCCCGTCTGCAGTTACGAAGGATCCGATTACCAGCAAACATTTTGGGATCAGGGCGGCCGCGCCTATGAGGACGCGGCGGAAGCCATCGCCCTGAAGCGCTTGCTGCCGGCAGGGGGAGACTTGCTATTGGAGTTAGGCGCAGGTGCCGGCCGCAACACACCCCGCTATCAAAATTTCAATCGCGTCGTCCTTTTGGATTATTCACGCACGCAATTGGAGCAGGCGCGGGACCGGTTGGGCCATACCGATCGGTATATCTTTGTGGCTGCGGACGTCTACCGCTTGCCATTTGTGGCCCGGCGATTTGACGCTGCCACGATGATCCGCACGCTGCACCATCTGGCCGAACCGCAATCCGCTCTGGACCAGGTGCACCGGGTGATGGCGTCCGAAGCGACCTTCATCCTGGAGTTCGCCAACAAGCGCAATCTGAAGGCCATGCTGCGCTATTTGTCAGGCCGGCAGGACTGGAGTCCCTATTCCCCTGAACCGGTGGAATTTGCCGCTTTGAACTTTGATTTTCATCCTAAATCAGTCCGCCGATATCTGCGGGAGGTCGGTTTTGAGATCCAGCGCCAACTGACCGTATCGCACTTCCGGGTAGGCTTCCTCAAGCGGACCCTGCCGCCGAAACTGCTGGCGAGCCTGGATGCCCTGCTGCAGTGGCCGGGGAACCTTTGGCAGGTGACGCCCAGTGTGTTCACCCGCGCCAAGGCTGTCCAGTCCGAGCCGGCTGCGGTGGACGAGATACTGTTTCAGTGCCCCGCTTGCGGCGCGGCGCTGGCGGAGGCAGAGGCTGATTTGCACTGCGACAATTGCGATGCCGTTTGGGAATATCGGGATGGGATTTATGATTTTCGGCTTAACCCACCGGAAAAAGATTAAAATAGCATGTGACTGACCCGTCACATTTCTAAAAAATACATTAGATTGAAGAAAATTGACATTAGAGTAATATGACTGCCCGGTCACATTGTGCCGAGCGGCGTTTTTATTATCACAATTTACCAGCCAGCGCTATTCTCCCGCTGGTTTTCTCCTTATTAAAGGGACCACCCCTGCAACGCCGGTTACAGGGGTGGCGGCCGCCAGACCAAGAGGAGAAAAGGAGAAGCGGGGTTATTGATAGTTTTCGTAAATCTTCAGGACCAGGTCGGCGTAATAGTAGCCGACATCGATCGGCCCATATTTAAACAGGGCCTCCCGAATCGTGCCGTGTTTTTGGATCAGGCTGGCAAGGTAGTCGCTGCCGTATTGGATGTTGAAGGCGGGGTCTTCAAGTTCTGCGATCGTGGGCCGGTTGGCGAAGCAGGGTCCGTTGACGCACATGAAGTCCGCCGCGAGACCGTCCCGAGGCATGACCTGCATCAGACCGACCGCGCCGCTGCCGGAATAGGCAACCGGATTTCCACCGCTTTCCTGCAGGATCACGGCCGCGATCAGGTTGGCGGGCAGGCCGGTATCGTTGGCGGCGGCTTCAATCGCCCCACACCACTGGCGAATTTCGCCGGGATAGCTGGCAGCCAGGTTGCAGTTGGACTCTTTGTTCTGAGCTGAATCTTTTTTCAAAGCTGCGTTGGCTAGTGCGGTTTGGGTCGGGGCTAAGCGCTCTTCGGAGGGCATATTGGCTGCTGCCACTGTTCCCACCCAAATCACAATCAAACATCCAATGAATACCGCCGGGACAACAATAATTCTTCGCATCGCTCACCTGCCACTTGGTTAGAATATACGTTCTATAATTACAATA
>JAXHUD010000018.1:17394-21966 GCA_034189815.1 Chloroflexota bacterium
GTGCGGCATCCGCTGTTCCTTTTCAGCCTGATCTTGTTTTGGCTCTTCCCCCGAATGACAAACCTGAAGCTGGCCTCCTTCCTGGCGGCCACGCTCTATTTCATGCTCGGCACCATCCCGGGTTGACATTCCGGCGTAAAAATAGGACTAACCCACCGGCGTCAGGTCGAAGGGCACGCCGGCATCCTCCCCAGCAATCTTGAGCGATTCGACCACTTCCACCATCAGCGGGACGCCTTCCCTTTGATATTTCTCGGCGAGTTCAAATTCCTTTTCCCCATGGATATAAATTCGATCCTGCCCCGGCAGCTTTGGTGTGGCTTTGAGCGCCCGGATGTATTCGTCCATGTCGCGCTTGAAGAAAGCGACCGGGCGGAAATTCTCGATCTTGATGGCGGCGAAGAAGTGCCCGACATCAGCCGGACGTTCCTTGGATGGCGTTCCCACCTGGCTCCCGAAAGCCGCACCGGCCAGCACACCCGAGAGCAAATCCACCAGCAGCGACAGGCCATAGCCCTTATAGCCGTGGAGTTCCGCCGGGCCGCCCAGCGGCAGCAGGCTGCCGCCGTTGATCACCTCGCCAGGCTCCGTGGTCAGTTCGCCCTTGGCGTTGAGCCCCCAGCCTTTGGGGATCGATTCACCTGCCTTGTCGTAGACGGCGACTTTGCCAAGCGGGGCGATGCTGGTAGCCATGTCCAGTACGTAGGGCCGCTCTTCACCCGCCGGGACGGCGACGGCGATCGGATTAGTACCCAGGGCGGGACGTTTGCCGAAGGTCGGCGTGACCAACGGGCGGCTGTTGGTCAGGCTGATGCCGATCATGTCCTCGGGGAGCGCCATCATGGCATAGTAGCCGGCGATGCCGAAATGGTTGCTGTTACGCACGGTGGTGATGGCGATACCGGTTTCATCGGCCATCTCGATGCAACGGGACATCGCCCGGTAGGCAACGACTTGGCCCAGTCCGTTGGCGCCATCCAGTGTGAGCGTGGATGGGTTTTCGAGCAAGGTCCTGATCGGGGAGGTCGGGTCGATATAGCCTTTACGCAGCCGATTGCCGTAATAGGCGTGCAGCCGGATGATCCCGTGGGAGTTCACCCCGCGTAGATCCGCCATGACCAGAACATCCGCCGCGATCCGGGCATCAATCTCAGGGACGTCCAGGGCAGTGAAGAACCGGACCACGTAGTCTTTGAGGGCTTCGACGGGATAGGACAATGTTTTTCGCATGGGGTCTCCTTGACAGCGCATTTTGTTTACGGTTAAATCACCCCCATTATAGCCCAGGCCGATGGCTCGAGGTTTTGTTTTGGCCTTGATGTGGGAAGATACCATCTTAGATCCCGCGTGCTATAATTATCCCATCTTAGGAGAAGAATGAGTATGAATCCGAAAATTTACGCCCATCGTGGTGCCAGCAGCCAGGCACCCGAAAATACGCTGGCTGCCTTTCAGCTTGCCTTTGAGCAGGGCGCCGATGGGATTGAACTGGATGTGATGTTGTCGAAGGACCAGCAATTGGTCGTAATCCATGACGACACCGTTGACCGTACCACCGACGGGACGGGACGGGTATCCGACCTGACGCTTGCTGAACTGAAGCGGTTGGACGCCGGCGAAGGCGAGCCCATCCCCACCCTGGCGGAAGTGCTGGATCGATTCGGCGGTCAGTTCCCGATAAATATTGAACTCAAAAATTACAGCTCGCTCTTTGACTCGCTCCCCCTGGCCGTGGCCGGGATGGTGCGAGATTACGGCCTGGCTGATTCCATTTTGGTCTCGTCGTTTAACCCCTTCAATTTCCCGCGCTTCCACCGGGTTTTACCCGATGTGCCGCGCGGCATACTGATTTTTCCCGGGCGAGCGCAAAATTTCCTCTATCGTTTGTTCCGCTATGAGGCCTTCCATCCCTATTTCAAGGACGTGGATGAGGCATTGGTCAAGGCGGTCCATGCCCGCAGCCAGCAAATCAACGTCTGGACGGTGGATGAGGCTGCGGATATCCGCCACCTCGCCAAGCTGGGCGTGGATGCGATCATTACCAATGTCCCGCAGCGAGCACGGACGGTTTTGGAGTCGCTGGCGTGAACGAATTGCTGTTGAAGTTTTGGCGGATTCTCAGTCGAGGCGCTCTGGCGATCATGCTTTTGGTTGCCAGCCTGCCTTCGTCATCCGCGCGTGCTGAACCAACCTCTGCAGCAGAGGCGATCTTGCAGACGATGACGCCCGAAGAGAAGGTTGGACAGTTGTTCCTGGTTGGTTTCGAGGGATCACAACTGGAACCGGATAGCGCAATCTACAATCTCGTAACGGATTATCATATTGGGGGTGTGGTTCTCCTGGCGGAGAACAATAACTTTCCTTCAGAAGATATCATCGACCAGACCCAGAATCTGATTGGCGCATTGCAGCAGCTCGAATGGGATGACTCCGCAGGATCAGATGACGAAGGGGTGGATAATGCAGCGGCCGGCTCACCAGCTTACGTGCCGCTCTTTGTAGGCATCCCGCAAACGGATGAAAGTGCAACCGGAACGCCTTTGCTCAGCGGCCTGAGCCAGACAGCCTCGCAGTTGGCGCTTGGTGCGGCCTGGGATCTGGATCTGGCGATGCAGACGGGGCAGACTCTGGGGCGTGAATTGAGCGCGCTGGGGTTCAACCTGTTTTTGGGTCCGAACCTGGATGTGTTGGAGTCCACCAATGGTGAGGCTGCCCAATATCTCGGCGTGAACACTTTCGGCGGTGATCCCTTTTGGGTGGGCGAAATGGGCAAAGCTTTCATCAATGGGCTTCACACGGGCAGCGATAACCAGATGCTGGTTGTGGCACAGAATTTCCCCGGTACGGGTAATTCGGACCGTTCGCCTGAAGATGAGGTCGCAACTGTGCGGAAGTCGCTGGACCAGCTGACCCAGATTGAACTGGCGCCATTCTTCTCTGTGACCGAGCCGATGTCAGGCGACCCGAACCGGGTTGATGCAGTGATGGTTTCCCATATCCGCTATCAGGGTTTCCAGGGGAACATCCGCGCGACGACCCGGCCGATCAGTTTCGATGCCAATGCGCTCTCGGCGATTATGGCGCTGCCGGAACTTGAAGGCTGGCGCCAGAACGGCGGCCTGGTCATCAGCGATAACCTGGGCAGTGGGGCCGTGCGGCGCTTCTTTGACCCCGCCGGTGAAAACTTTGAGGCCTGGCAGGTAGCCCGGAACGCTTTCCTGGCGGGCAATGATATGCTCTACGTCAATGATTTTGTTTCCACAACCGACCCCAACGCCTTTGTTTCCCTGCAGAATACGCTCGATTTCTTTGTGACCAAGTATCGTGAGGATTCAGCCTTCGCCCAGCGGGTGGATAGCTCCGTACTGCGTATTCTGGATGCCAAATTGGGATTGTACGGCGAATTCAATCTGGAAAATGTGCTTCCGACCGAAGGCAGCCTGGATAGCGTGGGCGAAGGGAATGCAGTCACGTTTGATGTAGCCCAGGAAGCGGTCACGATGATTAGTCCCAACCCGGCTGAGATGGACACAGTGCTGCCTAATCCGCCCTTTTGGTATGAAGACATTGTGATTTTCACCGATGTCCGCACGACCTATCAATGCGAGGGTTGTGCGCCGGTCAACGTGCTGGATACGGTATCGCTTTCCACGGCGCTGTTGAATCTCTATGGCCCTCAGGCAGGCGGCCAGATTCTGCAGCACAACTTATCTTCCTATACCTTTAACCAACTGATCGAAATGCTGGACAAGGTCGAAAACGAAGGCACCAACGAATATGTACAGGCCAACCTTGCCGAAGCGGAATGGGTGGTCTTTAATCTGCTGGACGTTGATCCGAATTATCCGGCGTCCAACGCCTTGCAGCGGATCCTGACCGAGCGACCGGACCTGCTCTCGCAGAAACGCGTAATTGTGTTCGCCCTTGATTCTCCTGTTTATCTGGATTCCACTAACATCTCCAAGATTACGGCTTACTATGCCTTGTTCAGCAAGCAGCCGGCGTTCATCGATGTGGCAGCCCGGATCCTGATGCAGGAGATGAACCCACAGGGCGCACTGCCAATCTCGCTGAGTGCGGTGGGTTATGACCTGATCTCCATGACGGCCCCGGACCCCGACCAGATTATCCGTCTGGAACTGGTGATGCCGGAGCAAACGCTGGAGGGAAATGGCTTAGATACAACGCCCGGCGCGACGCCGACGCCCGAACCAACTCCGGTGCCGAGCTTTAATGTCGGGGACACCATCACCATCCGCACAGGGCAGATCCGCGATCATAATGGGCATATTGTGCCGGATGGGACGGTTGTTCGCTTTAACTTTACGATCTCTGGTGAGCAGCCGGGCATCACACAGCAGTTCGATACAACCACGGCGGCCGGTGTGGGCTATTTCAATTATCGGATCGAAGCAGCAGGCGGTCTGGAAGTGAATGCGGTTAGCGAGCCGGCCACGCAATCCGAAACGCTGAATATCAACATTGAGCCGGATGGCCAGTCATCGGTATTTTTGACCTCTCCCACGCCGCAGGCGACGCCGACCCCAACCGAGACGCCGGAAGCCACGCCGA
>JAXHUD010000018.1:22066-23636 GCA_034189815.1 Chloroflexota bacterium
AGGGTGAGCAGCAAACTGACGACCATCAAGCCGCCCGCTACGTAGATCAGGACCCGTTCGGGCGCCTGAACCAGACGCGACGGGAAATAAGTGCTGCGGAAGGGTTTGGTGATCGGGGCATCCTCAATGAACAGGGCTTTGAGGAAGGCGTTAACGTCCTCCGGACGGTCTTCAGGGTGCAGCTGCAGTGCCCAATGAATGGCTCGCTCCGTCCGCACGCTCACATTGGGATTGATCTGGCGAATGGGGGTCAGGCTGCCGGGGGCCAGGAAGCGGTCCCGGACATTGATCGGGGCTTCGTTAGTCAGCAAGTGGTAGAGCGTGCCGCCCAGGGCATAGATGTCGCTGCGGGAATCCGTATGGCCGGCGTCGCCGCCGTATTGCTCCAACGGCGTATAGAGCGCGGTGCCCTGCCCTTGCAGGATCGTGATGGTCACCTCGCCCGGCGCCAGCATCTTCACCAGCCCGAAGTCCACCAGTTTGACCAATCCGGAGGGGGTCAGTTTGACGTTGCTGGGTTTGATGTCCCGGTGCAATATGGGGTGGTCCTGACTATGCAGGTAGCTCAATGCGTCTGCCAATTGGCTGGCCCAATCCAAAACGTCTTCCTCCGGCAGGAAGGTGTCGTTTTGCCGCGCTTCCATCATTAACTCGCGCAGGTCTTTGCCGGGGACGTAATCCATCACCAGGTAGTCGCTGTCATCAATTGAGAAGAAATCGGACACCTTGGGCAAATTGGGGTGGTCCAGGCGGGCGAGGACGGTCGCCTCACGCTGGAACTGATGCTGGGCCTCTTCGAGCATTTCCTTGGGCAAGCCGCGGTCGTATTCCACCTCTTTAACCGCGCAGAGGCGCCCTTCCAGGCGTAAGTCCTCAGCCAGGTAGATGCAGCCCATGCCGCCCTGGCCGATGATCTGTTTCACCTGGTACCGCTCTCGGAGTACCGTACCAGCCTTCATTGGGACTGGCATTGTGTCTAACCTCAAAAACTACCTTCCGGCCTATTGTTTCCGGGCCTTATTGAAAAGATACGGTCTTGATTTCGGCGTCTTGACCGTGATTCTGGCGCCGGGAACCTCTGGATGTCGGTTTGTTGGCGTTGTTGAAAGAGGCTTTTCCCCGGTGGCCAGAATAACTTCGGTAATTTTACCAGAGATGAAGTTGAAATGTTACACTGATAAGGGACTCAAGATCGCCATTGTCTATCTCCATGAGAAATAGACCTCTGAAGTTTGGCTATTCGCTCGCAATCGGTCCATTTTGAAAAAGGGTCGAGCGCAGTTTGACGACCTGAGCCTGGATGGAATTTTACCATTCCATAATACAAGCAACAGGGATGCAGCAATTGAAACCGTGTTAACCGCCTCCCCCAATTTTGATCACCAGGCTGAATTGGCGAAGATCATTGAAAAGGGGGTTAGAAGTTCACAGCGGCAATTTGCAAGGCTTTAAAGCTTGTTCCGAAATCGGGAATGGGCGGATTCCTGGCGGTGCATTTGGAGCCCATCCCGATAAATCCATCACACGAACGGCGGATTAATAACATTGACCCATGTCCAGGCGCACACGC
>JAXHUD010000180.1:0-3469 GCA_034189815.1 Chloroflexota bacterium
GAGGGTAGGTGGAGAGACCGGAGTCGATATCCTTTACAGCTTGCATGCCGCCAAGGTCGTCATCCGCCAGGTAAGCGATTTCAGCCTTGAGACAGACCAAATCCAGGCCTTCTGGTGTTTGAGATGATATTTTAGGAACATCGGTGAGGGCTAGAACTCTGGCGAAGTTCAGGTTAGCGGCCTGAGCTTCTGCGCAGGTCAGACGGATCTTGAGATCGTCCGGATTGGCATCGTGAGCCTGCTCCAGCCAATCGACGGCTTCATCCAGATTGGCCTGACGTCGTTTGAGCTGTCCCATCCGGATGTAATAACCGGCCAGGGAGAAGTCCACGGCGTAAAGCAAAGGGGATTGCGTGTAGGTATCGTTGCCTTCACCTAATTTGGCTTCTATCCGATCCTGGATATTTTCCAGCATAAGCAGAGACGCTTCATACCGACCTAATTGATTGAGCAGGTCGGATTTGTAGAGGGCGATCTCAGGATTTTGGATGATTTCATTGTCGGTGACATCGAGCACTTTCAGGGCGCTCAGCCATTGTTCCCGGCTGGCAAAGGTCGCTGCTAAATCCAACACGTACAGCGGATTGAACGCTTCCGTCCGTGAAAGGGCTAGCTCGAGCGCTTTAATCGCCAGATCCAGGTTGTTGACCTGGACACAGGCATAAGCAGCCTGATGGAGGTCCTCACCGGTGGTGTGGGGATCGTTAATCAGTTCAGCCAGGTTCCGTTCCGCGTCGTCGAGCTCACCAGTGGAGATCAGGCTGCGCGCCAGCCAGAGCTTGAGCACGGGTTGGTCGGTGATCAGCACCAGCGAGTCCTTGAGCGCTTTGGCAGCCTCTTCCGCTTGATTTTGGTCGATTTGCAGGCGAGTGTACCAGAGGATGTTTTGCAGGTCCTGCGGCGCCATCCTGAGCGCTATCTGGGCCGTCTCATCCGCTTTGGGCTGTAAATCCGAGGCGAGGTAGGCCCGCGTGAGTGCGTGCAATACAGACAAGTTACCGGGTTGGCGGGTGGCGGCGTCTTGCAGCGCGGCCAGGGCTATCTCGTGCCGGCCCATTGCCAGGGCTGTCTTACCGAGGCCGTACTGCAGCTGCCAGGTGGGGCCTGCTTTGCCGGGGCGCTGCTGTTCAGTCAGGTCTTTGTAGGTTTCGAAGGCCTGAACGTGATTACCCAGCAAGCGTTCCGTGTCCGCCAGGTTCAACTGCAGTTGGCTGTCGCCTTCGTGGGCGTTCAGACTCTGCTGCAAAACAGTCCGCAAGCGGGACAGGGTGGCGACGTCCCGTTCGTCCAGCGCGGTGTCTGCCTCAGTGATAATAATTTTAGCAACGGCGAGGACTGTATCCCGGTCGTTGGGATTCTTCTCAGCAGTGAATAGCAGGACAGGTTTGGCTTCCTGCTCCTTGTCCATCGCCAGCATGACATGCCCGAGTAATTTGGCGATGGCAACATCCTGCTCGTAGATTTCGAGATAGGGGGTCAGCAGCGACCAGGCCTGATCGTACCGGCCGAGTTGGTAGCTGGCCTGGGCCAGGTCGAAGTTTCCTTGGGGATCCTGATCGTCCATCTCGTAAGCTTTTTGCAGGTATGTTATGGCGTCCGAGGGGGCCTGTTTTTTCAATAGGAGTTTACCCAAAGCCCGCAGCAATCCGGGGTGGTTCGGGACGGCAACCGCGCCTTTTTGCAGCACGCTCAGAGCCCGCTCACTCTGGCCGTTCTCCTGCCAGATACTGGCCAGGGCGAGCCAGGTGTCAGCTTCTTCGGGGATCGATTCAACCACTTTTTCCATGTGCTGGATCGCCTTGACGGTTTCGCCTTTTCGCCAGAAACTCTCGCCCAGGAGCACCAGCGCTTTGGCGTGGTTGGGAGATTGTTTGAGTATGTTTTGGGCGATGGATACTGCCATATCCGCCCGGTTGGTCCGCAGGGCCGATTCAGCGAAGAGGGTCAGGTCGTCGAGCGAAGGGGAGGTTTCTGACTTGACGATCTGCTGGATTGTGTCATACGCCTGGGGCCACTGTTGGGCTTGTCCATAGAGCCGGGCCAGCGTCTTCTTGTGGTTCGGGTTTTCCGGTTGGACAAGCTCGAGATATGCGGTCAGCTCAATCGCCTGGTCATATTGATGGGATTTTGTTAGACCATCCCGAAGCAAGCTGAGTTGGTCGGGGTCGGTGTAGTCGGGTTCGACTGCCAAATGGCCTAATGTGGGTTGCCCGTTGGCGATCAGGTCTTTGAGGGTTTTCCGTTTTAATTCATTCGAATCGGGGTTAACAAAATAATTTTTTAAGCCGGGCCTCGGATCAGCCTGCGCTTCTAAAGATTTGAGCAAATCAGCGAATAGTTGCGGGTTTGTTTTGGCTTGTGACTTGTTCGGGGCCAATTGGCTTTCAAACCAGGTTTTCCTGACGCTGGGCGGCATCTCCGCCAGCAAACGTTTTGCCTCGTCAAAGTCTTTATCCTCGATCAGCCTTTGAATGTAGCCAAAGCGTGCCTTTTGAGATTGGGGCAGGGCATGGATCACGGCCATCCAAAGCGATTTTGATCGGGTTGACGTATTTTTGGCAGCGGCTTGGAACAGGGTTTGCGCCCTGACAAAGGCCAAAACATCGCCAGCCTTCTGGTAGGTCTCTGCGGATTTCTCACTGTCGCCCCGGTAGTGATGGAACGCTGCCAGACGGTTCAGGTCTTCAGCGAGTTCGAAGCGTATGGGCTTATCCAGCGGATCGCCACTGGAAGGTGTTTCGAAGATCTCAAGTTCCGCAAAGGTGCGGGCGAAAAAGTCGACATTTGATTTTACCTGCATCAGGTTCTGCGCCAGCGACCGGCGGAGCGTTTTTTGATTTGCTTTATCCAGCCAGTTCAGCGCGTCCAATTGCAGGTCCACGTTCAGGCTGGAAACCGTGTTGAAAAGTGTGTCAAGGCGTGCGGATTCTGTAAGGGGATTGGCTAAAAGGGCATGCACAAGCAAACCCACGCCAACCTGGGCTGTATGGCTTGTTTTCGAGCGCAGGAAATCGGCGATCAGTGCGTTGAAATCGGAGCACAGGGTGTAGAGACACGCGACAGGCGTCTGCCAGGTTTGAATGTTTTTCTCCAGGGCATTTGGGCCGCGTTTGATCAGGATCTCATCGGCGATGCCGTCCCAACCGGATTTGATTTTCCGGCGTTCCCGAAGGGCGAGCGCAAGCAGACCGGCTGCGGTCAGATCCGCCGGGGGCAGACCTGAGTTGAAGGTTGATTCGAAGGCCTTTGCCGCCGCCTGTTTGACCTCTAGGGGTAACGGGGTCTCGATCTGGTCAATGTTTGCCAGCTTGAGGTCCTTTTGCCGGTTGATGATCTGGACGGCCAGTCGGCCAGGGGAAACCGACAGGCGGTCGCCATTCAGTAATTTGAAGGTCGGCAGGCTCTCGTCCAGGTCTTGAACGAACTGCCAGACCAGCGGGTCGTACTGCAGGCTGGTGGCGATGAGCTT
>JAXHUD010000181.1:0-3430 GCA_034189815.1 Chloroflexota bacterium
CCGAGAAAGGCCTGGGCATCCTCACCCGTTAAACCCGTATACTTCTTGCAACGGTACACTTATGGAAGTGATCCTATGACAAACCTGATCCCCCAAGCCAACGATCCGCAGCAACAAAGGGCCCTGCAGGCCCGGGTGGAACGCGCCCCCAACCATAACCCCGTCGTCTCCTATCTGGCCAGCCTGGGCAGCGCAGATAGCCGGCGTGTGCAAAAAACGGCCCTGGACCAGATCGCTGCGGCCCTTTCCAATGGCCAAATCGAAGACTGTCTCAATTTCCCCTGGGAGCGCCTCGATTACGGCACCGTCACAGCCGTCAAAGCCTGGTTGGACGACAAATACGCGCCGGCAACGGTTAATCGCTACCTCTGCGCCGTGCGCCGGGTGATCAAAGAGGCCTGGCGTCACCACCTGATCAGCGCCGAGGCCTACCAGCGCGCCACCGATGTCCAATCCGTCTCGGCGGAGCGGCTGCCCACCGGGCGCGAGTTGGAGACGGACGAGATCCGGGCCCTAATCCAGACCTGCCTGAACGACGAAAGCAACCCCGTTTTAGGCATCCGCGACGCGGCCATCATCAGCCTGATGTATTCCTCCGGCCTGCGCCGGGCGGAAGTGGTCGCCCTGGACCTGGAAGACATCGATCCGGGGCAGCGCCGCCTCCGTGTGATCGGCAAACGCAATAAACAACGGTATGCCTTCCTGGCCGAAGGCGCAGTCCGCGCCCTGGAGGCCTGGCTCACCCGCCGCGGCCGCCTGCCCGGACCCCTGTTTTATTCCGTCAACAAAAGCGGCCGGATCGTCCGTACCCGTAACACCCGCCTGACCGCGGCGCAAAAGGCCCGCGGTGAGAAACCCAAACGGATCGTCGCCCGGCTCTCCGACCAGACCATCTACCATGTGATCGACAAACGCGCCGAAGAAGCGGGCCTGGTCAAGAAAACCACGCCCCACGACATGCGCCGCACCTTCGTCAGCGACCTGCTGACCGAGGGCGTGGACCTAGCGACTGTGGCCAAGATGGCCGGCCACGAAGACACCAACACCACCCGCCGCTACGACCGCCGCCCGGAAAAGGTGATGCAGGAAGCGGCCGAACGCCTGAACATCCCCTATCCCGAGTAATTTCCCCCTTTCCCAATCTAATTATTTGAACGGTAGACCCTATCTGTCTCCCACAGGGATTAACACGCCCGTCTCACCCTCCCCGTACGCATCGAGGGGAGTATTATCAATGCAAACGCCAGGAAATGTCCAAATACCGCATTTCACCATTCCCCACTCACCCTTCACAATCTAACCACTGCCCCTTTGTGACCATTCCCCCTCCCCTATTCCCCATCTTAAGTTACAATCAAGCGACCAATCTGACGAGAGAGATGATGTCCAACAAGGAAAACAAACAATTCGCACTGAACCGGGGCTTCTTGGTTGCGCTCCTCAGCGCCGGCGTGCTCTCCTTCACCGGAATCCTGATCCGGCTGGTCTCGGTCGATTACGGTCTGCCCGCACTGATCCTCGCCTTTTGGCGCGAGATCTTCGTCGTGCTCTGTGCGCTGCCATTGATATTGATTTTCAAGCCCCGGTTGCTCAAGGTTCGCCGTGACCAGTGGTTCTTCCTGATGCTCTTCGGCCTGGTCCTGGCGCTGTTCAACATCCTCTGGACCCTGGCTGTAACGCTCACCGGCGCAGCCATCGCCACCGTGTTGTGTTATTCCTCCGGCGGCTTCACCGCCCTGCTCGGCTGGTGGCTGCTCAAGGAGAAGCTCGGTGCCAAAAAGCTCATCGCCGTGGTCCTTTGCCTGGCGGGTGCATTACTCGTCTCCGGCGCCACCAGCGCCGCTGCCTGGCGGGCAAACGCGCTGGGGATCGCTACCGGCGTGCTCTCCGGCCTGCTCTATGCGATCTACTCCCTGATGGGCCGCACTGCCAACCAGCGCGGGATCAACCCCTGGACCGCCCTGTTCTACACCTTCCTCTTTGCTGCTGTCACGCTGCTCACCATCAACCTGCTCCCCCTCTCTTTTGTCCCCGCCACGGCCGCTCGACCGGTCGAGATGTTCACCCTTGGCGCCCAGTGGCGCGGATGGCTCCTGCTCCTGCTGCTGGCGGCCGGCCCCACCCTACTGGGTTTCGGCCTCTACAATATCAGCTTGAGCCTGCTGCCCGCCAGCACCGCCAACCTGATCGTCACCCTCGAACCCGTCCTCACCAGCATCGAGGCCTATCTGCTGCTGGACGAACGCCTCAGCCGCCCGGAACTGCTCGGCAGCGGCCTGATCCTGGCCGCGCTGGTGCTCCTGCGCTTGCGCCGTAAGCCAATGAGCTGAGTTCGCCCCCGCTCACACAAAAATTTGACAAGGCTTATTAACCTTTATATAATCCATCCATATACCATCCATTCGGATGGTCTTTAGATGGTCAGGAGCCTCCTATGGCAGAATCAGAGAAAATTACCGTCAACGTCGGCAGTGTGGACCTCGGCCGGATCGACCTATTAGTCCAGGAAGGTTTTTATGCCTCCCGGGCCGACTTCATCCGCACAGCGATCCGCAACCAAATCGAGCGCCAGAAGAACGCGGTAGATTCAATCAGCTCGCGAAAATCCATGGTGATCGGCACCCTGGGGTTCAACCGCAAAGACCTGGAGGAGAAACGGGAGAGCGGTGAGATGATCAATGTCAAAGTGATCGGCTTGTTCATCCTTGGTGACGACATCACGCCCGAGCTCGCCCGGGCCACGATCCAATCCGTCACCGTGCGCGGGGTGTTCAAAGCCCCCGATGACGTCAAGGACGCTCTCGAAGATCGGCTGAACTAGCCGGCGTTGCACCGATAACAATGAAAATATTACTATTGATGATATTATGACTCCGAAAAGTCAACTACTACCGACTAAAGTCGGTAGCTTGGTGGTCGAATGAAATTCGACTAAAGATCATCTACATTGAAATTTTGACCTTCGTCTTCTGGAGAAATTTGGGATTGTATTTCCATATGAGGGTGTTGATTAATTAGTGATAATTGCAACACAAAGGAGAATAGGCTAAAAACTGCCGAAAAAAGGATATAAAGGGTGCAATTGAGAGGGTCTAGATCAAGTTTCTTATCTCATTTCGCCTCCTTTTTTATGCTTTTCATGCAGTTCAGACAGTTCACCCTGGGTTCAGACCATCACCGTGGCTCTCGTCTTCAACCCAACGCCTGTCTTATGCCTGACGATTTGTTTTAAGTTCAAGACCATGGTTGTGAAGTACGCCTGAACCCCAAACCCTGTCAAACCTAAATAGCGACAACGTCCTAACCCAGGGCCTTGTTTGGCTTCTCCAAATTTTCTCTCGATCTTGTAACGTTCTTTGCGCCCCTCCTTGTAGGCCGGGCTGGCTATCATTTTCAGCCAGATTGCCTTGTGACTGTCTTTCTTTTTAGT
>JAXHUD010000182.1:0-3352 GCA_034189815.1 Chloroflexota bacterium
TCGCATTTGCTTAACCTTGTTCTCCGAGCTTTCGTTCACCCCGCCGCGTCCACCATACCTGCCAGGTCTGCCAGAGGACCCAAAGGGACCAAAAGACGACAGCAGTTTGTAAGGGTACCAGATATCGCGGGTTATTGCCCTGCTCCAAGATGGACGAAACCGCGGAAGCGCCCCAGACATAGCCTGCCACGAGCCAGTGGAAGGCGGAAAGCGCCCACTGCGTGCGCCACTTCTTGACAACCAGCCCGGCCAGTGACGTCAGAATAAATACCAGGTTGGCCCCAAAAAGGACCATCCGTACACCCAGGATCAGCGCGTCCAGCAATCCTGCAAGGCCGCCGGAGACGACCGCGGCCGGCGTGAAGAGCACCGGCACCCGCCAGAAGTACCACCAATCCGGGATGATGGACAGCACAAACCGGACCGGATTCGCCAGGATCAATTGGATGGAGATGGACTGCATCACCCGGGATAATTCATAAAAGTTATAGTCCGTCGCGTCCAGAATCGCCGGGATCGCCTGCCAGATCGCGTTCCCCTGGATGCCATATTCGGCGATCTGAGCATCCCGGAATTGGATATAGATATCCCGGATTTGAGCGTATTGGTCCGGGACCTGTTCAAACAGATAGCCCGTATGCTGCGTGAGGTGATAACCCATCAGAGTCGTTGTGCTGAAGACGTGGTAATGGGCCCTGATCCAGGCCATCCATCCACCGACCACCAGGACCGAAACCAGCGTGATCGTCAGGATCGCCTTCCAATCTGCCCGCAGCTTCTTCTCCTTAAAAGAAAACCCGAGAAATATAATCAACAGAACAGGTAGATATTGAAACAACGGCCGCGTCAGCACGGCCAGGGCTGTGGCCAGTCCTGTCGCCAGGCCAACCCAAACCTTGCGCCAGCGCGCATTCCACAGCCAAAGAAAAGCGCCCAGTAGTCCCAGCGTGAGGAAAAAGGTAGAGACGGTTTCCGTCAGGAGTGCGGCCTCAAAGAAGAATTGGTTGGGGTTTAGTGAATAGCCCAAGGCCAGCAGCCCGGCAAACCAGGCCTTGTGCGACACGCCCCATCCCACCAGAAACCACATCAGTGTGATCAGGCAGCCGAGGAAAAGCTGGACGACATAGACCACCCGTACAGGCCCGAAAAGGGCCAGAAAAGCCGGGTACCCAGGCCCGCGGGTGCCGTCGAATTGCTTGAACCCAGCCCGGACCGACTCGGCCAGGCGCTGGTAGGCTGCGGTGTCGGGGTAGGACTGTGGGGGGTAAAACAGGAACAGCGTCACCCGCAGTAAGATCGTCAGCAGGAGCACGACCAGCAGCCATCTCGTAAAGCGCTGCTTTTCGTCGCCTTCCGGCATCAGCTTTATGTTAGTGCTCATCGGAAATAAACCCTTTCAGGGCTCGCTCGGCGCGCGCCTTCCAGGTATAGGCTTCCACCGCGGCTCTGGCATTGTGGGCCAGTTCTTCTCGCCAGTTGGGATCTGCCATCAGGCGGCGCAGGGCTCTCTCCCAGGCCGGCGGGTTCTCCGGCGGGCAGAAAACCGCCATCTCTTCATCTAACACCTCATGAATGACGGGCAAGTCGCTGGTAATGATCGCGCGGGCGGCGGCCATATACTCAAACATCTTCATCGGGCTGGCGATATCGGAGGAATCCCCGCCCCCGCCGCCGGAAATATGCTTGCCATAGGGCATGACCAGAACTTCGGCCGCAGCCTGATAATCCGCTAATACGGCATTATCCACAAAGCCGGTCAGGATCACGTTTTCCACCCGGTCATCCAACAGGCGATCCTGCCAGCGCGCGATGTCATTCGGCTTTCCGCCCACCCACAGGAACTGCACCTCCGGCATCTTGCGGGCGAGGGCATACATCAGCTCCATCCCACGGCCGGCGTAAAAATGGCCGGTGTAGCCAACGGTGAACTTCTCGGGCAAATCCAAGGCCCGCCGCGCAGCGGTCGGATCGGGCAAATCCCGGAAACGGGCCAGTTCCACCCCGTTAGGGGCAACCAGCAATTGGGAGGGTGTTGAATCCAAGTTGAATTGAGCCCTGAGGATCTCCTGCAGCGCCTGACTGTTGGTCAGGATCCGGTGCGGCGCCTTCGAGCGTGCGAACCGGCGGAACATCCAGGGGCCCACGCGGCCCGTGACCCGATCGTGCATTTCCAGTATGGTCGGGTAGCCGGACCAAACACCCAGCATGGCCGCCTGGAGGACACGAGTGTAAATAAGGTCAGGCGATAATTTCCTTGCTGCCCGGACGGCTTTATAGGCGAAGTCATAACGCCTGAAACGCAGGTCTTCCGGGATCCACTCAATCTGAAAGCGGGTCGTCAGGCCGTAATGCTCGCTGAGGTCTTCAAACGCCGTGGGTTTGTTCCCCGGAACAAAAAGCGTCACGTCATGGCCCAGCGCGGCCAGGGCATGCACAGCCTTCAGCACCTGAATGCTGTTGGCGGCTTTGGAGGGGACAAAAGAGGCGGCAATACTGCAAATTTTCATCATCGCACCTAAAAAGGGGCTCCTTCGATATCTGACCGGACGGAACATCGATGGACCTGTATCGATTGCATTTATACCACAGGTCATCCGTCCGAAGCGTCCCCAGGATCAATGTTCACACCCGATCCCGTTTCCGTCGTCGTCCAGGTTATGGGGGTCGGGCCAGGTCACTTTGCAATTGCCGAATTGGACATCGCTGCAGGCCAGATCGGGTGAGCCGAGTGGAATGCAGACCTCGGGATAAGCCTGATCAAAATTTTACCAATGGTTTTTCAGCAAGGCGGATTCAGGGAATGTGTTTTGCAGTACAGTCAGGACGAGCAGGACGAGATACTCGCCGAGGATCAGGCCAACAAAGCAACTGAGCGTCATTTTCATCCAACGCGGCCAGATGGTACGGCTTCGGAGCAAACTGCAGAACAACCACGACAATACCCCTCCCAATACCGACACCAACACCTACCAATAGGCGGACAAACTGCCTCCTCCTGCGAGTACGATAGGATCATTTTACCGTTCAATGCGTTAACAAGCACTTTACATTTATACAGTACAATCTGATTTTATATCAAACAGAAAGGTCTTTCAACCAAACCGGGAACTATATTATTAAGTGATGATGAGCCAAGAAAGAAATAAAAACCACAAAAAACAGTTCCGGATGCAATCTATCTCAATCCGCCTGATGATGCTCGCTGGCAAGGTCCTCCCCCGCAATTGGGGGCTGAAATTGGCGACAATGGTCGGCTCTCTCCTGGGGAGTCACAAAGCCAGTGAGATGGTGAAAGCCATCCGAGCCAATCAATACGTCATTCATGATGAAACCTTATCCGCAGAAGCACTGG
>JAXHUD010000183.1:0-3253 GCA_034189815.1 Chloroflexota bacterium
CTGTTGCCCGATGAGACTCTCAGCGGCCTCATTAATCAAGACGCTCTCACCACGGCTGACGGCAAAATCGTCCGGGCCTACAACCTGGCCTACCCCTCCATGTCCCTCATGAAGGACCTGATGATCCTGGAATTGGCGTTGGATTACGACCCGGACCTGATCGTCTGGCCTGTTACCCTGCAGTCCTTCCCGGATAAAATCCAGGCCGAGACGCCCCTGGTCGCCAACAATCCCGACCGGGTGATGGCCCTGATTGACTTATTTGATCTGCCCCTCGAGATTGAGACTAGCGCTTTCGTCCAGCCCGCGTTTTGGGATCGCACCCTGATCGGCCGCCGCCGGGCCATTTTGGACGCCCTGCAGTTACAGTTCTACGGCCTGATGTGGGCCGCCACCGGGATTGACCAGACCTATCCCAGCGACTACACCCCCGCCCAGCGGGACTTCGCCGCAGACGAAGACACCTTCATGGGCTGGGAACCCGGGACGTTGTCCGCTGACGAACTGGCAGTGGGCATCCTCGACGCCGGCGCGCTTTTAGCCCCGAACACCCCCATCCTGGTAGTCAACGAGCCGATCCTGATCAGTCAGGGCGAGAACAGTGACATTCGCTACAACTTCTTCTATCCCCGCTGGGCCTATGACCAATATCGGGAACTGCTTGCAGAACGAGCGGATATTGCTGGTTGGAATTATTTCGACCTCTGGGACAGCGTGCCCGAAGACGCCGTCCCAAAAGACGCCTTCACCAACTCCGCCGTGCACCTCACACCTGCGGGCGTCCAGACTTATTACGACGCCCTCAAGCCAGCTCTGCAGGCGTTCCTTTCCCCATAAGTGGTAAAATACTCGGGATTGAATAGTCTCACAGGCCGCGCGGGCTGGCAGCGCCAGCCTTTCTACCTGTCATCATATCTGACGAAAATCGAAAGAAATTAGAGGAGCAAACGATATCCCATGAAAAACGACATCATCCAAACCCTTGAAACCTATCTAAAAGACGACATCCTCCAGCAGCCCGACCGGGCCATCGCCCCGGACGAGGCGCTGATCTCCAGCGGGCTGATCGATTCCTTCAGCCTGGTGGATGTGGCCCTGTTTGTTGAGGATACCTACGGCATCACCATCGACGATACCGAATTGAATGCCGAGACCTTTGACACTCTGGATGCTTTGGCAGACCTGATCAGCGAGCGCCGGGACGATTAATGCAGACGTTCCAAACCATCCTCAAGTCCCACTACGAGAAGCGGCCGGACGAGGTTGCGATTTATCTGCAGCACGCCGGCAAAGAAGACCAACCCATCACCGTGCGCGACCTGCTTTCCGGCGCCGTGCGCGCCCAGCGCCAACTGGAAAAGGAAGATGTCCAGGCCGGCGAAGTCGTTCTGCTTATCTTCCAACACGGCCGGGACCTGATTGAAACCTATTTTGGCGCGATCCTCCACGGTGCGATCCCCTCCATCATGCCTTATCTGACCGAAAAGCTCCAGCCGGAGCGTTACCGCAAAGACCTGGCCGCCCTGATCGAAGTGACCCAACCGGACGCGATCTTCACCTATGTCGAATTCGAGCCCGAAGTGCGCGCCGCTCTCAAGGAAGGCGATTCCGTACGAGCGGTGATGGTCACCGACGACCTTGGCTCAGGCGGCGAACCAATCTTTACTGTCAACCGTCAGCCGGAAGATATCGTCCTGCTGCAGCATTCCTCCGGCACCACCGGCCTGCAGAAAGGCGTGGCTCTCTCACACCAGGCCGTTCTCAACCAGATCACGACCTATGCCGATGTCCTGCACATCGACAGCCAGAAGGACGTCCTGGTCAGCTGGCTCCCGCTCTACCACGACATGGGCCTGATCGCCGGCTTCCTGATGCCGATCCTTTACGGGCTCCCGCTGGTTCTGATGTCCCCCTTCGACTGGGTCCGTGCACCCTACCGTCTGATGCAGGCCGTCAGCGACTACAAAGGCACCCTGGTCTGGCTGCCCAACTTCGCCTATAACTTCTGCGCCACCAAGATCCGTGACCGTCACATGGAAGGCGTGGACCTCAGCTCCTGGCGTGCGGTGACGAACTGCTCCGAGCCTATGCGCCACGACAGCCAGCAAATGTTCCTCGAGGCTTTCAAGCCCTATGGCTTCCCTGAAAGCGCCCTGGCCACCAGCTACGCCATGGCCGAGAACACCTTCGCCGTCACCCAGGGTGGCATTGATGGCCCTGTCAATATCGACCCTGTTGACCGGGACTCCCTCCAAATTGACCGCGTTGCCAGGCCGGCCGTGGATGGCAAACCCGCGATTGACATGGTTTCCGCAGGCAAACCGATTCCCAATACCGAGGTCAAGGTCATCGACCCGCAAGGCAACCCCTTGCCCGACCGGCATATCGGTGAGATCGCCCTCAAATCGGACTGCATGCTGACCGAGTATTATCACCGACCCCAGACGACCGAGAAAGCCTTCCTCGACGGCTGGTATCTGACCGGCGACTTCGGCTATATGCTGGATGGCGAGGTCTACATCACCGGTCGCAAAAAAGACCTGATCATCGTCGGCGGAAAGAACATCTATCCTCAGGACCTCGAACGCATCGCCAACACCGTCCCGGGCGTCCATCCTGGCCGCGCGGTCGCCTTCGGCATCTTCTCAAAGAAGATGGGCACTGAACAGGTCGTGATCATCGCCGAAGTGGATAGCAACGACGAAGACGAACGCCGTAAGATTGCCAACAATATCCGCAAGACCGTCACCCAGGAGTCCGCCGTGGCCCTGCGTCACGTGTCCGTGGTGGATGAGGGCTGGATCATCAAAACCAGCTCCGGCAAGACCGCCCGCCTGGCCAACCGGGATAAATTCATCGAAGAATCCGGCTTCGTCGTAAACTGACCACCTGACACTATAAATATGTAACTAAACTCCCGGCGTTTTAAAAACGCCGGGAGTTTTTCGTCAGCATAACACCTTATCCAGATTGAAATAAATTTCTGAAGAGGCCGCCCTTTGAATAACTTCATTTAAAATATCATAATTCTAACTAATCCAAATTGAATAAAAAACCTCCAAGATTTCAAAATCCCGGAGGTCTGTACTCAAACTAAACCCTTCCTTCTACGGCCAAAGCAGCGTAAAATCGTCAAATCCCACAATCAGGTTCGGGTTATCCAACGTCCCCGCCACCAGTCCAATCCGCCCGGCCGCCAATCCCGCATCCGTCGTTTCGGCCAAAAGGTTTCCATTCACCGCCAGAGCCAGCC
>JAXHUD010000184.1:0-3172 GCA_034189815.1 Chloroflexota bacterium
GCGGTATCCAGCGAGGATGGGCTGTCCCCGCGCACGAGGTGGCCGTTTTGGTCCACGACCATGATATCGCTTTCGCGTAGATAGCCCTTGACGAGCAGGGTGGGGGTGATCAGGAAGGTCTCATCATCCAACCGGACAGACAGGTTGCCGCCGCCCGCGCGGATCAGTCCCCGTGAGGAGGGGCGGTTGGTGATCTCGATCAGTTCCTGGCGTAAATCCGGTTCCAACGAGTCCATGCTGTTCCTTCATTGATGCTGAGTGAGAAGAATAAGCCCAACCAGATCGATTCTACCAAAGAACCGGGAGTTGGGAAGCGGGGGGTGGCGAAAGGTGAATGTCCGTCTTTATGGTTTCACCTGAGGCCGATCATGATATAGCCCAGAAATATGATCGTCCGGTAATAACTGCAAAGGGCGAGGCACGCCTCGCCCTTACGCGTTTGCTAATGTCGTTAAATTCTAGAATAAACCTGTAGACTCGTTCTATAGGGGGGGTGCAATTTGGCTCGAAATATTGTATGCTAGGAGTAAACCATCACAGGTTCGGGAGGTGGTCATGCAGGAACAGGTGTTTCGCGATTATTTGGCAACGCACGGGTTGGATCCGGCGGACATCCTGGCACAGGTGGAAGCCCTGGCGGGCGTGGAGGCCAGGCTCGGGCAGATCGCGCCGCCCTGGCCGCTGGAAGAGCTGAACCGGGGGATGACCCGGGACCTCGTAGAGGAACTGATCGACCGGGGAGAGAACACGCTGGAAAACTTGTTGGCGCTGGTGCGCTATGCCAAAGCGATCGACAATCAGGATAGTTTCATTACGGTGCTGGAGATGCTGGATGGCTGCGAGGTAATGGACAACCTGCATGCCAAGCTGGGGGATGCAGTGGGCGAAGACCTGCGGGATGTCATCTTTGAGGACCTGCCGCTGCCGCCGCTGGGCCTTTCCAGGCGTGAAAAATCTAATTACACATACCGGATCCTGACCCGTATGGAGGAGATCTTCGGGTCATCCACGACCCGGGACCTGCTCAAAGACAGCCTGCGGGATCTACCCGATGCCTATTATGAGGATGATAAGCGGGTCTTCACGGAAGAATGCGAGGGGGATATTGACCGTTACCTGATCTACCGCAAGGAGAAATTGCTGGATGAATTGCGGGATATTAAGGCGCGGGGGGATCTGTATTTCACCCAAACGATCACCGACGAAGTGATTGACTTCGTGGCGGCGGACCCGGAAATCGGCGGCGGGGTCAGAGAGGGAAACCTTATTTTCCTGACGAAGATCCCCTATGACACCCGGGCTTATCTGGCCGAGACGGACCCCGACAAGCAGCGCTATCACACCTGCCATTGTCCCTGGGCGAAGGAGTCGCTGCGGAAGGGGACGCTGACCATCGACCCAGTCTTCTGCCAATGTTCGGCGGGATTCGTCAAACGGCCGTTTGAGGTGGTCTACGGCCGCAGGCTCCAGGCGGATGTGCTCGAAAGTGTCCTGCAGGGAGACCCGGTTTGTCGGTTTGCCATCCATCTGCCGGATTAAACAAAACGCCCCGCCTGCTTCTTGGCGTGATTGCTTTCCGGAATCACGCCGTAAGGTGTGCGCCACGGGTTGATGAATCCGGTTCTGAGTTGGGAACCTTGCGCTGTTTTCGTCAGATGATGAAAAAACCAAAGTGATTGAGCAAGCGAAATAGGTGGTAGTGGTTTGTGAATTATAATGCATTGAGGCCTGTCTATAAAAAACCTTTGAACCAAGAACAAAAAGGTGAAAGATGATTATTGATCGAGAAGTTGAACAACTTATTAAGCTGACCCCGCAAGAAATAGACCAGCTGGGGGGTGGTGTGTATGGGGATTTTGTTATGATGCAAGCCGTTGAAAGGTTGAGAAATTCTTCAAGCCCCGATCCGGTGAAGGCTTATGCTTTGGAAAAGTGTGTCATGCGTTCACCAGATTTGGATGGTTTCTTTGATTACAGCCAGATTCATTATGAGTTGTTGGAAAAGGCCTCCGAACTCAATAACGGCGAAGACTTTCTGGCTTTGGCATTGACAGGGATTGCCTATTTTGCGAAGACCGATTGGGATGGCCTTTTTTATCATGATTATTTAGACTTTGCCAGAGGGCTTCTCTATCAGGAAAAATATGATTTATTCCTGGAAATCTTGCGACGATTGGTCAGCAAAGCGCCTATTACCTATTCGTTGTTTACGGACTTGGTTAAGGATTTCGAAAACCTCTCTCAGGATGAGATGGCGAGCGATCTGAAACGACTTGGTCAGCGTCATTATGGCAGTAAGTGGAAGCCTGGCGATCAAGAAGAATTCCTGACGAAAGCGCATGCTGCTAATGGAGGAAAACGAACATCGATTCCTGCGGAAACTCGGGCAGGCATTTTGGAAATTTTCACCGATGAAAATATGGTCTACGAAGACGATATGGATGACTTCGACAGATTATTTACTTATGAGGAGATGAAGGTGTTGATTGATTCCTCTCCCAAACCCGAAAGCTATGTCCTCCTGGCGCCGGATCTGATCCTGGAATTATTTAACCGTTGGTCGGAGGAACCCGGTATCTGTCAAATCATTATCGCCAAATTAAAGGTCCTTCGGGAAAATGTATTGCCGGAATTATTCGTTTTGGGGGAATTGCTGGATGCGAATGAGAAACAGATCTTTATTTCTCCGCACCTGGGAAAATCAGCGGGTTATAGTTTTGAAAGCGTCGCTCGAATGTTTCAGGATAGTGGTATATACGCTTCGGTTCGGGTGAATGCTGGCCTGATGATAATGGATATTGCAGAAAAGGATCAGGGCCATCGCTCACCGGCAGTAGATCTTTTGGCGGAAATACTCAAACACCCGCCTGAGGGCGACGGTGATGAGATCGTTTCTCACCTGGTGGCAAGTGTGTTGGATACAGATCTTTACGAATTAAAAGAAGCTGTCGCCCAGGCATTTGCTGAGGATGCGGTTTCTCCGCGGGTGGTCACTCCTGAGAGTTTTAAGGGGAAATGGGCATTGGATTTGAGCTATCCTTCAAAGACCGCGGATGGCCGGTCCATTTTGTTGGAATGCTTGAATTGTGGACGCGTGAGGCGATTCCCGTGTGACTATATCTTGTTTTCTCTCAATCAGGATGTCCCTTTCGGTGAATGGGATTCGAGTTGT
>JAXHUD010000185.1:0-3156 GCA_034189815.1 Chloroflexota bacterium
TTGTCCTCATGTTTCTGTCCCTGTTTTTCTCTCTGCTGATGCTTTGGTTCTGGCTGCCGGAACGTCCTTATGGTTGGATCCTTTTGGGGGTAGGGCTGCCAGTTGCGCTGGGTTGGGCCGTTTGGCGTTATATGGATTGGCGGAATGATTTTTTCATCCTCACCAATAAACGCGTGGTCTGGATTGAGAAGGTGGCGCTGATCTATGATAGCCGCCAGGAAGCGCCGCTGCGAACGATCATGTCGGTCGGTCTATCTCAGTCGCGGTTGGGGGGGCTTTTGGGGTATGCCGATGTCGTCGTACAAACCTATGTGGGCACGATCCGGTTGCACGACCTTGCCCACGCGGAAACTCTGGCGAGACTGGTGGAGACCTATTGGCATAACGCCGAACACCGCAACCGGCGAGAGGAAGCCGAGGTGATGGATCGCAAGCTGCGCCAGAAACTGGACGGTGAGCGTCTGACGGAAGAAGAGACCCAAGCCAGCCAGATGGGCGGATTACCCCAGAGAGAAGCGCCCACGGGGCAGGAACCGGGTTTTTTCCAATGGCTGTTCTCCGATTTCATCCGTTTGCGCTATGAAGCCAATGGCGCGATCACCTATCGCAAACATTGGTTCATGCTCGTGCGGACGACCGCGCTGCCGGCCCTCTTATTGGTGCTGGCCTTGGTGGCCTTCGCGATCCGCCTGACGGGTGGGCTGCCATCGCTGCCGCTGATGCCAACGTTGATCGGACTGGGATTGTTGATGTTTGTTTTATTCCTTTGGTCATTGTATCAATACGCGGATTGGCGCAACGATGTCTTCCAGATCACGATGGAACAAATCATTGACCTGGATCGCAAACCCTTGGGGCATGTTCGCCGCCGGTCAGCGCCGCTGGAAAATGTGCTCAGCATCGAATATGAACGGCGGGGATTTTGGGGTTTCCTTTTTAATTTCGGCACGGTATATATATCTGTAGGCAACAGCCAGCTGACGTTTGATTTTGTCTACGACCCCGCCGAAGTCCAGCAGGACATCTTTTATCGAATGGGGGAGCGGCTGGAGCAGGTCCGCCAGTTTGAAATCGAGGCTGAACGTGAGCGGGTCTCAGAATGGATCGCCAGTTATCATCGCCGCCAATCGTCGGACACGCGTCCGATCGATGGGAATGAGCGACGAGATGGGTGGGACCGGCGACCGTCATTGGATTGACCATCGCAAACGACAGACAAGCTGGTAAAATCCTACCGAGGTGATATTAATGACGCTAAGAAAAATTGTAACTTTTCCAAATGAAGTACTGCGAAAGAAAGCAGAACCTGTAACTGCGTTCGATGATGATTTGCAGGTTTTAGTAGATGATATGATCGAGACCATGCGTGACGCGCCGGGCGTGGGCCTGGCCGCACCACAGATTGGTCTTTCGAAACGATTGGTCGTGATTGAGTTCGGCAGTGAATTTGATGAGTCGATCCCCAAGCAGGTCTTTGTCCTGGTCAACCCGAAAATTGTTGATTGCTCCGAAGAGACCGTCAGAGGGATTGAAGGCTGCCTGTCCGTGCCCGAATTGGTGGGTTCTGTGGACCGCTCGAAGGTCGTCACAGTCAGCGCCCAGGACCAGTCCGGCAAGAAAACCAGGTATCGCGCCGAAGGCTGGTTGGCGCGAATCTTTCAGCATGAAATTGACCACATTAATGGCGTTCTCTACACGGACCATGCAGAGGAAATCTGGCAGCCCGAGGAAGATGACACGGATTCTATTTAAACGGCTATTATGTATTTGAAGCGTCTCTCCCTGACTAACTTTCGCCAATTTTCCCGGTTGGATCTGGACATCCCCCGGGAAATCTTTCTGTTGGTGGGCGGCAACGCGCAGGGCAAGACGACGCTGCTGGAATCCGTATATTTCCTTTCCACATTCACGTCGTTCCACGCCAGTTCGGATCGCCAACTGATCAACTTTACCCTGCCAGAGACCGGGACAAGGGTTGGCCGGATTGTGGGAGAGTATACGCGCGGAGACGGTGACCATCGGATCGAGGTTCGGCTGATCCGGGAAACCAACGGCATCGACGGGCGCTCTCGATTTCGTAAAGAGGTGTTGTTGGATGGCGTCAAGCGCAGGATCAGTGAGGTGGTTGGCCGGTTCAACGCCGTGATCTTCCTGCCGCAAATGGCACGGATTATCGAGGAAGGCCCATCGGACCGCAGACGCTATTTGGATATGCTGATCTCGCAGGTTTCCCCGCGCTATGTGCAACATCTGAGCGATTATGCCCAGACGCTGACCCAGCGCAACGCCTTGCTCAAGCAGTTGGGTGAGCGGGGCGGCGGCGCCGGCCAATTGGGGGTGTGGGACGGGATGCTGGCCCGGCACGGCGCAGCGATTATGTGGGAGCGGATCGTAGCGATCCGGGAGTTGGAAGAAGAGGCCCGCCGGATCCATTACGACCTGACGCATGGTAAAGAGGTCCTGCGGCTGGATTACCAGCCGGCCTTCGAACCGCTTACTCTGCCGGAAGGGCAGATGCCGCTTAACGTCGCCACGGTGGCGGACCGCTCTGGCTTTCCCCAAGCGGAACTCGAGCACGGCATGCTGGCAGCATTGCGCGAGCGCCAGCGCGAGGAGATCGCCCGGGGCATGACCACGATCGGCCCGCACCGGGATGAGCTGCGCTTCCTCAGCAATCAAATTGACCTGGGCGATTATGGCTCCCGAGGACAGGGACGTACGGCGTTGCTGGCTTTGAAATTGGCGGAAGTTAACTGGCTGCACGCCCGCACAGGAGATTGGCCCGTGCTGCTCCTGGACGAGACCTTGTCCGAACTGGATACGCAGCGCCGGGGGGACCTGCTCGCCGCGCTTGCGGATAGCGACCAGGCGATCCTGACATCCACGGACCTCAGCATGTTTGAAGATGATTTTGTTGAGACGCACGCCGTCTGGCGTGTGGGCGGTGGGATGGTGGCGGCGGAAGATTAGTGGTTGTCCAGCTACAAATAAAAAGACCCAAAAAATAAATACGGCTAAGGCTTTTACTGCTTGAATTCATATCCATCTCCTTAAATTATTAAATTGATGTTCTTTATAAGATTTGAAAAAATGTAAAAACTTTTTGTTATAGAATTTTGAATCTGTGTAATCTGTGAATTTTTACCACCCATTCCC
>JAXHUD010000186.1:0-3155 GCA_034189815.1 Chloroflexota bacterium
CTGAACGGAGGCATCCGCTGCCTCGACAATATCCGCGAGGACTTCGGTGAACAGGCTCGTGCGCTGCACGGACACTTCCGCCTGAGCGGCGATATCTTTGATCACTGTCAGGATGGTGCCTTCGACGGGGCGGACGACGCCTTTATAAGCCGTTTCTTTGGCCTCATTCAGTGCTGCGGCCAAAAGCTTCACGTCCATGATTTCTTCGTCATCCAACGCCCGGGCAAAACCGCGCCAGATCTGCGAGAGGATCACGCCGGAGTTCCCTCGAGCGCCCATCAGGGCGCCCCTGGCAACGGCCTGACCGAGTTGGCCGACGTTCTCAACGCCGGAATTCTCCACTTCTTCGAAAGCGGCCTGCATTGTGAGGATCATATTCGTCCCGGTGTCGCCATCGGGAACGGGAAAAACATTTAAACTATTGACGCTTTGCTGGTTGGTCCTGAGCCATAGCATTCCTGCTTCGAGCAGTGTTTTCAGTCCCTGGCCATCAATCGGTACAGAGACCAATTTATGGCGATCGGCAGCACTCAATTTTGTCAACTCGGCATTACTCATAATTCTCCAAAGATTAATTAACGCAATAATATCTTGTGTCGCGATGAAAAGTGGGATCAGTCCATGTTGCTGATCCGCAAACCGCGGACATGTACGTTGATGCGGCGGACGGGTAAGCCGACCGTTTTTTCGACGTTGTATTTTACACTATTTACGATACTGTTGGTAATGGACTTGATCCGGGTGCCGTATTCCACGACGATATAGAGATCAATGACCAGTCCATCGTGTTCAAATTCCACGTCAATCCCATAGTTTGGGTCCTTCTTCAGGATCTGGCGGATATTTTCAATCAGGTTCTTCGGGGCCAGTCCGACCACGCCATAGGATTGCAGTGTGGATTGCCGGGCGATGGAGGCAACTGCCTCTTTCTGGATCAGGATGCTTCCCAATTCGTTGTGTTTGTTTTCTGATTCAGGCATATTTTCTTATCACCTTGACTCACTTGTCGCTTGTGTTTGATTATGGTAAAATAATTCGCTGTTTGGATATTCAAATCCAGACTCGGTCATTATAACTTAAAGATGTGAAAGGACGACATCATGGCAGTCTGTGAAAAATGTGGAAAAAAGACCACCTTCGGTCATAATAGAAGTCACTCCATGCGGGCGACCAATCGGAAATTCAAACCAAACCTGCAAAAGGTTTCCGTTTATGAGAATGGCCGGATGGTTCGCAAGACTTTGTGCACCCGCTGCATCCGAACACTGGTCAAATCCTCCAAATAGGTTTAACCCAGAAGTGACGTAAAAGTCGCGGTGAAATGGCCGCGATTTTGCGTTTAATGCCCTCTTAGGGAAGTGCATCTTTGAGGGCTTGAATGCCGGCGGCAATGCCGTCGGGGTGTTTGAAGATGGCTGACCCCGCTACGAAATGGCGAGCACCAGCGTTATAGCAGGCTTTGATTGTGCTGGCATCAATCCCGCCATCCACCTGGATAGCGGCCGTAGAGCCCGTCGAATCCAGCAACTCACGAGTGCGGCGGATTTTATCAAGCATGGTTTCAATGAAGGACTGGCCACCGAAGCCCGGGTTGACGGTCATCAGCAACACCTGGTCAAAGTCGTGCGTCAGCTCGCGCAGGCTGGTCACCGGCGTACCGGGGTTGATGGTGATGGCTGGGGACATGCCCAGGTCGTGAATGCTTTGCAGGGTACGCTGGATGTGCGGGCAGGTCTCGAAATGCACGGTGAGGTTGTCGGTCCCGGCATCGGCAAAGGCCTTAATGTGCCGCTCCGGTTCAACGATCATCAGGTGAGCGTCAATTGTTGTGTCCGTTAATTTACGGATCGCTTTGACGACGGTGGGTCCAAAGGTGATGTTGGGGACAAATACGCCGTCCATCACATCGACATGGATCCAGTCCGCGCCGGCATCGACAGCTTGACGGACCTGATCTTCAAGGTTGGTCAAATCAGCAGCAAGAATGGAGGGGGCAATTATTGTTGACATTATATTCCTATTCTACCGGGAAGTGGGAGTTCAGGGGCGAATGGAGAAGTAGATAAAGAGCCAGAAGGGGATCAAGCCAAGCACAGCTGTGAAGGCCAGCAAACCCAGCCCCCAGGTGACCCAATCAATGCCGGCGCTTTCCGCGTTGTCCTCATTGACGAGAACCGGTTCCGGGTAGGGTTCGATTTCAGGGACATCTTGTCTTGCGGGCGGCGCGTAGGGCCGTTCAACTGCGGGTTGCTCGGCTTTCCCGGCCTGGGGCAAAACAATTGGACCGGTCTTTTCTTTGTTGAGATTTCCAAAGGAGAGCAAAACTCGTCCCAGCTGATCGGCGGTGCGATACCTGGCGGAGGGTTCCTTTGAAAGGACCTTGAGCGTGATCTCCTCCAGGGCTTCTGGAATTTCAGGATTGATCCTGCTGGGAGGGAGCGGTTGTTCCTCGCGATGCATGCGGGCCAGTTCGGTGGATTCGCTGGCTTCAAAAGGCAGCTTACCGGTTAGCATTTCGTATAGGATAACGCCGAGGGAATAGACATCAGAGGCCGGTGAGGGGGCATGCCCTGCGGCTTGTTCCGGGGCGAAATAGTGGGGGGATCCCCAAACGATCTCGCTTTTCTCATCCGGGTGAATGGTTGCCAGGGCCCGGGCGATGCCAAAATCGGTCACCTTAAGGCGGAAATCCTTGGATACCAGCATGTTATGTGGTTTGATGTCGCAATGCACCAGACCGGCACGGTGGGCGTAGCCAACGCCGGCGCAAGCCTGGGCCATCAAGCCGACCGTGTCCTCTATGCTGAAATGCCCTTTTTGGCGGATCAAAGACTTGAGGTCCGTGCCGTCAATGTATTCGATCACGATAAAGACCTGGTCTTCGTCCAGGCCAAAATCGTAGACGCCGATGATGTTAGGGTGCGAGAGATTGGCTGCTGCTTTGGCTTCCTGTTTGAACCGGTTGCGGAAGTCCTCGTCCTTGGCGTAATCTTCCCGGAGAATTTTCACCGCTACGATTCGTTCCAGCATGGTGTCAAGGGCTTTATGCACCACGGCCATCCCACCCGAACCCAAAGGCTCGAGCAGTTTATAACGCCGGTTGAGAAGAATCGGTTCTACCATAATATCAAAATTCCTCAAAAAATTATAACATG
>JAXHUD010000187.1:0-3116 GCA_034189815.1 Chloroflexota bacterium
GGCGCTCAGGCGAATTCTTTTTGTCTATTTTTCAGAGACGTAATTCGAGCCCTTTTGGACTTTTTTGGGGTTCAAAAATGGGTGTTTGGTTGTTAAAGTTCAGGTTTTTGCAGTAGAGTCATCGTTGCTTTGATTTCCACACTTCATTGTTAACCCTAATCCACTGATCTGCTAAAAATGTTAGGATTAGGTTTAGATCCCAATCGAAAAGCCGAAAGAACGTTTTATGGCTGGATTCAAAGGAGTGCTTAAGGGAGCTTAAGGGAATAGTGAAATGGGAAGGGTTTGGATTCTTGCCGATTAGTGGATAACAAAAAGAGGGCTATCGGATTGGATAGCCCTTATGTTTAACGGTTTTGATCTGGCTTACTCGGTTGGTATGTCGATTTTGGTCTGTCCATCTTTGATGAAGCCGTCAATGAGACGTTTTATTGTGTCTACGACGAAGCCGATGATGCTGAGGCCCAGGATGATGTCCAAGCCCAGATTCATGTAGTGGGTTAGGGAGCCTGCCGTGAGACTCAGGTCAAAGTTCAGCGCCTGCCAGCCTGCCGGGTCAATCGTGATAACGGCTGGACCTGTGATTAGGACGAAGTTCACAGCGATTTTGAAGATGTTATTCAATGCTTTTAGGCCAACTAAGGTTTTGGTCCAATAGCCTTTGCGGATCAGGAAGAGTTCCAGGATGATGTCAAACACAACATAAGCTGTGATCCAGGGAGTATATCGCAGGAAGTTTTCGTTTAGAATGGGCAGCGATTGCCAGCCATTTGCGCCGAGTGAATAGATGGCGATCTTGTCGAGAAAGAAGTTGATCAGCACAATGAAGATCATTGAGAAGGTGATATCAAATGCCATCTCTGTTATTTTGACTTGCTGATAATCTTCGTGTTTGAGCAGGTCTTCCGGCTGCCATTCTTCTTCGAAATCGACATCGAATTCGTTGGGCAGGGCATGTTCGATCACGGCGAAGATCAGCGTCACACCGCCGAAGGCCGCAAACAGGCTGCTGAACAGTCCGCCCACGATCTCGAAGATCACGCCCGCCAAACTGCCATCCAGGCCGGTTTGGCTGATCAGCGAAACGATTAGACCCAAGACATTCGCACCGGCGACCACGACCAGGATGATGCGCAGGACCATCGCATAAATCGGGAACAAACGGGGGCCGACCAGGTAGTTCTGAGCGCCGAATTGACGGGCAACCTGGCGCGGGGAACCGAATTCCTTCAGAACGACCGAGATGGTTGCCTCGCCGGGTTCGCTGCCGGGGTTGGGGTTGCGGTCTTCGATCATGTCCATCAATGTAGAGCGGATCTCTTTGACGATGTCTTCCCGGTTGCGGGGTGGCAGGTACTGCCGGACCTTGTCCAGATACAGATTGAGTAATCTCATTTTTCGTTCTCCTTTTCATTTTGTAATAATTCATCAACGGTGGTCTTGATTCGGGACCATTCCGCTGTCATTTCATTGAGTACCAGGCCGCCAAATTCGCTGAGTTTGTAGTAGCGGCGGGGTCGGGAGGTTTCCACTCGCCAGCTGCTGGCGAGCAGGCCCTGGTCTTCCATGCGCCGGAGCAGGGGGTAGAGCGTGCCCTGGTCCACCTGCATGCCCTCATCCTCCAGGCGTTTCATCAGTTCGTAGCCATATTGTTCTTCGTGCAGCTGACTGAGCACGGCCAGGACGATCACGCCCCGGCGTAGTTCCTGGACGAGTTTCTGGGTTTGTTCTTGTAAGGCGTTGTTGGACATGTTCGTACACCTTTCATAATGTATAACTATTTATCATGTAAAAGATTATAGTATGTGGCACATAGTATGTCAAGAATTTTTAAGGTTGGGTAAATTTGAGAAATATTTCTCATTACCATCCAGTTGATGTTAAAATATGATCTATGAAAAACAAAATTTATTTTGCCGACAACCTGTCGATCCTTAAAACCTTGCCGAAAGAATCAATCGACCTGATCTATATTGATCCGCCGTTCAATACCGGGAAGCGACAATCCCGAAAGCAAATCCACGTAGCACGGGACGACGAGGGGGACCGGGTGGGATTTGGCGGAAACCGTTATGCCACCACTGTTATCGGGCAGCGTGCCTACCAGGATGCCTTTGATGACTACTTGGGCTTCCTGGCGCCTCGCCTGGAGCAAGCGTACAGGGTGCTCAAATCGAATGGCGCCCTGTACTTCCATATCGATTACCGGGAAGTACATTACTGCAAACTACTTTTGGATGAGATTTTTGGACGAGAATCCTTTTTGAATGAAATCATCTGGGCCTATGACTTCGGCGGCCGTTCCAAGACCCGTTGGCCGGCCAAACACGATAACATCCTGTATTATGTCAAAGACCCGAAAAAATACACCTTCAATCGCGAAGAGGTCGACCGGATCCCCTACATGGCCCCTGGTATGGTGGGGAAGGAGAAAGCCGCTCGGGGCAAGTTCCCGACGGATACCTGGTGGCATACGATTGTGGCGACCAATGGCAAGGAAAAGACGGGTTATCCGACCCAGAAGCCGGAGGGCGTTCTGCGCCGAATTGTGGCTGCGTCTTCATTACCGGGCGAGGTTGTTTTGGATTTCTTTGCCGGCAGCGGCACGATTGGCCAGGTTTGTTTGGACCTGGGACGGCATTTTATCCTGGTGGATAATAATCCCCAGGCGATTGAGGTGATGAGGAAGCGGTTTGAGGGAGAGAAGTCGATTTCCTGGCGTGAGGGCCCGGATCAGGGTGCGTCATAAAACAGGGGGTGCCGGCGGAGCCGCCAGGCAATCTCGCGGTTGAGCTGGAGGTGTTGTCCCTTATCCAATGGGTTATCGATCCCGCTGAAGGCGATCATTTGCTCGATCAGGGCCTGCACCATCCGGTCAGGGTCGTCGCCCAGGGCAGACCAGGAAAGCAGTATACAGGCATGCGGTGAGACCCGGGAAAGGATCATGCCAGGGACGCCGGCGCTGGCCGCTTCGCATTCGACCCGTTCGCCTTCTACCGTTTCTCTCAGGGTTTGGACCAGGCCAACATTCAGCGCTCGCTCGTTGGTGACGGTCTGTGTGATCATGTAACTACAGTCCGCAAGGTCTTCTTCGACATCCACATTTGAAAATAAAT
>JAXHUD010000188.1:0-3044 GCA_034189815.1 Chloroflexota bacterium
CGCCCGTTTCGGGCTCTTCGTGGCTGGCGGGAAAGCACCGAGCACGGATGAGAACCTTCTGCCGATGGCCAAACTAATCGCAGATTTCACTGCCGGGCTGATGGAAGACCAGATCGCGCTCCATAATACCCGCAACCTGGCCAACAAAATCAAGCAAGTGGTCAAGATCCAAAGCGAGATCATTTCCCATCTCGAGGAAGGCATTCTGATCCTGACCCCGGAACTTACCGTGGCGGAGATCAACCAGGCCGCCGAAGATATGCTCGGCTACGCGAACGTTGAAGCCCTGCGCCAGCCGGTTGACAGTATCCTGATCGGGTCTGATTCCTTCGGCTCCGCGCTGTCATCCGCCCGCGAGGGCTACCCCACCCTGATCAGCGCAAACCTGACCCTCAACCACCGCAACGGCCGCTCATTCCCAGCCCAGGTGATGACCGCACCGGTGATGTCCAACGGCAAGCTGGTCTCGATCATCGTCCTGATCCGCGACATCAGCCAGGCGGAAGCCAGCCAGGCGGAGAAGAAACAACTCGAGCAGCGCGCCATCCTCGGCGAAGTGACGGCGATCTTCGCCCATGAGGTCCGCAACCCGCTTAACGCGATCACCCTCGCGTTGCAGGTCATCGAAGAAAGCCTCTCCGAAGATGACGAAAATATGCAATGGGTGCGTAAAATCCAGGAGGAGTGCGATAACCTGATCCAGCTGATGGAAAGCGTGCTCTCGTTCTCCAAACCCCTGGAATACCGCATGTCGGGTGTCGACCTATCGCAAATGATCAACCGGCTCTTTGGGCGCTGGCAGCCTCGCTTCCGCCGGGTCAATATCACCCCGTACTTTGAATCCCAGGTTCCCCATCCCATCGTGGAGGGCGACCAGCGTGCGCTCGAGCAAGTCTTCACCAATCTGATCAGCAACGCGGTCAACGCGATGGCAGAAGAAGGCGGCCAGCTAACAATAAAGATCACCGAGGCCGACGGCGATGATGACCAGCACTTTTATCAGATCAATGTCACTGATTCCGGCCCTGGCATCCCAGCGGACATCAAAGAGCACATGTTCAAACCCTTCATCACCGGCGCCAAACATGGCACCGGCCTCGGGCTTGCCATCACCCAACGGATCATCAATGCCCACAAAGGCAAGATCGAAGTCGACAGCTACCCGGGTGGTACAATTTTTAAAGTATTCTTAGCTAAAAAGGACGCGTAAACCCATCAATGAGTACAACCATACTGGTCGTAGATGACGTTGATACCGCTCGAGAGGCGATGGCCAAGAGCCTTCGTAAGGATGATTATGAGGTTTTCGAAGCCGGTACGCTCAAGGAGGCGCGGGCTCAGTTCGATGAAAACCGAATCGATATCTGTGTTTTAGACATCAAACTGCCAGATGGCAGCGGCCTTTCGCTTCTGGATGAAATCCCCCAAATGGACTGGCAGCCCAAATGCATCATCATCACTGCCTTCGGCGAAATCGATATTGCCGTGGATGCAATGAAAAAAGGGGCCATTGATTTCCACACCAAACCGCTTTCGATGAAAACGCTCAAGCAGTCCATTGCCAAAGCTGAAGACATGGTTGAAATGCGGCGGGAACTGAATGATGCAGTCCAGTCCCATACCTCCAAATTCGTTATCGGGAAGTCCACCCAGATGCAGCGAATGGTCCAACTGGCGCAGCGTGCTGCGGAAGCCTCAGTCTCGGTGCTGATCACGGGTGAATCCGGCACCGGCAAGGAAGTCATGGCGAATTTCATTCACCAGGCCGGGCCCCGCCAGCAAAAGCCTTTCGTCGCCATCAATTGTGCGGCGATTTCCAACACCTTATTGGAATCAGAATTATTCGGCCATGAGGCCAACGCCTTCACCGGTGCGAACAAGCGTAAAACGGGGTTGATGGAAGCCGCAGACGGCGGCGTCCTTTTCCTCGATGAGATTTCCACGATGCCGATGGACATGCAGGCCAAGCTCCTGCGCGCCCTGGAGGAACATGCTTTCCGCCGGGTGGGCAGCACAACGCTGATCCGCGTGGACGTGCAAATCCTTGCCGCGTCCAACCAGGACCTCAAAGAGGCGATAGAAAATAAACAATTTCGGCAAGACCTCTACTACCGCCTGAAAGTTGTGGATCTCGATATCCCTCCCCTACGTAACCGCCGCGACGATATCCCGGAACTGGTGGGGCTCCTGCTACATCAAAGCAATATCTCCATGGGTAAAAACGTCCAGGAAATCACCCCTCGGGCGATGGAAGCCCTACTTAATTACGACTGGCCAGGTAATATCCGTGAGCTTCGGCATGCTCTGGAACGGTCCATCCTTTTCTGCGATGACCCCGCCCTTGACCTGGATCATCTCCCTGTAGAGATCACCGGGAAGCAGTATGCCTAACTGAAGTATTCAGTCTGGCACGTATCTTGCTACAACACCTCCAGAGACTATTCATTAGGAGGTGTTTATGTTTTCCACAGCTTTTGATTTTCAAATCACCATGGCGACCGTGCTGTTCGTCATCGGCCTGGTATGCCTCGCGATCAGTGTTTTCATCCTGACCCGTCAGGCCATCAACCATGACGCCCAAAACATCGCCAACCAGACGACCAAATTGGCTGAAAAAGGCATTACGGATAATGTTGCCGGCCTGGTTGGCAATGCTTCGTCCTTGATTAATGCTCTCAATGATCTTTCCAAGTCCAATACAGGCATTGGGATCTTCCTGGTCTTCCTCGCCATTGCGCTCCTCACAACCGCCTACTTCATTACGAGCAACCTGGGACTGACTCCTTAATACTATTCACACTATTGTGTCACGCTCTTGAGAATTGGAATTGATCATGGCTACAGAGGTATTGTTTGAGTTAATCAGGCAGGGTTTCGACCCTTCCGACCATAAGCTCATCGCCACCAGCCTGCAGTACGACCCGCTGGTCTGGCAGTTCGTTCAAGACCTGGACGAGAGCCTGCCGACCTTCAAATTACTGAATGGCGACCGCCTGTCGGTTTCCCCTGGCAGACTGGCCGTCCAGATCATCAACCGGCAAAAG
>JAXHUD010000189.1:0-3029 GCA_034189815.1 Chloroflexota bacterium
CAATTTCACCGTTCAACGCTTCGCGCAACCAGTTATCAAAATCCCGTTGCAAATTATTCAGTTGCTCTGAGCCTGTTTTCGACACCTTAACAATTGAATAGACGTGTTGAACTACCGGAGATGCCGTCCATTTTCAAAAAAATTATAGGCGGACAGTATCCCGTTAGGTATCGAATATTGAGCCACTAAGGCACCAGTCTGGACAAGACCATTGCGACCCGGTGGACACGGTCCAGCGTATCTGGTCGGCAGGGGTCCTAGGGACCGGAGGCCACCTGGCGAGGTCAGCCGATGAGCCAACCGTCTGCCCCGAACTCGTTGTCCAAGCAAGCCAATGCTGGTTCGACGACCAAGCCGTCCTCTTACCTGATCTGGACGGACAAGGTCAGAGCCGAGGGTCTGACAGAGCAGACCCCATTGGGGTGTCCTCCCACGGGAAGGCGACAACGGGGGCCAAGGGTTGGGTTGACTGACGGTAACACCGGGAGCCTTAGCGGCCGGGCTGCAACTCGGTCAGATAGCGACTGGGTGCGGGGAAGTGGAGGGTCGCCAGGACTTGTCGGTGGAAAGGGGACAAGGAGCCGAGTTGGCACAAGTGAGAGCCATCAACAAAAGAGAGGGCCGTGGCCGCCAGGGGAGCAAATTCAGCCAGAAGCTGATCGGTTGAGAGAGACAGACCGGCCCGCTGACAGCGCCCTTGGAGCAAACCCCGAACCAATAAAGCCAACAAGACAATGAAAACCAAACTTTCAATCCGTTGGTCAGAGTGCAAGTAGATAGGGCGGATGAGTAAGGGGCCTTTGAGGGTGCGGTTGGACTTTTCGACCTCATCTTGAGCTTTGAAGAGGGTCAGGGTCTGGGTGGCAGACAGGTGAGAGGCATTGGTGCCCAGCAAATACTTACCGTCAAGGGCTTGAGCTTGAGCCAGGGCGGAACGGTCAATAGCAAAGGTCAACTGCAGATGGCGATCCGTCCCGCTCAATGTCGTTTCAACCAAACCTTTAGCCGGATTACCCCGTTTAGCCAGAGCGATCTGGTGGGCGGCATACTCACGGCGGATGTAGCGTCCGCTGTTGAGCATCCTGTTGATATCAGCGAGACGATTGAGTAACTTTTTGAGAGACCGTTTGCGTTTATCGACATCTAATCGTTCTTTGCCGGCACTCCAGACCACCAGGGCCCGGTCATCATACCACTGCCCCCCATATTCAACCGGAAAGGGACGCCACACGCCCCGGTAAGGACTGAAGGGGGTGTCGGCCGGAAAGTGACGTTGGGGACGATAGTCCAACTCGCTGTTGAGCCATTCCTGCTGACTGACGCTGCGGATGACGGCCTTGACCGTGTTATCACTCTCCCACGGTCCCAGATAATACAGATGATGCCGGTGAGCCGCGGCCACGGCTACGGGCGTGATCATCTTACAATCACCCACCACCAGCGGCCGCATGGTTAGTTCGGCACATTCGGGTCGCTCCAAAAAAGTGGCAATACGGTTCAGGTTAGGCACTGGGGTGCTGGTATCGGCCCGATTGCCGCTCAACAACCAATACAACAGCGGCAGTCGCTCTCGACTGGTCACATCCAGTCCGATTTTGACCTGCTTGTGGTCTGAACGCTTGTCACTGCTATGCCCGTACGCCGCCAGGTCGCTCTGGTCATACTCTCCTTCCAGGTATATCGAGGTGGTGTCCCAATGCAAGACCTCTATATCAATCTTTTCCTGGCGGAGCGCCCGGCTCACGATCTCAACCCAAGCTTGGGCCAGGATTGGCTGTAAATTATCCAGGGCCCGACCAAACCGTTGATCATACAGTTGGCTGACATCCAAACCGAACATCGTCCCCACCACGCTTTGCTCAACCCACTCCCCCACATGGTTCAAGGGACGGGGCGACAGCAGACGGTTAAGCGTCAGGACCTCCACCAGCCGGCCCAAGTCGATGTCGGCTTCAGTCATATTCAGTCCATTTATGATCTGACGCACTTGCAACGCTTCCAATATCGGATACAGCAGCGGGATCGCTCCCACCTGACGCGAGATTGAACCGGTACTGACCGTTGCCATTTGCTCTGCCCAGCTTTCTGATTTCATGATGACCTCCATTTTTTGGGGCGATGGATGATATATATTAACCATGATACATCACCTAGGCTAATATCGTCTATTCAATTGTTAAGGTACAACCGCAGCTATTCTGACGGGTTGGACCACCTTAAAATTGTGAGCCTCAACTCCTAATTTTAAGGTTAGGCCAGCTCGCTACGGCAACACCTGGGTGAACGAAGCCTGAAAATATGTCGTTTTTGGTTCATTTTAGGTAAATCCGGTTTGGACTCACTTTCACCCTTATTTTCTCTAGTTCTATATTTAGGGTGATCTTATTCTTTTTCCACTATATGTTGTATTTCGTGTATATGTGTCGAAAACAGGCTCAGGGTCTTTGATGGCCTCTTTATGCTCAACCGCCGCCACAAATCTCCACCGCGCCCCGATTTTGAGATCGCGGTAGGCCGCCATCTCCCGCTCGATCAGGCTGACCGACGCGATTTTGACCACCACCGCCTGGTGAACCGGCAGCGGCTCATCCCGACTGAGCAACTCCACCAAAAAGACCCAACTGCCGCTAAAGCTGTCCGGGCTAAAATCTGTGCTGACATAGATGCGGGCCTGCTCTCGAAACATGCGGTGCAGCAGCCGGGTGAAGATGTCTTTCTTGGCGGCGTGGTCATCCTCTGTCTCGGCCAACTTGATCGCTGCGGCAAAATGAACCTCGGGGAGTGAGGCTGCGGAAAAATCGGTCGGGGTGTGGCTGGATGGGGGGGCGTCGCCACCCGCTCCGGCCAAAACCGGCCCCTCCGGAAAGAGGCGGCGGGCGGCTTCCGGCCCGGCCTCCTGCATGGCCTGGTGCAAGGCGTCGATAAAAGCCTGGCTGTCGGCATAGCGATCCGCCGCGTTCGGGGCTAACGTTTTGAGGATGACCGGCTCAAGGGGCAGGGGGATGGCCGGGTTGAGGCTGCGGGGGGAG
>JAXHUD010000019.1:0-9505 GCA_034189815.1 Chloroflexota bacterium
CCACAGGCAGAAACCAATGCTGATAATAGCAGGAAAAGGATAGTTATTTTACGAGTTGTTTTGGTCATGGCGGGATCCTATTGGTGAGTGTTCAGCCCTTCGATTCTACCAGATTAGCCTGGAATCGTGTTTTAGGACAAATGTGAGAGGGAGCGACTCTTTGCATATCAAGGAAGCGCTGCAAGGCTTTCTGTGCTACGGCAAAGAAATGTCTGCAAAGAAATATCTGACTTTCATGCATTTAAATCATGGTATACTGGGGTTTGATGTTGGTCTTGGGGTGTATTTTAGCAGGCCGGGTCATCATGCTCAGGTAAACTTTGGATTTGGAGAGGGATTTTAGTAAGGCATCTGTTCATGGGAGAGAATGAGAAATCACGAGACTTCTCTGAAAAAGGCTTAAAAAATATCAAAGCCTTCGTCGTCATTTGGATAGGCCAGTTCCTGTCGATGGCGGGGTCTTTGATGACCAGTTTCGCCCTGGGGATCTGGGCCTGGGAAAAGACCGGCTCCGCACAGGCGTTGGCGTTGGTGGGGGTCTTCACCTACGCGCCGCTAATCATCGCGACGCCGCTGGTTGGTGTGTTGGTCGATCGGTGGAATCGTAAACTGGTGATGATGCTCAGTGACCTGGGCGCCGTAATCGCTTCCGTTGTTGTTTTTATTCTTTATTTATCGGGCAATTTGGAAATTTGGCATATTTACGCTACCACGGCTTTTGCCAGCGCTTTCCAGGCATTTCAGTGGCCGGCCTATTCTGCCGCGGTCACGCTGATGATCCCCAAAGAGCACTACGGCCGCGCCAGCGGGATGATCAGCATGGTGGAAAGTTTGTCCAACATCGTCGGCCCCGTTCTGGCTGGCGCTTTGATTGGCGTGATTGGTGTGCAGGGTATTTTGATCATCGACATGGCGACTTTCCTGATTGCCATCACCTCTTTGCTGCTTGTCGTCATCCCTCAACCGGAGGTCAAAAAGATCCAAGCTTCCTTCCAGCAATTTTGGCAGGATGTGATCTTTGGGTTCCGCTATATTTTCTCCCGACCGGGCCTGCTGGGATTGCAGATGGTTTTTTTCTGTGCGAACTTTATGACAGTGATCGGTTGGGCCGTGCTCTCCCCCATGGTTTTGGCCCGAACCGGCGATGCCCAGGTGTTGGGTTTTGTCGAATCCTTCGCCGCAGTCGGCGGGCTGGTGGGAGGCGTCTTCCTGATGATCTGGGGTGGTCCGAAAAGGCTGGTCAACGGCATCCTGATCGGCTGGGTTTTGAACGGATTGCTGGGGCGTTTTTTGATGGGCATCAGCGGGCAGCCCTGGGTTTGGATGTTGTCCGTTTTCTTGCTGGCCTTCTTCATGCCCACGATCAATGGCAGCAACCAGGCGCTCTGGCAAAAGAAAGTCCCGCCCGAACAGCAGGGCCGGGTCTTCGCCGTCCGGCGGTTCATCGCCCAAATCACCATTCCTGTCTCGATGGGACTATCTGGTTGGTTGGGTGACAAAGTCTTTGAGCCGGCGTTTTCCAGTTCAGGGGGGTGGGGCGTCCGGTTGTTTGGGGGGCTGTTTGGCACCGGTCCGGGTGCGGGCTTCTCGATGATGATCGCGATCAGCGGTTTGTTGGTAGCCGTTGTGGGCCTTGCAGGGATGCTTTCGCAAACTATCAGACAAGTGGAAACAAATTTACCGGATTCTGATCAGGAAACTGAACATCATCCGGTGAGTGTTGAGGCTGAATGAAGTGTGTGTGTTTTAATCGGCTGATTTGATCGTGATGGTATGGGTGATCTCAGCCGTTGTCCGCAGCATGGCCTGAGCGCCGCAGTATTTGGTTTCGGATAGTTCCACGGCTCGTTCAACAGCATCCGGATCAATGTCATTTCCTGTAACGACATAGTGTAATCCGATCTTCGTGAAGACCTTGGGGTGTTGCTCGGCGCGTTCTACATCGGTCGACACCTCAAATTCGGTGACGTCCTGACGTTTTTTCTTCAAGATCGAGATCACGTCCATTCCCGTGCATCCGGCCAGACCGACCGCGAAGAGTTCCATCGGGCGGAAGCCCATGTCGTGACCGCCCACGGCTTTCTTTGCATCTAGCGGCAGCAGGAACCCATCATCGTTCGTCCCAGTGAAGGCCATGTTCCCTTTCCAGACGACTTTTGCATTCATAATTTCTTTTCCTTTCTAAGAGGGCCTCGCACGGAGGCCGGTGTTTTCGGTTATCAGGTGCAGGCGCCTGCCTCTGTCAATCCGCATACGGGGCAGACCAGGTGCAGCAATCCGTTGTAATCGATTTTTCCCTCGCCGCACCGGGGGCAAAGCTTCCCGGGGTGCAGGCTCTTGCCTGGGTGCAGTTCGCAGGTCCGTGCGGATCTGTCGGGTGTTTCAAGTGCCTCCGGTTGAGAGGGTTGTGTCCGATCAGTCTTTTTCGACATAGTCTTCCAGATCAAGGCAGGCATATAATCGCTTGCGTGCGTCTTCCGGCAGACTTGTTTGTTCGCCATCCACTTGATAAAGATGGATAGTTTTCTTGAGCGTATTCACGACGACCTGGCATTTTGGGCAGGATTGGATATGGGTTTCCAGTTGGCTGCATAATTCGGAATCCAACTCTCCATCAATATAGCCGTTCAGGTTCTTAACAATATCCTGACATTCCATGTCGTGCTCATGCATCAGATCTGCTCCTTTGCCATCCGACTGGCAAAATATTCGCTCAATTCTTCCCGAAGCTGCATCCTGGCCCGCATCAGACGGACTTTCAGCGCCGATTGGCTGATATCCAGGGCTTCAGCCGCTTCCCGGGTTGTGAGACCTTCCACATCCCGCAGTAAAAACGCGGCCCGGTTGGCGTCCGATAGAGTCAGGGCGGCATCCCGCAGCCGGTCCTGGGATTCGGAGGACATCAATTCCTTTTCCGGCAGACAACACCAATCGACGATCTGGACGGGCAATACATCGCCGTCATCGGTTTCAAAGCCTTCCTCGATGTGTTTGGTGCTTTTCTTGCGCTTGCGCAGCAACATCAACGCTTCGTTGGTGGCAATCCGGTAAAGCCAGGTAGAAAGCTTGGAGCGCCCTTCAAACCCGGCCACATGGTCGTAGGCTTTGATGAAGGTCTCCTGCATGACATCCTCGGCGTCCTGGGGGTTCCCCGTCATCTTGAGGGCAAGCCGATAAACATGGTCCGAGTTCTGTTGGACCATGTCCGCAAAGGCTTGTTTGTCGCCCTCACGGAGGGCATTCAGGTCAACCGGTTTTTGTGTTGTGTTTTCATTCATTAGATGCGTTTGGGGGTGTGGTGGTTACATTGGCGGTCATTCAGGATAGCGGCCAGGTCGGGAGGACGTCGAAGTCCTCGGTTGAGAAATCGTTCCGGCTGTAATGATAGTAGCCTGCGCCGGCAATCATAGCGGCGTTATCGGTGCAGAGCGAGAGCGGGGGAATATGCACGGGGCGTTTGCTCTCCGCCATCATCCTTTCCCGCAGGCGTTTATTGGCCGAGACACCACCGGCTACGATGATCTCCTGGACATCGTATTCTTCCGCTGCCATCAGGGTCTTATCAACCAGGACGTCTACCACGGCGGCCTGAAAACTGGCGGCCAGGTCCTCGATGGGCAGACTGCGTCCCTGCTCCCGAAGGGATTCAGTCATGCGCAAGACGGCGGTCTTGACGCCGCTGAAGGAGAAATCCCAGGCGCCATCCATCATGGCCCGGGGGAATGAGAAGGCTGTTGCGTTGCCGCTGTGGCTGGCTTTTTGGATGGCGGGGCCGCCGGGATAGGAGAGGTCCAATAGCCTGGCGACCTTGTCGAAAGCTTCGCCTGCGGCATCGTCCAGTGTGCCGCCCAGGCGTTGGTATTGTAAATGGTCTTTGACCAGCACCAGTTCGCTGTGCCCGCCGGAGACGAGCAAAGCCAGTAGTGGGAACCGGGGAGCCTGATGGGGCGTGGTGTTGGCGGGGTAGAGCCAGGCGGAATAGATATGGCCTTCGAGGTGATTGATCCCGATCAAGGGTTTATTTGTTGCCAGCGCCAGGCCTTTGGCCATGTTCACGCCCACGACCAGCGATCCGGCCAGGCCGGGACCGCGTGTGACGGCGATGGCGTCGATGTCCTGAATGGCCAGGTGTGCCTGTTGGAGCGCTTGCTCCACGGTGGCGTAAATGGCCTTGACATGCTCACGGGAAGCCAGTTCCGGAAACACGCCGCCATATTGGGCGTGCAGGTCCATCTGGCTGGCGACGACGCTGGAATGGATCACCCGCCCGTCGCTGACGACCGAGGCGGCCGTCTCGTCACAAGAGGATTCGATACCAAGGATCCGTGCATTGGGAAGCGCCATAAGGTTATTCCCTCTCTTTCATCGGGAGGACGAGTTCCATAGGATAGTCCACGAAACGCTCGAACTGCCCGTTTTCTGTAACGTAATAGGTGTCTTCCAGACGAACACCCATGCCCTTATCAGGGTAGTAAAGACCGGGTTCAACGGTGAAAACGGAACCGGGAACCAGGGCGTTGGAGGCGTCATCGGGGCGGCTGAACCAGGGCTTTTCATGGATGTTCAGGCCCACACCGTGGCCCAGCGAATGGACGTAGCCTGAAGATATGCTGGGGTCCTGCCGTACGGTGGCATGACCCAGGTTTTCGAAAACTTGGCAGGTCCGGTCTTGGAACGTCGCTGCATTTTCGCCAGTTTTAAGCTCTGAAACCAACTGGTCATAGGTAGATTTGACCTGGTCGTAGAGCGTTTGTGCCGCTTTAGGGGCGTAGCCCAGACACCAGGTTCGGGTGAAGTCATAGAAATAGCCGCCGCCCTTTTCACAGGGAAATATGTCGAAGACGATCGTTTTCCCAAGCTGGATGGGGTCGCTGGGCGTGCCGCTGCTGTGTGGGACGCCCGCATCCGCGCCGATGGCGAAAATGGTGTCTTCGGGGTTTTCAGCGCCCAGTTCCGCCAGCCAAAGGTTGATTTGGCCTTTCACATCGCCGACGGTGAGCAGGGCGCCATCGGCTTTGACCAGAACCTCATCCTGGAGGTCGTGGGAGGTGAGGAAATCCGCTGTCCGTGATACGACGTCTACGACGACCTTGCCCATCGCCCGGATGCGTTCGATCTCGTCTGCATCTTTTGTAGCCATCGCCTGCAGCAGGACTGCATCATCCAGGTCGCCGGTGAAACTGAGCCCCGGCAGGAGTTCTCCCAGTTTTTGCACGATGGCGTAATGCTTGCCGAAATCCGTCCGGCCGTAAAGCAGCACTTTGCCTTTGGTCAGTCGAAGCCGTTCGAAGATCTTCTTATAGAGCAGAGCTTGGGCCGTCGGGCGGTCACCTTGGGCCTCGGCGAGCCGTTCTTTCATTGGGAATTCAGTGGTGTTTAGGGTCGCCAGGCCGGTCTTGGCAGCCTCATCACGCTCCATTGGGACATGACAAAGCAGTGTAGGCTGACCTGCAGGTTTGATGACGTCCGCCTGGGTCATATGTCCGCCGCCGGTCAGGTAGACCATCGCCGGGTTATGCTGCGCCGGGCCGGTAACCCAAAGGGCGTCCGCGTTATGGTCCCTTAGGAGTTGTTCGAGATCAGATTTCATGATGTTGTTACCTTGAAAATACCAGATTGTGATTTAACGGCTTAAGTTTACTTCACGCGGCCCGCTTCTCCAACACTTCCCGCAGCGTCCGCAGCAAAGGAGCCTCCTGGTCGGGCAGTACGGTCCGGGGATCCAGCAGCACAAGGTCGTCTTCGATGCGGGCGATCACGGGGATGCGTGCGTTCCGCAGGTGACGCAGGACCTGATTTGGCTTGGGAAGGGAAAGCGCCAACAGAACTGTGGGCAGTTCTTCAGTAGGCAGGCTGCCGCCGCCCACCGTGGATTGCCCCTGGATGACCTCGCCGGCGCCGAGATATTCACGCCAGTTCTCTGCGGTCGTTTTGAGCGCTTCCTGCGACGTTGCGATCATGCGCCAGATCGGGACCTCGGACTCAGCTTCGTCTTTCAGGTAGTGCAGCAGGTTGGCATTGACTCCCGAGAGGGTCAGTTTACCCGCACGCAGTGCCCGCGCGAGGGGGTGCTTTCGGATTGGGACAAGTAGGTCTTCCCGACCGATGATGATTCCGGCCTGCGGACCGCCAAGGAGCTTATCCCCTGAGAAGCAGACCAGGTCGCAGCCAGCGCCCAGTGATTCCTGAATGGTGGGTTCGTGCGCCAGGCCGTAATCAGCGGTATCCAGCAGTGCGCCGGAGCCGATGTCATGCACGACGGGCACTTCATATCGGTGGGCCAGCTGGACGATCTCATCCAAACCGGGTTCGCTGTGGAAGCCGATCACCTTAAAGTTGGAATGGTGCGCGATCAGGACTAATGCAATCTCCTGGTTTTCGAGTGCGTTCTCAAAGTCATAAAGATGCACCCGATTGGTGGTACCGATCTCCAGCAGGTTGGCGCCGGACTGGCGCATCACATCCGGGATGCGGAATCCGCCGCCGATCTCGACCAATTGGGTGCGGGAGACCACGACGTTCTTTCCCCCGGCCAGCGCCGAGAGTGCCAGCAGCACTGCGCCGGCATTGTTGTTGACCACGAAACCGGATTCGGCCTTGGTGACCTTCGAGAGCAGGCTGGCAGCGTGCATCGACCGCTTGCCGCGCTTGCCGGTCTCCAGGTTGAATTCAAGGTTTGTATAGGCGCCAGCGGCTACGCTGATCGCCCGGCGGGTGGCCTCACTGAGCGGTGCGCGTCCCAGATTGGTGTGCAGGATCACGCCGGTGGCGTTGATCACTGTCAGCGGGGCAGGCGCTGTCCAGATATTTAACAGATCGCGGGTGGATTTGATGATTTCATCATCAGGCAGGATGGGTTCGTCTTCTTCGAGCGCTGTTTTTCGGATGTCATCCAGGACGGCGTTGAGGGCCATTAATGTGAAAGGACGGCCGAAGTTCTCCAGTGTCTCTTTGAGATCCAGGTGGAGGAGGAGGTCGTTGATGGAGGGAAGTTGGCTCAGAGTTGACATAAATTTAGAGTGCGAGAATGGTTCAGGATTAGCGGTTAGGGTTCCATTGGCTGCGTTCGAACAGACGCAGCAGGAATTCGATCAGCACGAAGACACCGGCCAGGATCAGCGCGAGCCCGGTGGTCAGCATCCGGCCCAGTTGGAGCCAGGCGACGGTGCTGCCAAAGACGCCCACCCAAAGCGCTTGCCGCAGGATGACCATATCCTCTACGGGTGGGTCACTGGGGAAGCGTTGGTTGAGGAAATAGACAATGGGCAGTGAAGGACCAGTCAGCGCCAGTACACCCAGGAAGAAAAACAACCAACGCGGGCCAAGGGTGGGGACGGTGGAGCGAATAGTCAGCAACAAGCCGACCCAACCCACAATCGTCAGGAAGATTGAGAGGGGTAGGATGCGGCGGATGAAATTAAAGATGCCTTTTTTCATAATAGGTTCCTTAATTTCTTATTGTAACGCATTATTCCCGTGTCGTTCAATTCATGGTGGGGAGTGTGGGTCATATACCACACATCGGACATACCATATTTTTCTGGTTTCAGTTTTTCTTTATTTTGTCAGGGTATCTGTGGTGAGATCGTACAGGGGCGGCCTACTGTGGCTGCCCCTTCGACGAGTTCTTGTGTTTGTAAGTGGTTGTAGATAATTATACGAAATGTAGAGGTCATGTGCTGCGCAGCGCAAGTGACATGACGAAATACCGTTCAATGTGGAAGAGGATCTCGTTTTACTTTTTGATTAGGGTAAAATCGTCCTGAATATACAAATTGGAGATGGCAATGAAAACAAAGAAAATTGGGATCGACATCGGCATGACCAATATTGACCTCGTTGTTGAGACGGACGAGGGTTTGAAATTTACAATGCTGCGGAATAGTGCTGGTACTGCCGAAGGCCAGATCCGGCAGGCGCTGGCGGAAATTCCAGAATCACTGGAATCGGGCATAACGATCGGCGTGACGGGTGGCCGTTATCGCGACCTGCCTGATGTTGTGGATGGATATCCTATTCGCAAAGTGGATGAGATGCTGGCCGTCGGCATGGGTGGCCTGGCGCTGGCAGGGCTCGAGTCCGCGTTAGTCGTTAGCGCCGGTACCGGGACCGCGATGGTAGCGGCCCGAGGCCGCGACGTGCATCACGTGACGGGCTCCGCCGTTGGCGGTGGGACCTTGCTGGGCCTGGCGAAATTGATCCTGGGCACGGATGATGCTGCTGAGATTGATCAATTAGCCCTGGCAGGAGACGCCGCTGCCGTAGATATTATGCTCACGGAAGCCGTTGGTGGACATGTAGGTCGGCTGCCGGCGGAGGCTAATGCCGTGAATCTGGGGAAATTGGGCCACGGGGATGATTTCTCGCGGGAGAACCTGGCTGCGGGCTTGGTACGGCTGGTGGCACAGGTCATCGCTGTGATCGCGATCAATGCCGCCGCTGCAGAGAATTTGGCCGATATTGTTCTGATTGGCCACTTGATAGACCTTGAATCTGTCCGCAAGGAAATCGGTCTGGTAGGAGCGTTTTATGGTCAAATTTTTAATATTCCCGATGGGCCAGGTTTTGGGACGGCGCAGGGTGTACTCAAAGTGTTGGCCGGATAGGTTGTACAGGAAGTTCCTGGGATTATTATGGAAGTGATCAAGCGCGTTTTGCAGGTGTAGTGGAAACAAGCTGGTATTGTGGTAATGCTATTTCATGAAAGGGCAGCTGGGCGCTCCTCCCAATTCTCGAATGTCACGGGTTTTGGTGACAGACAACTATTAATTGGCTCGTTAGTTTACTAATATGGCGGTTTTATGTAAAGGTAAGTACAGAAGATTTGATCGTTATTCTGCGGAGCAGAATAACTCGCAGCTTGCTGCGTGGGTTCAATGGGTAAGGCAAAACCTGATCCGAAGGAGAAAATTTTGTATTGCCCCGCCCGCTTGCGGCGGGGATAAAAGTTTTCAAGGTTTTGCTTCTTTATTCTAGTAGTCGACCTGGCCATGGTGGCTTATTATTTATGAGCGATCCACTGATAAGAGGTAAGGGATAATGTTCTTCATCTTTATGGGCGTCGCGGGATGCGGCAAGACGACACTAGGAAAAATGACGGCGGAAGCGTTGGACGTCCCTTATTATGAGGGGGACGACTACCATTCCCCGGCGAATGTTGAAAAAATGTCGCGAGGAGTTCCGCTAAATGATGATGACCGAGTGGGATGGTTAGGGGCCCTCGTAGATATCATAAAAGATGGAATAATTAAAGGAGAATCGGGGGTGATAGCCTGCTCAGCGCTCAAGGAGAAATACCGCCGGCGGCTCCGGGTGGATGCAGATCAGGTCCATTTCATCTATCTCAAGGGGAGTTATGATCTTATCCGAAAGCGCATGGAAATGCGCGATGGTCATTATATGCCACCAGCGCTCCTGCAGAGTCAATTTGATACGCTTGAGAAACCTGAGGACGCCTTTACGGTGGACATTGCCCAGTCGCCAGAGGCGGCATTGGAAGACGTCC
>JAXHUD010000019.1:9605-23487 GCA_034189815.1 Chloroflexota bacterium
CGCGATGGTCATTATATGCCACCAGCGCTCCTGCAGAGTCAATTTGATACGCTTGAGAAACCTGAGGACGCCTTTACGGTGGACATTGCCCAGTCGCCAGAGGCGGCATTGGAAGACGTCCTGGAGTATTTGCGGGGGTTTGGATTTGCGGGGAGAAAGGAGAGGTGATGGGGGAAAGATGGAGAGTGGGTTTGTCAACCCACTGATACGACATTACGTGTCCTAAGGCAATTATCTATTTGTAGTGGGGTTGATTACGGCTTTTTATAAAAACAGTAAAGTTTTGGGTGTGGGAGCAAACATGTTTTGGAGCAAGTAAATATATAAGGAAGATTGGGGGTGTGGGCTGAAGTCCGCACCCCGGAAGGCTGTTTTCTTAGGATGGTGAAATGTCCTTTGGGATAAAAACGATAACGCATACTGTGATTTGTCATTGCTAACGAAGCAAACAAATTCCCAAATTGAAGCGGAGTTGGCTGCATCAATTCCCTCAAATCGATTCCCTCAAATTGACTTTCACCTTTGAATGTGATAGACTTTGTCTGATTGGAAACTCATCGAGAGAGGTGGAGGGACCGGCCCGGTGAAACCTCGGCAACCACGATCAGTATTCGCAGGTGCTAATTCCGGCAGCCCCCGTAAGCGGGTGGATCTGGAAGATGAGGTGGAGTTACCAACAGGTATCATGCGCCTCTCATCCTATGAGAGGCGCTTGTTTTAATGAGACAACTGGCAGGTACTGGGCAATAGCTTGCCTGGAAGGACCGTTTATGGCTGAAAATGCAACGACATCGAAGACCAAGTCATTCACTAATCGGCGTTATCTGGACGCGCTGGATTCACGCGTGCTGCTCTTCGATGGCGCGATGGGGACAAACCTTGACCGGCAAAACCTGACCGCCGAGGATTTCGGTGGCGAGCGCACGGCTGGCTGCAACGATGTACTGGTGCTGACCAAACCGAGCGCGGTCGAAAAGGTCCATCGCAGCTTCCTCGAAGCCGGGTCGGACGTGATCGAAACGGATACCTTCCGCGCCAATCGGCTGACGCTGACGGAGTTTGGATTGGGTGACAAGGTACTGGAGATCAATCGGGCTGCGGCGGAACTGGCCCATGGCCTGGCTGAGGAATACAGCTCGCCGGAGAAACCCCGCTTCGTGGCGGGCTCAATGGGCCCCAGCGGGAAACTGATATCGACCGAAGACCCAGAGATGTCGAACATCGCCTTCGATGATCTGGCGAAAATTTTCAGTGAACAGGCCGTTGGATTGATCGAAGGCGGCGTAGATTTGCTGCTGATTGAAACCTCGCAGGACATTCTGGAGGTGAAAGCCGTGATCCAGGGGATCAAGGCAGCCTTTGAGGAAACGGGAGAAGTGCTTCCCATCCAGGCCCAGGTAACGTTGGACACCACCGGCCGGATGTTGTTGGGGACGGATATCGCCGCTGCAAGGGTGATTTTGGAAGAAATGGGCATTGACGTGATCGGCCTGAACTGTTCCACCGGACCGGATTATATGCGCGAGCCCATCCGCTATCTGGCTGAGAATTCTAATTTGCCGGTCTCCTGTATTCCTAATGCCGGTTTGCCTTTGAACGTGGATGGCGAGGCGGTCTACCCCATGGAGCCGCAGCCTTTCGCTGATCTGATGTTGGAGTTTGTGGCGGAATACGGCGTCAGGGTGGTGGGCGGCTGTTGTGGGACACGCGAGGACCATATCCAATTGATTGACCAGGGTTTGGACCGGAACCGGACCAAACCACCCCGGCCAGAGCAGGAGCCGATGCTGGCCTCTCCCGTACAAGCGGTGGCGATGCGGCAGGTGCCCGCGCCTTTCCTGATCGGGGAACGGCTCAACACCCAGGGTTCTAAAAAATTTAAACGCTTGATTATGGCTGAAGACTACGACGGAATCGTGGAGATGGCTCGCGCCCAGGTTGACAACGGCGCACACGGCCTGGACGTCTGTGCGGCGCTGACCGAGCGAGATGATGAGGACGAGTTGATGCGCAAGTTGGTCAAACGGCTGGCGAATGCCGTACCGGTGCCGCTGGTGATCGACTCGACAGAAATTGACGTCATCGAAGCTGCATTGGAGGCCAACCCCGGCCGCAGCCTGATCAACTCCACGCATCTTGAATCCGGACCGGAGAAAGCCGGCAAGATATTCTCCCTGGCGCGGCGTTTCAACGCAGCCGTGATTGTGCTGACCATTGATGAGAATGGCATGGCTAAACGGGCCGAGCATAAGCTCGAGGTCGCCAAGCGGATTTACGACCTGGCGGTCAATCAACATGGCCTCAAGCCGGGTGACCTGGTCTATGATGACCTGACTTTCACCCTGGCGACCGGTGACCCGGATCTACAGGATTCGGCGGTGCAGACTTTGAAGGGCATCAAGCAGATCAAATCCGAGCTGCCCGGTGTGTTGACCTCGTTGGGTGTGAGTAATGTCTCCTTTGGGCTTTCCCGTCCGGCGCGGGCGGTGCTCAATAGTGTGATGCTGCATCATGCCGTTGATGCCGGGCTGGATATGGCGATTGTCAACCCCGCACATATCAAACCTTATGCTGAGATCAAAGAGGAAGAACGTAAACTGGCCGAGGACCTGATCTTCAATAAGGATGCACAAGCATTGGAACGCTTGATCGCTTATTTTGAAGATATCAAAGATTCCGGCGATGATGAAAAGGACGGCGGCGTTGATTTGGAAGCGATGACGCCCGAAGAGCGCCTGCATTGGCGCATTCTGCACCGACATAAGGCGGATGTGGAAACGGATATCGATATAATCCTCAACCGCGACCCGGATCGGCCGACCTCCGAGACCGCTGTGGAAATCCTCAACGAAGTCCTGCTGCCAGCGATGAAGGACGTAGGAGACAAATTCGGGGCGGGGGAACTGATCTTGCCCTTCGTGCTTCAGAGCGCTGAGGTGATGAAGGTGGCGGTGGGTTACCTGGAGAACTTCCTGGAGAAGAAGGAGGGCTCTACCAAGGGTAAACTGGTCCTGGCGACCGTGTATGGCGACGTGCATGACATCGGAAAGAACCTGGTCAAGACGATCCTTTCCAATAACGGCTATACGGTCGTGGACCTCGGCAAACAGGTCCCGGCGGAGACCATCATTTCCCGGGCGGTGGAAGAGAAGGCCGATGCGATCGGTCTGAGCGCTTTGTTGGTCTCGACGAGCAAACAAATGCCGCTAATCGTGAATGAACTCGACCGGCGGGAATTATCTTTCCCGGTGTTGGTGGGCGGCGCAGCGATCAATCCGCGCTTCGGTAAGCGGATCTTATTAACCGAATCCGGGCATTACTATGAGCCGGGTGTGTTCTATTGCAAGGACGCCTTTGAGGGACTTGCGACCATGGACTCACTGAAGAACCCTGAGAAACGCGGCGCACTCATCGAAGAAATGCAAAAGGCAGCGGATTACGAGCTGGGGCGCGAACTCACCCCGCAACGCCGGCGACACCGCAATGCCAGGAAGACAGGCGTGAAACCTGTTGAAACACTGCCTGTTCCGCCGCATTGGGGACCAAAGGTGGTCAAGGATATGCCTTTGGCTATGGTGGGCGAACATTTGGCGCTGAATGAGTTGTTTCGGCTCTCCTGGGGCGCCAAAAATACCCATGGTGAGGAATGGAAGCAATTGAACTCGGAATTTGAGACCCGGTTGGCGCGCATGCGTAAGGATGCTGAAAGGGAAGGCTGGTTGAAACCGCAGGGCGTTTACGGTTACTGGCCTTGTCAATCTGAGGGCGATTCGCTCCTGGTCTATGACCCGGACAGCCTGAAAGATGATGAACCTGCTGTTCTGCAGCAATTTGACTTCCCCCGTCAGGAAGGTGGGCGGAATCTGTCCTTAGCGGATTATTTCGCAACCAGGGAGAGCGGTACGATGGATGTGGTTGCATTCCAGATCGTCACGGTGGGGCGTGAGGCCACAAAACGGTTTGAAGCGCTGCAAGAAGCGGGCGAATATACTGAAGGATATTTCCTGCATGGGTTGGCCGTACAGATGGCGGAAGCCACGGCCAATTACCTGCATGCGCACATCCGCCGGGAGCTGAACCTGGCCGAAAACCGGGGCAAGCGCTATTCCTGGGGATACCCGGCCATCCCCGAACTGGAAGACCATCAGAAAGTGTTCCAGCTTTTGCCCGCTGAATCGGCGTTGGGTATGAGCCTCACGTCGGCCTACCAACTTATCCCCGAACAGTCCACGGCCGCTATCATCGTTCACCATCCTGAGGCGAAATATTTCAATATCGGTACCAGCCGTGTTGAACAACTACTTAAAGATTGACAAATTGGAAAATAAAATGAACAAAGACGACCGCCGATTTATTCAACGACTAAACCAGTCTCCCCGCCCGATTGTCACTGATGGCGCAATGGGTACGCTGTTGCACGGGCGCGGTGTGGAGATTGATGCTTGTTTCGATGAACTCAATTTACTCAATCCGGCTACGGTCGCTGAAATCCACCGGGAATATATCGATGCCGGTGCGGAAGTCATCAAAACCAACACCTTTGGCGCGAATCGGATCAAACTGGAGCGGCACGGCCTGGACGACCGCGTGGCGGAAGTTAACACCGCCGCCGTACAGTTAGCCAGACGGGTGGTGGATGCTTCCTTTAAGGACGTATTGATTGCTGGGGATGTGGGTCCTTTGGGTCTGCCGCTGGCGCCTTTCGGCCACATCCAGCCGGAGGAAGCCTTCGAGATTTATGAGGAGCAGATCCAGGCGCTAGCTGAAGCCGGAGTGGATTTGATCCTGATTGAAACGATGGTCGATCTCTATGCTGTGCGCGAGGCTGTTCGAGCTGTGCACGCGGTGGCTAAGAGCATGCCCGTGATCGCCTCCATGACCTTCACCCGGGACCGGCGCACGTTGCTGGGGGATACGCCCCGCAAAGTGGCTGAGCAGATGGCCGGGTACGGAGTGGATGTGATTGGGGTGAACTGCTCCGGCGGTCCCGTCCAGCTATTGCGGATCTTGCAGCGCATGAAGGAAGCCGTCCCCGGTGGGAAATTTTCCATCATGCCCAACGCAGGCTTCCCCGCCCGGGTGGGGGGCAGGATCATGTACCCGGCCGGACCGGAATACTTCCATGATTACGCGTTGTCTTTCTGGCAGGCCGGCGCTGATGTGATCGGGGGCTGCTGCGGCACCACCCCGGCGCATATCGCCGTGATGACGCAGGCGATTGCCGAGGCGCCGGAAGATATCGGCGCGGCGCGGGTCCAGGTTTTGTCGACTGCCCCGGCTGCAGAAATTGAGCCTGCCGAAACGCCCTCCAAACTGGCCCAGAAACTGGCGGTTGGTGAGTTCGCAGTGGCTGTGGAAGTGGACCCACCCAGAGGGCTTTCCACGCACAAGCTGATGGCCGGCGCGTCGCTGCTGGCGGATGCCGGCGCAGACGTAATCGACGTGGCCGACAGCCCCCGAGCGCGTATGCGCATGAGCCCCTGGGCCGTCTGTGACCTGATCCAATCCAATTTTGGCGTCGAAACCACGCTGCACTTCCCAACCAGGGGGCGCAATTTGCTGCGGGTGCAGGGTGACCTTTTGGCGGCGCACGCCATCAATATCCGTAATGTGTTTGTGATCATGGGCGATCCAACTGCAATCGGAGATTACCCGGATGCTAATGATTCCTATGACCTGGTGCCGACCGGTCTGATCCGGCTGATCAAGGAAGGTTTCAACGCGGGGGTGGACCATGCCGGTGGTGAGATCGGCCAACCGACCACGTTCTTCGTCGGCGCAGCACTGAACCTCTCACCCAAGGACCCGGACCGTCAGATTCGGATTTTGCGCAAGAAACTGGGTTCCGGCGCGGACTTCTTCATGACCCAACCCATCTTCGACGTTGAGGAGGCCCTGGCCTTCCTCAAACGATATGAAGATCAATATGGCCCGCTGGAAAAACCGATTTTGGCAGGCATTCTGCCGCTGGTGACAGACCGGCATGCCCGCTTCCTGCATAATGAGGTGCCCGGAATCACCATCCCGCAGTCCATTCAGGACAGAATGGCAAAGGCAGGGGAGGATATGAACGCCGAAGGGGCGAGGATTGCGCTGGAATTGGTGGAGGAAGTAAAGCAGCATTTCCAGGGCATTTATCTGGTCCCCTCCTTCAACCGCTTCGATCTGGTCGCGGGGGTTGTGGCGCAGGCCAAGGGGTGAGGCACTGCGTTCGTTTGTAACCATTTGGGGCGTCGCGTGGGTTGTATCCCAATAACGCAAATCCACCATAAAAACCATACTCCAGGGGGAGCTGATATGGGGTACGGAATGTCTCGTTTTTGAAATATTCAAATCATGTGGGAAATAACCCAAATTTTCCATATTTAATCCGGATTCAGGCAAGTGCGGTAAAATTGGCTCTGGAGGTGACATATGAAAAATTCAAAATACCACACAACCTGGCTCGTGTTATGCTTATTAACCCTTGTCCTATCCGCCTGTAATACCTCCGGTCTCTCTGAAGTTGAACAGGCCGGCACCTTAGCCGCTCAAACAATGGCGGCCATGCCCAAGAGCACAAACACCCAAATCCCTGCGACCAACACCCCGGAACCGACCGCGATGGCAACCCCCACTCAGGAACCCGCACTTGGACCTGTGGGGCCATCCGATTTCCCGGATGGTGTAAACCCGCTCACGGGATTGATGGTGGAAAATCCTGAAAATTTAGACCGGCGACCGGTTTTCGTCAAGGTCGCCAATTATCCCGCTTCGGGCAGACCGCACGCGGGGCTTTCCGCTGCCGATATCGTTTTTGAATATTACATCGGCTACGGCAGCAACCGGTTTATCGCGCTGTATTATGGCGAAAATGCCGATCAGATCGGGCCGGTGCGTTCCGGACGTTTGGTGGACCCGCAACTGGTCAACATGTACCAGGGGATCCTGGGATTCCAGAGTGCGTATGAGACCATCTATGCCAAGATCGTGGACATCCTGGGAAACCGGGCCATCTCCGGCACGGGCAATGTCTGCCCGGCGATCTGTGATGATGGCCGTCATATCGTCACCAGCGTCTTCGCGAACTCTGAAGCCATGACCGAGCTTTCCAACCAGCGCGGGGTGGAAAACCGCCAATTCACTTTGGATGGGATGGCCTTCGATCCCGAGGCGCCCGCTGGCGGCGTACCCGGTTTAGACACACTGATCCTCTATTCCAACCTGAACCGCGGGGAATGGCGCTACGATGCGCGCTCCGGGAAATACCTGCGGTGGATTGATGATGGCGACAGTGTCAACCCTGAGATGATCCCCCTGGTAGACCGCAATACGGATGAACAATTGGCGTTTTCCAATGTCGTTGTGCTGTATGCCTATTACACCGAATACACCGCTGCGATGCACGATATCGATTTGTGGGGCAATACAGCCGGTCGTCGCGCCGTGGTCTTTCGAGATGGAGAGGCCTTCGAGGTGACTTGGGCTGTGCCCAGCAGCGATCAGCCGATCCAGTTCTTCGATCAGAACGGGGATCCATTCCCGCTCAAGCCTGGCAACACCTGGATGGCGCTGATGGGCGTCAATTCAGGTGAAACACAGGATGCCGGTAACTGGACGTTCAACTTTTATCTCCCTTAATTCATGCGAACACTGATCATTTCGGACGTTCACGCGAATTGGACGGCGCTGCAAGCCGTGCTTGAAGATGCAGCGCCGTTTGATCGCGTTTGGTGCTTGGGCGATATGGTGGGTTATGGCCCGGACCCCAATGACTGTATTGAAACAATCCGGGATCTGCCTGGTATTCGGTGCGTTCGCGGTAACCATGACGCTGCGATTTTGGGAGAGATTGATATTGCGGCGTTTAATTTCGAAGCCCGCGCCTCGTTGGAATGGCTTGATTCGCAGCTTAGGCCAGCGAATCGGGTCTGGCTTGATGAGCGCCCGGAGCGGCTGACGATCGAGCCTTTCACACTCGTGCACGGCAGCCCGCGCAGCCCTGTTTGGGAATACGTGATGGATATCACCACGGCGCTCGACAATAAGACCCATTTCGACACCCACTATTGCCTGATTGGGCACACGCACATCCCTTCGGTCTTCACTTTGGATCAGACGGAAAATGATTCTCCGCATCTCTATATGATGCCACCGGACGAGCCATTTTCGATGGAACAGAAAAGCATCCTTAATCCGGGGTCGGTTGGACAGCCCAGGGATCATAACCCTTTATCGTCATACCTGGTGTATGATGATGCGCTTGACTTGCCTTTTGAGTATCATCGGGTGTCATACGATGTGGAACAGGTCCAACACCGAATCCTGGCCGCAGGTCTGCCGCAACGGCACGCCGCCAGGCTGCGGGAAGGGTGGTAAGTCTTAAAAAAGGAGGCCTTGTGTTGAGTTCCCCATTGTGAGATTATGACCTTCGGGGAACTTTTTGTTAATAGAACACGTCATTAAAGTATAAAATAAAAGCAATATCACTACTACAAAGAAATTAAAGGAGAAGATGATGAAGAAGAGAATGTTCGTGATAAGCTTGCTTTTGATCTCCACCGTTCTTTTCAGCGCATGCGCAACGGCTCAAAGTGAACAAAACAAGGAGATGTCGATGCCTGCCGCGGACTACGATGGTATTAGTGAGGAAATGGCGGCAGAAGCGCCCATGGAGATGGAAGAAAGCATGGATGAAGCGCGCGGTTTTACGGCTGGTAGCGGGGAACTGGCCAGCGCCGAGCAGCGGATGGTGATCTATAACGCCAATATGCAGATCGCCGTGATGGACCCGCTTGAGGCGATGGACTCGGTGATTTCGATGGCCGAAAACGCCGGCGGGTTCGTGGTCAACTCCAACACCTATCAGTCAACTGGCTCCAAAGGCCAAAAGATCCCGCATGCCAACCTGACGGTGCGGGTGCCGGCTGGGCAGCTTGAATCCATCATGGACCAGATCAAGGGTCTTACGCCGGACCCGAGTGAGGATGTGCTTTCCGAGAATGTCTCGGGCCAGGATGTGACCGCTGAATATACGGACCTGGAATCCCGACTGCGCAACCTTGAGGCGGCGGAGGCCGCCCTGGTTGAACTGATGGACCAGGCTCAGGACACTGAGGATGTGCTGGATGTTTTTGATGAGCTTACCTACTACCGGGGTGAGATTGAATCGGTCAAAGGCCGGATGAAATATCTCGAAGAATCCGCTGCGCTGTCTGCGATTACGGTTGAGATCATTGCCAAAGAATCACTGCAGCCGATTGAGATCGCCGGTTGGGAGCCAAAAGGGACGGTCAAGAAAGCCGTGGAAGCCCTGATCAATACCGGCCAGAAGCTTGTTGATGGTCTGATCTGGCTGGGCATCTACTGCCTGCCCTTCCTGATCCCCCTGGGTGCCGCCGTTTACTTCCTGATCCGCTTGATCCGCAAGCGGAAGATTAAGAAACAAGCCAACAAGGTCGAAGAGATCAAATCGGCTGAGGATTAAGAATCTATCGCAAATAACAAAAGCGCTCTGATGTTCAGGGCGCTTTTTTTGATTCCCGCCTTGATAAATTGATTTTAACGATCTAAAAAGTTTTGACGATAAAAATAATCTGATGTTGTATTCATCGGAGGATGGGACGGAAAATATCGGAAGGGTGGTCAGCGCAACAGTAGACGCCGCCCGGGATGGTGTTCTGCGGACCTTGCAGGCTCGGCGCTACAACCTGGACCATGGGGCGGCAGAAAAGGATAAGGCAATTGTTATATTTTATCCCCTTTGGTTCCAGCACAAGTTCTGGGTTGTTCGCACTGAAAGTCGCTCCGGATGTTCGGGGTCGGGTCTTTGCTACCCGCAGCATGATTTCACGTTCCATTATGCCGTTGGCCTTCGTGCTCAGTGGTGTCCTGGCGGACAAGGTTTTCAATCCGCTCATGGTAGAAGGCGGTGCATTGGCAGATACCTTTGTCGGACGCTGGATTGGCGTGGGACCAGGGCGCGGGATCGGTTTGATCTTGATTTCAAGCGGGATCCTCTTGCTGCTCGTCATTGGGATCGCATTTGCGAACCGGTATATACGCCGGATTGAGATGGAAATCCCCGATGTCGTCGCGCAGCCGTAAGAAGAGCAGGACGTAGTCGTCCCAACGCAGTTAAGCCAGGAAGCAGAATCGGCTTAATTTTCTAGCCCCTGATTTGAAAAGTCGCACCGTCAACAGCTTCCAAATCGAGGGTGTATACCCCGAGCCCATGTTCCTCGAGTGAGTGAATTTCGTCCCGATGCCAGACCCCTGCGGGTGTCCAGGGCAGATAGAAATAGACTCGGCCTGCAGCCTGACGGCCGAGTTTGAATTTGAAGGCGAGTTCGCCATCGCCAATCTCCCAGGCAGCGATTTCCTGCCCTTGCGAAAGGTGCAGGTCGCTACCCAGATAGGTGGGTTGGTTGGAGTTGAAGGGGCGCACCGCCAGCACACGGCCGCCATGCGCTGGGACGTCGCGGAAAGTGAGGGGAGTGTTCGGCCCGAGTTGACCCAGTACACCGGTCCAGAATTCCCGCGACCACCAGATTTCATCCGCTGGCAGGTCGAAATTGGCAAGCGAGAAGGTCAGATCCTTCTGAGAATCCGCCCAGTTGAATTTTGCCAGCAGGCGCCAGGGGCCGATCGGGCCGTCTAGGTCAACACGCAGTGTCTTGGGGAAATGGGTGTCGAATAAATCCATCACCCGGGCACGCTGGTCAATCACAGGCAGCAGTGCTTTGACCATCGTAAGGCGGTCCGCCGGCAGTGCGGGGAGGTCATCGGAGAGCAGCAACGATCCGCCCGTCAGGCCGATCAGGCTGGTCAGGGTTTGGACTTCCGCCAACGTGAGGTCCGTATCCGGGCGCACCAGCAGGCAGTCCGGGTCATTGACCCACCAATGGCGGTGCAGGGGGGCGCGGGTTAGGATATTGTGGATCGCGTTGCGCGCGGCGGGCATGTGCGGTTCCTTGCGCAATAGGGGGCTTACGGGTGGAAAATGCGGTTCCCAATGGCCGCTGACATCCGCGCTGATGCGCATGACCTCAAACAAGCCCAGGGCAGATCCCAGTGGGCAGCCGCAGGCCAGCATGGTGATCTCCGGTCCGGCAGCCTCGCGCAGGGCTTCCAGCCCCATCCGGATGACTTCTGCGCGCGTCTTGGTAGGGTCTTTGTACTCCCCTTTCAGCGCGGCAGTGTAGAGGAAATCCAGTTTTAGGTAGGTAAATTCCCAGTCCTCGACAGCAGTCCGGATTACCTCGCGGGCGAAATCCAACGCTTCCGGGATGGTGAGGTCCAGCGCCAATGTGAGCGAATTCCAAACAAAGCCGGCACGGACGAGTTTTCCGTTTTCGTCCCGCAACAGCCATTCCGGGTGTTCGGCGGCCAGTTTGGATTTGGGGTGCACGATGAAGGGCGCCAGCCAGACACCGGGCGTCAGGTCGGCGGTCGCGGTCTTCTCCACGATGGGTTTCAAGCCATTGGGAAAACCAGGGACAAATTCGAACCAATCGCCGGGATTGGCCTCGAAGCCATCATCAATCTGGAAGAGCGGCAGCGGTACGTCCGGTTTGAGCTCAATCACCGAATCCAGGTTGGCGTTGATTTTCTCCTGGTCAATATCCTGGTAGAAGTGATACCAGGAACACCAGCCGACCGGGATAGGGTCCGTTGAGCGAAACCCGTGGGTCTGTGTGACGGCCTGCAGATAGGGGCCGAAGGGCTCGGGATCATCCAAAGCGGTTACGGCCAGAGATAACCAGTCGGTCGTCATACTGCACCCCGGTTTGAGGTGGGTGCGGTCGCCGTTTGCCCAAATGCGTAAGGAGGGTTCAGGCGCAAAGACGGTCTCCAGGCTGCCGAAATGGGCTTTTTGGGAAAGAAACCCAGCCACCAGGCCAATCCTGCTTTCCCGGTCGCCGACCAGGCCGAACATGTCGCCCGTGAAGGTATTTCGCTGCTTTGGCTGCGGCGTGCCCGGGTTCACGGTCATGGGGTTTTGCAAGCGTTTTAGCATCGAAGTCTGTTGTTTGTCGCCCAGCACATAGGCGCCCGTTGCGGACCAGGACTGCCAGCCGTTGCTGTAAAAAGTAGGCGCAGTGATGGGCTTATCCCCGAAATGCAGGTCGCCGTTCCGAATATCCAACAACGTTAATTGGCGGACGTGCAGGGTTTTTGGACTCTTATTTTGCAGTTCCATCTGGATTAATGCCATGGCCTGTGATATGGAAAGCGCACAGCGCAGGATCACCTGCACGCCGGGCAGGGTCGTGTCAAGATGGATTGTGATCTGGCGGATTGGGCCGGTGGGGTGTTCGCGGATGATGGGTTCTTCCGTCTCCAGGATAGACCAGGCTGGCCCAAGTAAGGATTGTGGTTTCCCTTCGGCAGCAAAGCTCGCGCCGATCCGGGCTTTGAAACTTGCTTTCGGGTTCGATCTGGTCTGAAGGCTCAGCGTGCCTGAAAGCGGTGCAAAGGATAGCTTAAGGTCTTTGGTTTCAATTTCCATGGATCAGTCCTTGGGCAAGCAGGCCTGGAGATCGGAAAGCGCGATGGGCCCTTCCCGGAGGATTTTCATTTCAGGTTGGGTCAGGTCAACCACGGTGGAGGCCATCGGCCCGGGTGTGGGGCCGCCATCCAGCAGCAGTTCTATCCGTCCGCCAAGTTGATTGAGCACATCCTCTGCACTGACTGGGTTTGGCCCATCCGAGATATTGGCGGAGGTTGTGGCCAGGGGGCCTGTCGCCCGCAGCAGCGCCAGCGTGGCGGGCAGATCCGGCATCCGCACGCCGATTGTGGGATAGGGCGATAATTCGGCTGGGAGCCCAGGGACTTTTGTCAGGATCAGGGTCAGTGCGCCGGGCCAAAATGCCCGGGTGATCGCCTCGACCTTATCTGTGATGGGTGAGGAAAGTTCGGCCAACTGAGCTACTTCCCCGATGAGGACGGGCAGCGCTTTGGTCTCCGGGCGCTCCTTGGCTTCGTAAATGCGTTGAATCGCGATGGGGTTGAAGGGATCGGCTGCGACGCCGTAAATCGTATCGGTGGGAAAGGCGATCAGCCCGCCGGAGGCGATGACGCGCTTTGCGGTTGGAATGGCATTGGGATCAGCGAAGGGAAGCCGTTCAGTTTGGAGCATGCTTCTATTCTATTACAGGTTTGGGAATTTTCGAGTGGATTTATCCACTAGCTAATTATCTTCTTGTCATTGCGAGTGGTTGCGGGAGCACCCTGAAGCCGCTAAGAAAGAAGGGCATACCCTATACTCTGCGTTGTATTCAATAGGACTGCGCTCGCCGCCGTTCAGAAGGTAACAATGCGCTTCCTCCCCATGCGATAAGCCCCGAGGATGGGGGTTTCTGCGCCAATGTGATCGATAGTGCAACCAATCACTCATGGCGTTCTCCCTTTCATTCGATTGTCATGTGATGATTTTTAATTAATTCAGTTGGTGGTTGGGTTTTCCGAATCTCTATTAGGCGAGCTTTCCCCGCCAGGTCAGGGTGTAACTCGATTTGAGCATTGGAGAAGGCTTCTCGCGCGGCTGCAAGGGCGGCCTTCCCGGTTGTAGCTTCGATTTCTAGCAGCATCCTGCCGCCCGGAGCGAGCCGGGTTCGCGCCTGCTTGAGCAACCGGCGGATCAGGTCGAGTCCATCTGGGCCGCCATCCAACGCCAGCCTGGGTTCCCACTGCGCCAGCGGTAATCCATTCAACACCTCGGTAGGGATGTAGGGAAGGTTGGCGCAGATCAGGTCAAGAGGACTGTCCAGTCCCAGGAGCAGATCAGTTTGCACGAAATGGATTTTATTCAGTTGGTACCGGGCAGCGTTCAGGGCGGCTATCTTGAGGGCTGCGTGGGATCGGTCGGTCGCAATGACGCGGGTCCCCGGGGAGGCTGCCG
>JAXHUD010000190.1:0-3016 GCA_034189815.1 Chloroflexota bacterium
CGGGAGATTTCTTTGACTTCTTCCAAATGGAAGATGGCAGGCTGGGGATTATTATCGCTGATGTCGCGCACAAGGGCCTTGGTGCGGCGCTGTATATGGCGCTGGGCCGGACGTTGCTTTTGACGTATGCCCACCAATATCCCACGAATCCCGCTGCCGTGCTGCAGGCGACCAACCAGCGGATGTTGAGCGATGCCCGAGCCCAGATGTTTATCACTGCCTTCTATGGCGTGTTGGAGCCGGACAACGGCCGCCTGATCTACTGCAACGCAGGCCGCCATCCACCGCTGCTCATCCGGGACCAGGAGCATGATCGGTTTCAGAAATTGAATCCCAACGGTATGGCGCTGGGGATTGATGAGAACGCAGCCTGGGTTGCGATCTCCCAGAAGATTGAACAGAACGATACCCTTTTGCTCTATACGGATGGGGTTGTGGAAGCGGATAATGCTGATGGAGATTTTTATGGCATGCTGCGTCTGGCGGAATCCGCAAAAGCGGTAGCCGCCCGGCCGAGCCAGTGGATCATCCGGGCCATTCGAGAGGATGTGCTCAAATTCCAGGACGGTGCAGACCAATCGGATGATATCACCCTGATTTGCATCCGCCGGCGGATATAACCCCCGGAATGCCTATTAGAACAGGGACGCTCTGCTGAGCTTCCTGATTAATTTCTTTCCCAACCCATAATGCTATTTTGGCTTGCATATTGCATCCCTCTTTAAAGTTGCTATCCTGGGATTGGCTTGTTTTCTCATATTCCCCTTAGAGGAATGGCATAGATGTTGCACTTAATTGCACTGTAGATTATCTAATAACCACACGTAAACACCTTATTCGCCTACTTTTTAACATGGCGTTGTTGAAAAGGGAGTACACCGTGAGTAAATCATTAAAAATTGGGATTGTCCTTTTGGCGCTTCTTTGTATCGCGCTTTTGGCCGTGACTTTTTTTGACGTGCCAGCGATGATAGATAATATCTCAGTCTTGGCTCAAATTGAGAGCACACCTGTTCCTCAACAGTCGGGGGACATTGATGCGGACCTGCTCGCAGCCGTCACCGATGCACTTGGTAAGTCAACGGACCGTTTCGATGCGGATTCATACATTGTCGATAATGTCCAGCTTCAGGATGATGGCCAGGTCGCTGCCATTTGGTTGGCCGCTGTTGACCCGGAAACCAGCGCCCCAATTGGGAGAGAGCCGGAACTGATGATGGCGCAAATGGAACAAGGCGGGAACTGGAAAGTGGTAACGGACGAAGAAGAAAAGTTTGCCGACGTCCTCACAGAGTTCCAGTATGCGGATAAAAGTATTCAAGGGGATATCACTGCGGACCCGGAACCCCTTCCGAAGGACACGAGGGTTTTTGGCGGATATTATCTGCCCTGGGCTCAGAACCTCACAAAACGGCTGACTTGGTCGGTCGGACATAGTTCCTGCTACCCGGCCTATTACTGCACGCACGCTTTTGACTTTGCGGATGGGACGATGTTCCCGTTGGTCGCAGCCAAGGGTGGTAGGGTCTATCACTGGAAGGACACCTGTACGAACGGCGATTCCTCCTGCACCAACAGCATTACCCTCGAAGATCGCTCGACCACACCCTGGACTTATCAGATCTATCTGCATATTGCCAAAGGCAGTATCCCATCCAATTTGAAGCAGGTCGGGACGCCGGTGATGCAGGGGCAATATATCGCCGATGTTGACGATACGGGTTACAGCACCGGACATCACGTCCATTTCATGGTGGTCTCGGAAGAGACGAAGTATATCTCAACCAGCGGCTATGTCTGGGGGGTGGCGCTGGATATCACTTTCAAAGATGTCTTTATTAATTGGGATTCGGCCACGCAGGGCGGCCGGCCCCGGCTCGCTTATGAGGCTGATAGCTATGGGGGTGTGGGACAGACCTATTACACTTCAGGCAACGCACCTGCGCACCCGCCAACTGGGGCGCTGACCGCACCTGCGGCGAACACGTTCATCACGACACCCACGTTCAATGTCTCGGGTTGGGGGCAGGATGATATTGCCGTGACCAAACTGGAAATCCTTGCGAATTATGATGGGGAGAACTGGGTTACGCTTAGTGAGCAGACCAGCACACCCTTCACGGCTTCGATTAATCTTTGCGATACTGATATCCCGGATGGTTTCTTCAAACTTGCACTAAGGGTATGGGATTATGAAGGCAATCCCTCCTCGATTGTTTCTCAACGTGAGATGATCAAAGATGTGACCTGCGACGCTGGCGCCGAACCGGTTGTGAGCCTCGACAAGACGGGCGGGAAAGTGCTCTTACCCAATTCCGGACAGGTGAGTGCAACTGTGATGGAGGGGGGGACGGGAAGTGCCATTCAGTCGGTCCAATTCTGGTTCCATAAACCAAACTGGAGCAGCGGAGAGTGGGAACTGCTGGGTACTGACACCAACGGCGCTGATGGCTGGAAAGCGCCTTTTGAAGCCGGCGACCTGGCAGAATCGGATGATTATAAGGTCATGGCAATAGCTGCGGATGCATCGGGGAATAACGATGCCGATGTGAATTTTATGGCTGTGCTTGATAAGACGGGGCCGTGGATTGAATTGGGTGGCGTCCGCTCCCCATTTGAAGGCAGCCAGGCGACCTTGACCTGGACAACGGGTGATGTGTTATCCGGAGTTGATTATCTCGACCTTTTGATGAAAGTCAACGACGGAGATTGGCAAGTCCTCGAGACGAATTTGTCTCCCTCGATAGAGTCCTATGTTGTTTCAGCAAGCGACGCTCAGCTGATCATCTTTCAGATCAGGGCGGTGGATTACGCCGGGAACATACGAACACAGAAGAGCGCATTCTATACCAATGGGTATGAATTTGAGAATGAATATATATTTCCGCTCATAACTAACTAAACCAAAATCGCAAGGTTGAGTAAATTATTATCCAGCAATCATGCATTCGTCCTGTTGGTATAATTGATAGGAGCAACAAAGGAAATTATTAGGAGCAGTTGATTTGAAAGTCGC
>JAXHUD010000191.1:0-2958 GCA_034189815.1 Chloroflexota bacterium
AATAAAACTATTTTTACCAATACAAACTCCTTCTAATCTTCAGAGATTAGTATGATTTTATCATCAACAGGCGCTAATTTTTTATATGTTCTTATGTCCTATCAACGGGTATTGATCTCTCAAAATTCAACAAAAAACCAATAAAAAGACAAATCAACGAAATTTACGAGAATTCGCAAAATTCTGGACTAGAATAGTCATAACAGTTTTCATAGAATCCCACGCTCGATTGAAAATATTACGAAAATAATTCGAGATAATAAAATCAAACATCTTAAAGGTTATCAATGATCACCTCCCCCAATAACAGCAAAATCAAACTCATTCGTGCGCTGCAAAGCCGGCGTCGCAACCGAGAAGACGAAGCCGCATTTGTGGCCGAAGGTGTACGCCTGGTTGAAGCGGCCGTAGCTGTGGACTGGCCGATAGCCTTCGTCGCTTATGATGAGACACTATCCGATCGAGGCAGAGAAATCATCACCAGCCTGGCAACCAATACCAGTGTAGAATGCTTCGAAATCCCAACCGATCTGATGGCCGCGGTCAGCGACACCGAGACGCCGCAGGGTATCCTGGCTGTGATGGAGCAAAAGCCGCTCCCCCTGCCAGACCGACCGACCTTTCTTATCCTGGCCGACCAGGTCCGAGATCCCGGTAATATGGGCACCCTGCTCCGTACGGCAGAAGCCGCCGGGGCGGAAGGCGTTATCCTCTCACCGGGCACGGTGGACGCGTTCTCACCCAAGGTGGTCCGGGCCGGGATGGGCGCGCACTTCCACCTCCCCATCCACGCCCTGCCCTGGGAGAGCATCCAAAATACCCTGTCCGGATTTCCCATTTTCCTGGCGACCGCGGCGGCCAACCTGCCGCTGTGGGAGGCTGATTTCGTTCAACCCTGCGTGCTGCTTCTGGGGGGCGAGGCTTTTGGCGCCACATCCATGGGCGAAGCGCTGGCAACCCACCGTGTCTCCATTCCCATGGCTGGCCGGGCTGAATCACTCAATGCGGCGATAGCCGGCGGCATCCTGATCGCCGAAGTTCTTCGTCAGCGTCATTATTCCAGAAAGGCCTGATATGCAAATCCGATCCATCACCCTGTTCCTGCACCCCCGCTGGCCGTTGAGTGAACTGGTCCTGCAAAAGGCAGGCATCTTTGCCCAGCACGCCCGCAAGACATTCCAAAACGCCGGTTACGAGGTGCAATCGATCCGCCTCGCCACCCCGCCCTTCCACAGTTTTGTGCCACCTGAAGATTATCTGAAGATGGTCAATGCACTAGAAATCCTGGCCCACAGCGAGGGATTTGAATACGTCTCCCTCGGGCCTGCGGCGACCGACAAACCCGAATCCTACGCTGCCATCCCGGACATGCTGGCCCGGACGGGCAGCACCTTCTTCGGCGGCCACCTCACCACGCCGGAGGGCGAAGTGAGCCTGCCTGCCGTGCGAGCCTGCGCCGAGGTGATCCACGCCGTTGCGCCGCTCGAGAAAAACGGCTTTGCGAACCTGCGCTTCGCTGCCCTGGCAAACGTGCCGCCCTGGGCGCCCTTCTTCCCCGCCGCCTACCACCGGGGCAAAGCGCCCGCCTTCGCCCTGGCATTGGAGGCGGCTGACCTGGCTGTGGAGATTTTCTCTTCGGCGGACTCTCTGGCTGGGGCGCGGTCAGAATTAGTTAAAGTAGTGCAGGATCATGCCCGCCTGCTGGAAGAAAAAAGCCGCACCCTCGCGGCAGCCTACAAAATGGATTTCAAAGGCCTGGATTTCACCCTGGCGCCCTTCCCCACCCAGGCTCGCTCTATTGGCACCGCAATGGAAGGCCTGGGGCTCGCCGCGGTGGGCCTCTCAGGCAGCCTGGCGGCAGCCGCCTTCCTCACGGATACCCTCGACCGGGCCAACTACACCCGCACCGGCTTCAACGGCCTGATGCTGCCGGTGTTGGAAGACGCTACCCTTGCACAGCGCGCGGAGGAAGGTCTGCTGTCCGTCACCGACCTTTTGCTCTATTCGGCCGTCTGCGGCACCGGACTGGATACTATCCCCCTGCCGGGAAGCACAAGCGTCGAACAACTCGAGGCTATCCTCCTGGACCTGGCGGCTCTGGCGTTGCGCCTGGATAAGCCCCTCACCGCTCGCCTGATGCCGATCCCGGGGATGAGCGCAGGCGACATCACCGGGTTTGACTTTGATTACTTTGCCAACAGCCGGGTGCTGCAGGTGGATGCCCAACCGCTAACGGGCCTCCTGGTCGGAGACGAAGCTATCCCGATTTCCCCACGTAAGAGATAATAAAAAGCCCGAGATCGGAAGTGAATGATCTCGGGCGATATATGATTTAGAACCTTCCGAACTACGCCTCCTGGCGCACTCGCCAATAGGCCGAGCCATCGCGTTCACGCGCCAGAAACCGCACCGAAATCAGGTCCCGCCGCAGGCCGGAGAAATCCTCATTGAAACGCGAAATGACAGCGTTAACCTCTTTTTCAGTATAGGTGCGATCAAACTCGAACTGCTCAGCCAGATAGTGCAGGATCACGTCCAGCTTACGCCGGTTGGTCGGGAGTTGCGGGATGGTACCATCTTCGTCCAGATAATCCTTGAGGACTTTTCGATCATACGCTTTTCGATCGAGATCCTTCGCTACCTCCGGCAGCGAATTCGTCGCCAGCAAGCTCTGAGCCATCTCCTCCAGCCTATCCGTCTCCAGATGAGAAACATTGTAATACCCATCCGCCCGAGCTGCCACCAGCCCGATCTCCCCCAGCTTTGAGAGGTGGTGGGACAGGGTTGATGGGTTGATGTCCAATACCGTCGCCAATTCCTCCACACTCGATTCCTTTTGCGCCAGCAGGCCGATCAGCTTCAATCGGTTGGCATCCGCCAGGGCTTTGAAGAATGAAAACAATGTTTGAAAGCTCTGTCCCATTTCTATATCCAATCATTTATCTTGATATGTATCAA
>JAXHUD010000192.1:0-2915 GCA_034189815.1 Chloroflexota bacterium
GAGGTGCCAAACACCGCCGTCGATGTGAACTCTTGGGCGGTATCAGCCTGTTATCCCCGGAGTACCTTTTATCCGTTGAGCGATGGCCCTTCCATACAGAACCACCGGATCACTATGACCTGCTTTCGCACCTGCTCGACGTGTCTGTCTCGCAGTTAAGCGGGCTTGTGCCATTACACTAACCGCATGATGTCCGACCATGCTTAGCCCACCTTTGTGCTCCTCCGTTACGCTTTGGGAGGAGACCGCCCCAGTCAAACTACCCACCACACAGTGTCCTCATCCCCGATCAGGGGACCAAGTTAGAACCTCAAACAGGCCAGGCTGGTATTTCAAGGTCGGCTCCACGATGACTGGCGTCACCGCTTCAATGCCTCCCAGCTATCCTACACAAGCATGCTCAAAGTTCACTGTGAAGCTATAGTAAAGGTTCACGGGGTCTTTCCGTCTAGCCGCGGATACACCGCATCTTCACGGCGATTTCAATTTCACTGAGTCTCGGGTAGAGACAGCGCCCCCATCGTTACGCCATTCGTGCAGGTCGGAACTTACCCGACAAGGAATTTCGCTACCTTAGGACCGTTATAGTTACGGCCGCCGTTTACCGGGGCTTCGATCAAGAGCTTCGCGCAAGCGCTAACCCCATCAATTAACCTTCCGGCACCGGGCAGGCGTCACACCGTATACGTCCACTTTCGTGTTTGCACAGTGCTGTGTTTTTAATAAACAGTCGCAGGGGCCTGGTATCTTCGACCGGCTTCCGCTCAACCCGCGAAGGGCGTCACGTACACACCGGCGTGCCTTCTCCCGAAGTTACGGCACCATTTTGCCTAGTTCCTTTACCCGAGTTCTCTCAAGCGCCTTGGGATTCTCACCCTGACCACCTGTGTCGGTTTGGGGTACGGTCCCGGATAGCCTGAAGCTTAGAAGATTTTCCTGGAAGCAGGGCATCAATGACTTCGCGCCCTTGGGCACTCGTCGTCGCGTCTCAGAATTGAGGGCCCGGATTTGCCTGAGCCCTCTCCCTACTCGCTTGAACCGGGACAACCGTCGCCCGGCTCACCTAGCCTTCTCCGTCTCTCCATCGCAGCTATCCAGGGTACGGGAATATTAACCCGTTTCCCATCGACTACACCTTTCGGTCTCGCCTTAGGGGCCGACTCACCCTGCGCCGATTAGCGTTGCGCAGGAACCCTTGGTCTTCCGGCGTGGGGGTTTTTCACCCCCATTGTCGTTACTCATGTCAGCATTCGCACTTCTGATACCTCCAGCAAGCTTCTCAACTCACCTTCGCAGGCTTACAGAACGCTCCCCTACCCCGCATACTTGCGTATGCAGCCGCAGCTTCGGTAACCAGTTTGAGCCCCGTTACATCTTCCGCGCAGGCCGACTCGACTAGTGAGCTATTACGCTTTCTTTAAAGGATGGCTGCTTCTAAGCCAACCTCCTAGCTGTCTGAGCCTTCCCACATCGTTTCCCACTTAACTGGTATTTGGGGACCTTAGCTGGCGGTCTGGGTTGTTTCCCTCTTCACAACGGACGTTAGCACCCGCTGTGTGTCTCCCGGATAGTACTCACAGGTATTCGGAGTTTGCATCGGGTTGGTAAGTCGGGATGACCCCCTAGCCGAAACAGTGCTCTACCCCCTGTGGTATTCGTCCGAGGCGCTACCTAAATAGCTTTCGGGGAGAACCAGCTATCTCCGGGCTTGATTAGCCTTTCACTCCGATCCACAAGTCATCCCCTGGCTTTTCAACGACAGTGGGTTCGGGCCTCCAGTTGATGTTACTCAACCTTCACCCTGCTCATGGATAGATCGCCCGGTTTCGGGTCTATGCCCAGCGACTGAATCGCCCTATTCAGACTCGGTTTCCCTACGGCTCCCCTAGACGGTTAACCTCGCCACTGAACATAAGTCGCTGACCCATTATACAAAAGGTACGCCGTCACGGAACAAGTCCGCTCCGACTGCTTGTACGCATACGGTTTCAGGATCTGTTTCACTCCCCTCACAGGGGTTCTTTTCGCCTTTCCCTCACGGTACTGGTTCACTATCGGTCAGTCAGGAGTATTTAGCCTTGGAGGATGGTCCCCCCATGTTCAGTCAACGTTTCTCGTGCGCCGACCTACTCGATTTCACAATAATCAGCTTTCGGATACGGGGCTGTCACCCACTATGGCGGCCCTTTCCAGAGCCTTCTCCTAGCCTTCATATTGCTTAAGGGCTAATCCCCGTTCGCTCGCCGCTACTGAGGGAATCTCGGTTGATTTCTTTTCCTCGGGGTACTTAGATGTTTCAGTTCCCCCGGTTCGCCCCGCACAGCTATGGATTCACTGTACGGTACCGACCCGAAAGTCGGTGGGTTTCCCCATTCAGAAATGCCCGGATCACAGCTTGTTTGCCAGCTCCCCGAGCCTTATCGCAGGCTTCCACGTCTTTCATCGCCTCTGACTGCCAAGGCATCCACCGTATGCGCTTAGTTGCTTGACTATATAACCCCAAGACAACTGATCTGTGCCCCATCACCCGACAAGAACCCCGCACCCACCGAAGTGAATCCAGATTCCTCATCCAGGATGAGATTCAGAGACAGCCGCTCGAAGTCATACACAACCACTTCAACGACAACACCGGATAACGCTTGAAATCGTTATCACTTTGAACATTCCCTCTCGGAGATAATGAGAGAAAATATTCGTGTTCTATCTCGTCCAATTTGTTAAAGAGCAAATCTGACCCAGTGATCAGAAAGAAGGGCTTCGAACTTCATCAAGTTGAAACACTTTTTTCTGCACACTGACTTTCGTCAGGCAATCTTGTCGATCGTTCCAGGCGTTTGGTGGAGCTGAGCGGGATCGAACCGCTGACCTCCTGCGTGCAAGGCAGGCGCTCTCCCAACTGAGCTACAGCCCCG
>JAXHUD010000193.1:0-2898 GCA_034189815.1 Chloroflexota bacterium
CCCCTCAAGTGCGATGCCCCAAACCGTGTGTAGTAGCTGAATTTCTTCCCCAGGGCTGATTTGCGCTCGTTGATTGCGACATGATCGCGCGCGTCGGCCAGCGGTGTCGGGCCTTTGAGGCTGGCACGGTTAAGGTCGAAAACCGTCATCGCCCCGGCGATTGAGAGCACTACCAGCAGGGTCTCGATCAGGAAGTTGGCATAGATGCCGCCTTTGGCAAATATGGGGATGATCACATAGAGATACAGCGGGTAAGGCAACACCAGCAGTACGCCCTGCACGAGCTCATTCCAGGCAAATCGCCTGGCGCATTGATCGCAGACAAAATGCGTCTCCGATCCCAGGATCGGCGTTTCGGCTGGGTTGATCTGATTAGCGGCAGCCCGTTCACGTGGATTGCCCACGCTTTCGGTATAGTGGAACACACCTTCGTCTCCCGGCCCCGTACTCCCGCAGCGCAGGCAGACCTGGCTCTTCTCAGGCGCGATGCCGGCCGCTTTTCGCAGGCGCAGGATGGTTAGTACGGTGAGCGCCAGGGCTGCTGCAGGGGCGACGATGGCGATGAGCCCACGGATGATGGTTAGGATGAGGTTCATTAATGACTCTTTTCTTTTTTGATCTATTGCGATTTTACCCTAATTCCAGGATTTCCTCCGTTCCGAGCTCATGTGTCTGGGGATGAATTAAAATATAAAACAACGTGCCGGCTGATAATCTCAGACGGCACGTTGTTGTGTCTATTTGGGGATTAGTTTCTGTTGGCGGAGATGATAATGTACGGGTTGCGCTTGGTCTCTTTGTAGAGATAGGATTTAAGTGATTTCAGAATATCCCGTTCCAGGTTGCCATTATGGGAGCCGTTGACGGTCTTCTTCACCTGTTTACGCAGCCCATTCACAATCGAGTTCAGATCATCCTGCAGCATGAAGCCGCGAGTGATGATGTCCGGGTTGCCCTGGATCTTACCGGTCTTCCGGTCAACATCCAGATTTACCACCAGGATGCCATCCCGGCCAAGGCTCTCACGCTCGCGAACGATGTCCTGATCAACGACGCCCACGCCGCTGCCATCCACAAAGATGTAGTCGCCGGGGATCCGTTCGCCCAGGCGCATCTCGCCATTGACGAATTCGATCACCTGGCCGTTTTCAACAACGGCTGTGTTTTCTTCCGGGATACCGACTTCATGGGCCAGTTGCGCATGCTGCATCAGCATACGCAGTTCGCCGTGGATTGGGATCAGGTATTTGGGTCGCACCAGGTGTAGGAGCAATTTGAGCTCTTCCTGGCTGGCGTGACCGGAAACATGCACGGGCGCGATCTTTTCATAGACCACGTTCGCGCCGCGGCGGAACAGGTTATTGATCGTCCGGTAGACGGATTCTTCGTTGCCGGGAATCGGGTGCGAGGAGAGCACGATTGTATCGCCCTCACGCACATCGAACTTGCGGTTGGTGCCGTTGGCCAGCCGGCCGAGGATTGAGCGAGGCTCACCCTGCGACCCTGTGACCATTAGTACGACTTTGTTGTCGGGCATGGAGAGTGCTTTCTCCAGTGAGATCACCAGCCGTTCGGGGAAGTCCACATAGCCCAGCTCGCGGGCCATTTCCATATTGTCCACCATGCTGCGACCAGTGAAGGCGATCTTGCGCCCGTGCCGCTCGGCAGCGTCGGCTGCCTGCTGCATCCGGGAGATCAGGGAGGCAAAGGTTGCCACCAGGATCCGCCCTTTTGCGCTCGTGAAAACCTCGTCCAGACCTTCGTCAATCACCCTTTCCGATTTTGTCCAGCCGGGTTCGGTCGCATTGGTCGAATCTGACAGTAATGCCAGGACGCCACGTTGGGCGAATTCGCCCAGCTTGGCGTAATCCGTAGGCCAGTTGTCGACCGGTGTGTGGTCAAATTTGAAGTCTGTGGTATGCACGACCAGGCCAGCAGGGGTTTCGATCCCCAGGCCGACGGCATCCGGGATGGAGTGGCAGACGTGGAAGAACTCGACGCTGAAGGCGCCGATTTGGACTTTGTCGCCGGCGTTGACGGTCCGCAGGTCGGCCTTCCCGGCCATCCCGTCGCGGTTCAGTTTAACTTCCACCAGGCCGCGGGTCAGCGGTGTGGCGTAGATCGGCGCATCTACTTCCTCCAGCAAGTGCTGGATCGCGCCGGTGTGATCCATGTGACCGTGTGTGATCACGATCCCACGGACCTTGTCTTTTTTGCCCTTCAACACTTCGGAGAAGTCCGGGATGATGTAATCGATCCCGATCATGTCGTTTTCAGGGAACATCAGGCCTGCGTCGACGATGAGAATATCGTTCCCGTATTCGTACAGGGTCATATTCTTCCCAACCTCGCCAAGCCCACCAATTGGGATAATGCTTAGTTTTTTATTGTTTGCCATTTTTCTAAATTCTTTCTTGTACTCCTTCGTACAAAATAATGATTGCTATTGTTAATATTAAATGGGGGAATTCCCATTTGAAGTCAGATTTTTGGTGATCGTTTGAATTAAAAATGCCCTGCGGCATCAGGCCGGTCAGGGCGAAGTACTGCTGTTTTCACAATCAGTCAATAATGCCAAAATTACTACCAACAGCCAATAAGTGGTCAGCCCACTTTAGGCCATAAAACCTGTCGCTTACTACATGACATTCTAGCATGCGGAAGGGGGGTTGTCAATTTGATTGGGGAATTCTAACAAAGAGTTGATAATCTGTTAATCTGGGGTTATGCTTATTTTTGGGTAATTTCGTTCAAATTTTTTACAAATTTCGCAGTAACGGTTGAACTTTTTGGGGGGATTGTGCTATAATAATGGCCTCAAAATTGGCCCTCTAGCTCAATTGGTAGAGCAGTTGACTCTTAATCAATTGGTTCGGAGTTCGAGTCTCCGGAGGGTCA
>JAXHUD010000194.1:0-2882 GCA_034189815.1 Chloroflexota bacterium
GTGTTTTGGATAGCGAATAGGATGCCGAGGACGATGCCGATCAGGTCCACGCCGGCCAGGCCGTAGAGGAAGGCCATCGCCTGGGCCGACCAGCCTTCCGGCGGCGGGAGGATGGGGAAGGGCGCAGACATGCCGGCGAGGATCAGCAGCCCGGCGCGGGCCAGGGTGAGCGCGTGGAGTGTTTGCAACACGCCGTAATACAGGATCAGACTATTTAACATCCGTTTTTTATTTTGCATCGCGGTCCTTTCTCAGGGGGTTACCTATATCTTACTCGTTTTTCGGGAAGCCGCCTTGAAAAGATTTTCCTTCTTGCCGCCGCTAAACTGATTGTCCTGGGACCCCACAGATTTTACAAGCATTAAACACGAAAAACATCCTCATCGTATTGGAACGAAGTAGAATCTTTGTGAGGTTGTACCTGGGGAACGTTGACTGACCGATCTCTTTTTCGGCAGCCAGAAGAGACCTATCGGATGCTGAACTTGCGAGGAAACGCTATTCACCGGGATCGGCGAGCGGTTTCGTTTTGGTTAAACGGTCATCGAGGCGATAGAATGAAATCAGGCGGCTCGGCAACGATTGTGAGTTCAACACCGTTTTGGAAAGGGGCTGCCAAGCTCAGATCAGTGACCATTGGGGAGTTGTCCTGTGCGAGTGATTTATTTGAATACCTGGCAATCCATCATTCTCGATGTGCTCTTATGGGCTGTTTTCCATCTGAGCATCGGTTCGACCTGCGCGAAGATCCCGCTGGCGCGGCTGGACCCCAGCAGGCCGATTTTCAGGACTTGTGGCTGGGAGCAGGGCGGCCGGATCTACCAGAAGCTGTTCCGGGTTCGCACCTGGAAGGGACTGCTGCCGAATGGCTCGGGGCTGTATGTATAAGGAAGGCTACTCGATCCACCGGCTGACCCGCACCGACCGGGCGACCCTGGCGCGCTGGCTCAGGGAAACCGTGCGCTCTGAAACCTGCAATTGGCTGATGATCTTGCCGGGCTTCCTGTTTTTCTTGTGGCATACGCCCCTGGTGGATTGGCTGATGGTGGCCTATGCTTTTCTGAACAACCTGCCGGTGATCGTTGTGCAGCGGTTCAACCGTCCCCGCCTGCGGCAGATGCTGACGATCAGGGCGCGGCGAGACGAAATAACCGCTTCGAAAGTCACAGCGGCTGTTTGACGTAGAGATCGAATATCGTTATGGAATAGAGGAAAAAGGAAATGTATTTCGACTTTTCGATGTTCATCGAGTGCCAGTTCCGGGCTTTCTTCAAATCCCGGGGCACGCCCTACCGGTTGACGGTCAAGCGGTTTTTCTTCCTGCTCGGTTGGCTGCTGGTTTATATCCCGGCGGAAGTGGTGAACCGGCTCTTCTTTCTGCTGGATGAGATTTTCTTTCCGAAATATCGCCAGCAGGAGATCAGGGAACCGATCTTTATCATTGGCAACCCCCGCAGCGGGACCACCTTCCTGCACCGGTTGCTGTATAAGGATCGAGAGACCTTCACCTCCTTCACCGTCTGGGAACTGATCCTGGCGCCGTCGATCACGCAGCGCAAGATTATCTGGGGGCTGGTTAAGGTTGGGCGCTGGGTTGGGCGGCCTTTCCAGAGACTGGCGAAAGGCATCAACCGGAGCCTGAAGCAAAGCCGGGTGAACAAGACGCACGCCGTTCGGCTGGCCGAGGCGGAGGAAGACGAGCACATCATGATGCACGCCTGGGCTTCCGAGACGTTGTTCAACCTCTATCCCTTCTTGGATAAGATTTTCCCCTACTTTTATTACGATCAGGCCATCCCCAAAGCCAAGCAGGCGAAACTGATGCGGTTCTATAAGAGCATGCTCAGGCGCCATCTCTATGCCCACGGCGGGGACAAGATCCTGCTCTCCAAGAACCCCTCGTATTCCTCAAAGGTCGCCGCGCTCACCGAGCACTTCCCGGATGCGCGCTTTATCAAGCTGGTGCGCAATCCTTTTGAGGCCGTGCCCTCAATGCTGAATGTGATGGCGATGGGGCTGGATATCTTTTGTGACCCCAGGGACCCCTATGCCTATAAGTCGGAATTGATGGATTTGATGAACCATTATTATTTTTATCCCGTGCAGTTTTTCGAGGGTCGGCAGGAACCGTTCCAGATCATCCGCTACAGCGACCTCACGCAGCAGCCTTCGCAAACCGTGTCGGACCTCTATGCCTGGCTGGGGTTGGCGCAATCTGATTCGTTCAAAGCGTTAGTGGCGGAAACGACCCGGACGCAGCGGAAATACAAGAGCGCGCATCGTTATCCCCTGCAAAAGATGGGGCTTTCCCGGCAAATCCTCTTCAAGACATTTGAAGAGGTGTTCCGCTATTATGACTTCCCCACCAATGAATTTGAATTACCGGAAAGGGAGCTTTCCCGCCAGAAACAGGGGCGGACAAAGGCCGCGCAGAAGGAGCGCCGCCGCTTTCCCAACGGGGAGCAGGGGAAGCTGCCGTCTTAGGCAAACGACTCTGGCATGATGTAAATAAAACCCCTGGAAAGAGGATTCCCTTTCCAGGGGTTTTTACTAACGAATTCGCTTACTTCTGCTCATTGATCTCGAACGTGAACACCCAGGGGCCGCGTATGCCGTGGAGGTCCAGGTAGAAATCCGGGCTGCCGAGATAGGCCTTGGCAGTTTCCAGGCTCATCGTCTCCGGCTTGGTCAGGATTTCCAACCCCCCGATGTATTCCTCTTCGGTGCATTTTACAGTAATCCCGGTTTGACGGGCGTCTAGCGCCGCCTGCACTTTTTCTAGGTAAGCTCCCGAACAGAACTCTGTTTCACGTGGCGCAGCTTCCAACGCTTCAATTGTAAATGTGTAGGGGGTTGACTTGGGATGGTCGGTGACTTCACGG
>JAXHUD010000195.1:0-2847 GCA_034189815.1 Chloroflexota bacterium
TTAAACGAAGGGCAGGGGATGCACTCCGTTTATCATCCGACAGAACTAAATTATTATGGACCCTGGTCGCAAGTGCTGGTGGCGCCCTTCTTCAATGCTGCGCCGCATACGTTGGATGATGTGGAGTCGATGGCCATTGTTGGTCTGGCAGCCGGGACGACCGCGCGGCAGGCGACGGCTGTGTATGGTGAGAATGTCGCAATTGACGGGTTTGAGATCGACCCGCAGATCATCGAGGTCGGACGGACATATTTTGAGATGAATGAGTCCAATTTGGATGTTTACGCAGAGGACGGGCGTTGGGGCCTGGCGCATTCCGATCGGGCCTATGACATCATTAGCGTCGATGCCTACCGGCCGCCATATATTCCCTGGCATATGACCACACTGGAATTTTTCCAGATCGTGCACGAGCATCTGCAGGATGATGGCGTGATGGTGATCAATATCGGCCGCAGCCCGTTGGACCGGACTCTTGTCAATGACCTTGCAACGACGATCCGGCAAGTATTTCCAACCGTTTTTGTGATGGATATTCCCGGTTCATTTAATTCGATTTTGTTTGCCACCCGGCAACCCGGAAGTTGGGACCATTTGTGGGATAATTATGGTCGCCTGGTGGAAGAGGGCGTCCCTGAACTATTGTTGGAAGCGATGACCACCACGCTCAACGCGCAGCAGCCCGAGCCTGAAACAACCCGGGTTTATACCGATGACCACACACCAATTGAATGGGTGACCAATAAAATCGTGGTCGATTTTATCCTTTCTGGTGGCGTGGAGGGAATGCAATGACAACGAAACACATTGTTCGATCGATTTTAGGGTGGGTCGTCACCGTGCTGACTCCGCTGGTGATCCTGATGATCGCAATCCGGCTATTGATGGTGCCGCTTTTCGCCCGGATTGAATACCATTTACCGGGCTTTCCCGAAGATCCTTATGGGTTCACGCTGGAAGACCGGCTGAAATGGTCTGCGCCTTCGATCCGCTTCCTGGTCAATGGGGACAGCATTGAGGACCTTGGCTCACTGACTTTTGAAGATGGCGAACCGATCTATAACGACCGGGAATTAAGTCACATGGCGGATGTCAAAGCCGTGGTCACCGGGATGCGCATCGGCCTGACGGTGGCTGTGCTGGTTTTGCTGACGATTGAGGTTATCGCCGTGCGCGGTGACTGGCGCAAGGCGCTCTTGACCGCTTATTGGCGCGGCGGGTGGGGCGTTGTTGGGTTAATCGTGGCGATCCTGATGTTCGTCCTGATCGCCTTTGACCAGCTATTCACCTGGTTCCACATGCTTTTCTTTCAGTCCGGCACCTGGCAGTTCTACACCTCGGACACCCTTATCCGGCTGTTTCCAATCCGTTTCTGGCAGGACGCTTTTATTTTCGTTGGCGTAATCAGTCTGCTCTTCGGCGGATTACTGATCTGGCTTTGTCGGCCCGAAAAATGGAAAAGCGCCTAAACGCCTCTCGAAACTCATAATGGAATTAAAAAAGCGGTCTGAAATTTCAGACCGCCTTTGTTTGTTTAGTGTTTATGCGAGTTTAGCGAACCGCAACCGGGTTGTCGGGGTTGGCTTGAGGATTGAAGATATGGAAGTTATCCATATTGAAGACCACTCGCATTTCATCGCCCATTTCGACCCGAGTTCGGGGGTCCACCCGGGCGACGAAGTTGAGATCGTCCTTGACGAGATACAGGAAAATCTCGTTACCCATCAGCTCCGTCACGTCGACTTTGACATCAACGGGTTCGCCGATGATGGAGGGCGGTGCATATTCGGGATTGTGGATATCCTCAGGGCGGATGCCGAAGATGACATCTTGACCAACCAGGTCCTCATAAGTGTCCTGGCGGTCTCCGGGGACCTTCAATTTGAAGTTGCCCATATCCACGAACATATCGCGGCCATCTTTGACGATCTTGCCGTCGAAGAAGTTCATTGCGGGTGAGCCGATGAAGCCGGCGACGAATAGGTTGGCCGGATAGTCATAAAGCTGTTGAGGGGTGTCCAGTTGCTGCAGAACGCCCTTATTCAACACAGCGATCCGGGTCGCCATCGTCATGGCCTCGGTCTGGTCGTGCGTCACGTAGATAAACGTGGTTTGGAGCCGGGTATGCAGCTTGCTGATCTGCGTACGAGTCTGCACACGTAGTTTCGCGTCCAGGTTGGAAAGCGGCTCATCAAAGAGGAACACTTTAGGCTCGCGAACGATCGCCCGGCCAACCGCCACACGCTGGCGTTGACCACCTGAGAGTTCTCTTGGTTTCCGGTCCAACAACTGGCCGATCCCCAAGATGTCGGCGGCTTCCTGCACACGGCGCTTGATGTCCTCTTTCGGCACCTTGCGCAGCTTGAGGCCGAAGGCCATGTTGTCATAGACCGACATGTGGGGGTAGAGGGCGTAGCTCTGGAAGACCATCGCGATATCGCGGTCTTTGGGCGCGACGTCGTTCACGACCTGGTCTGCAATCATCACTTCACCATCTGTTACCTCTTCAAGACCTGCCAGACATCGCAATGCCGTGGTCTTCCCGCAACCTGAGGGGCCGACCAGGACAAGGAATTCCTTGTCTGCGACCTGGATGGTTAAGTCTTGCAGCGCGGTGACATCACCGAACTTTTTCCAAACATGGTCATACGTTACACTTGCCATAATAAATGTTCCTCCATTCTGAAAGATTTAGTGATGAAATTATACCACGCTAAAATGAGAAACTGGCAACACCAAATAATCGCGCGAGTTGGGTTTATGCATAAAAAAACCCCTTGCTTTACTGATGGGCAAGGGGGTGGGTTTTTTGGGGGAGTAGATCAGCGGTTTTTCTTCTCCAGAATA
>JAXHUD010000196.1:0-2806 GCA_034189815.1 Chloroflexota bacterium
CGGCTGGCAGATTAAATTCTGCCAGCCGCTTTTTGTTAGTGGAAAGAGGGGTTTATATTAGATCAGCGAATGATCACCGGCAGGAAGCGGTAGTAGACGTCTTTGGGCAGGGGGAGCCTGAGGAGGTAGTCCCGGTAGGCGATGTAGGCGCCCCAGACACCGGTCTCTCCCGGTGTGCTGCCCCCCCAGGTCTCACCCGCGTTCTGGAAATAGTCGAACAGCAGGGCGATTGAGTCGTTAGCGGGGGTGACGCTGACGCTGTCCTCGGTCGTCTTGGCGACACCGGCTTGCCAGTCGTTGCGCGTGAAGCCGTTAGTGTTTAATTCGGCCAGTGCTGTGCCTAATAGTGTTCCAGCGTCTGCAATCTGGGCGCGGGCGGTGGAGGCGGGTGAGAGGCCCATCAGGTTCGCCAGGGCTGTGTCGTCGGGGCAGGTGGTCAGGGCGTTTTGCTCAGCTTCCATGACCGCTAGGAGCAGCTTGGGGCTGATCTGGTTGGCGGCGGCTGCCGCTTGGATGAGGGCGGGGACATCAATCAACTCGTCATCAACATCGGGAATTGGATCCTCGAGGCAGGAGCGGTGGAGCTTCATGAAGGCATGCACATCGGAGACGGGCACGTCCATCCGGTCGTTGGACCAGGTTTCCGGCAGCCACTCGGTATTATAGAAGGGGACGCCGGCATTGCCGACCAGGGTGAAGCGCACGGCGCTGGCGGAGACCGTTGTGGTCCCGGCGGTTTCACCGGTTACCTCGGAGAGGGAAACGGAGGAAGTGGTGTCGTCGTCAAAATGGAAGGTCCCCAGGGTTGCCCAGGTCCCAGCGGACTCGGCCTGGTTGAGATGGGCCTCGCTGACACCATTCGCATGGTTGATTGTATAGCTCGCGTTAGCGGTATCATGTTCGATGGTTGTCGAGGGGCAGGACCAGTTTATGGCGTTGTGATCGGGGATATAGGCTTCCACCAAATATTCTCCGCTGGTGGAAAGGGTGGGCGTCCAGGTGGCTGTGTTGGCGGCCGTGCCATTGGCGTTCAACGTCAGGTAGGCATTATAACCACGGTCGTTGGTATATTGATACCAGCCGGTATCACACATGCCGTCTCCATAGGCCGGTGAGAGGGAAGGGACTTCCATTTGGGTATTGATCCCGGAACAGGTGACGCCGAGATAATCACAGATACCATTGGCGATGGCTTCCGCCGCCAGCAATTTAAAGGATTCACGGTGGAGCAATTGATTGTCGTAGTAGTTATCCATGAAAGCAAGTTCGATCAGTGCTGCCGGCATCTGGGCGTAGTTGATCTCGCCATAGTCATCATTCGACATTTTGACCCCTCGGTTGGTCCAATAGCCATAGTTTGAGGTCATGGTGCTAATTATGCTGTTGTGGACGGCGTTGGCCAGCCCGGGGGAGCCCGGGTTGTTGTTGGAATCGTAATAGGTTTCGGTACCCTGAAGTTCGCCGTTCCAGCCATTGTTATGGAAGCTGATCAGCACATCCGCGCCGTAGTAATTGGCCATGAAGGGCCGGGTACGGATGTCGCTGTTGTAGTTGTTGTTGCTGCCATTCCAGATCCATTCGGGGAGGCCAAGGTGGATTGCATACTGGCGGGCATCCTCATGCCAGGCCGGGTAGCCGCTGACGCCAATGTGGGCTTCAGTATCCATCTCTCGTAACGGGATCACGGTTGCCCCCTGGTTCAGTAGGATGATCTGTAGGTAGCGCATGATTTCGGAGTTGACGGTGTCCTCCCGAATGCCCCAGAAGTCTGCGCGTTGATATGCCCACTGCGAATAGTACTCACTCCAGTAAAGTCCGTGGCCGGGGCTGAGGGCGATCTTGTAACCCTTCAAAGGTCCTTCGCCTAACAGGGCCCGGTCCGGCGCAGGCGGTTCGACGGTTTCGCTGAAATCGGGCAGGGGACGGCCCCATTCCTCCAGCACCAGTCCTTCGACTTTGAAAGTGGTCATGAATTGCTGGTTGATCCCGAAGGCCCCGTCCAGGTCGGCCTGGAGCTGGGCAAAGAGCGCTTCGTCGTAAGCGCCGTCGGGCAGCACGGCTTCTGAGAGGTCAATGACCAGAGCTTCACCCACATAACGCACGGAAAGTACCTCTGCGTCAGCGTCCGCGACCAGGGGATGCTCGTTGAGGAACGCGGCGATCTCCGCTTCGCTGGGGGGCTGTTGAGGCTGGGCCTGACCCGAGCCGAGGGGGATCAGGATTACCAATAAGAGGGTCAGCCCCGAGAGTGTGAGGAATATCTTTTTCATCGGTTACCGTCTTTACCAATTAAGTAACATCATTTTACTTTAAAGGAGTTGCAATTTGGGTTCATTGAGAGGGATGCGAGATTTTCTGAGTTTGTTTTAATGACTCCACTGAAATTAGGTCAATCAAACGAAATAGACAATGTCAACGCCCTGCAAACATGCACGATTTTAGGCATTTTAAGGGATGAAACCTTCATAAAAGCATAAAATTGGTGCATTACGACCCACTTTCATACCACTTTCATAACGGGAGCAAACTTTTTTCAGTAGAGTCTTTAATAATTCAGTGAAATATTGTGAAAAATTTGATATTTTGGTGAATTATGGGGAGGGAAGGCGGCGTGGTATGAATTTTGGTTTTAATATGTAGGTGAAAGGTTTTAATGATCGAGTAATACAGTGCTTTTTGAGGTTGTCATAGGTGGGCCGCCACGAACACCCATTCGGGCGTCTATGGAAGGGCGGCCCCTACGGCTTTTTTGCAAATTTCAAGAGTAGATTGTTTACCGGGATGGATTGCATGGTAATTGGGGGAG
>JAXHUD010000197.1:0-2773 GCA_034189815.1 Chloroflexota bacterium
ATTGTTTATAGGGTCAAAAGTCTCTAGACTCTTGACCAATGGTTCGTAAGTTCTAACCACTTTATCGTACCAGAGATGACCAAAGAACCTGTGAATTTCAAGAGATTTATTTCGTGTTTATTTTTTAGAGGCCGTTCTGCATATCAATATGGTTCTATTTCTTTCCACCTTCATAGACCATCACGCCCAGCCTGCTATAATGAACCTATGACCGCATATCAAGCAAAAATCCCCCTTTCCGACATCAAAGTCTTCTTCTTTGACCTCGACAACACCCTCTACCCCCATGACTGCGGGCTTTGGGAAGTTCTCCGAGACCGCATTAACTTGTTCATGATCGACCAGATGCAATTGCCGGCCGAGCAGGTCCCCGATCTGCGCCATCGCCTCTGGTCGCAGTACGGCACCACGCTGCGCGGCCTCCAGGCGGAATACCAGGTCGATACCAATGCTTATCTTGAATATGTTCACTCTCTGCCGCTCAGGGACTTCATCAAGCCCAACCCCGCTTTGCCCCAACTTCTGGCTGCGCTGCCCCAACCAAAAGTCATCTTCACCAATTCCGACGCCGACCATGCCAGGCGGGTGCTGGCCGCGCTGAAGATAACCGACCATTTCCAGGACATCATCGACGTCCACATCCAGGCCCCCCACTGCAAACCCCAACCGGAGGCCTTCCAAAAGGCGCTGGCGCGGGTCAACGAACGCCCGGAAAATTGTCTCCTGATTGATGACAGCCCCGATAACCTGGAAGCCGCCCAACAGTTGGGCTTCAAAACTGTCTCCATCGGACCCCACTTTCACGCCGGCAGTCCCTATATCCCCACCATTGAAAAACTATTAGACGTTATTTCCTAATTCTCTTCAACCAACCCAGAGATAAAATGTCCCTTTCCTCCCCCACCCAACTCGCGATCCAAGAGCACGCTAAAGTCCAATTCCCGGCGCTGGTCACCCTCCGCAGGGAACTGCACCAACACCCGGAGCTTTCCGGCGGGGAAGAATGGACCGCGCACACTCTGGCGAAGCATCTAAATCGCCTAGGCTGGGACGTGCAAACCGGGGTCGGCGGACATGGCCTGGTCGCCAACTGGGTCACCAACCCCGCCCGGCCCACAATCGCCCTGCGCGTGGATATGGACGCCCTGCCCATCGAGGAGGTCAACGCCGTCCCCTACCGTTCGCAGGTCCCCGGTGTGATGCACGCCTGCGGGCATGACGTGCACAGCACGGTCGGCGTCGGTGTGGCCGCTGTCATCGCATCCCTGGGAGAGCAAATCCCCGGCAACGTCCGGCTCCTCTTCCAGCCCGAGGAGGAAGAGATCACCGGCGCACTGCGCATGATCCGCGCCGGTGCGCTGGCCCACCCCAAACCCGCAGCAATCTTTGGCCTGCACGTCGCGCCCCTGCCAGCCGGTCAGGTCGCCTGGACCGATGGTCTCTTTCTGGCAGGTTTCGAACATCTCCTCATTTCCCTCCACCCGGAATCAGGTTTTAGAGGCGGCCGGTCCCATCTCAATGCGGTTTCCGAACGCTGCTGCCAGGTGATCCGCGGCTTCAACCAATATCAATTACCCAATACCTGGCTTGAGATGCAGGCCTTCTGGCAGCTCATGCAGGACCCACCCGGTGACCTCAAGCGGTTCATCATCTACGACGCCACTCGGGACAGCGAAAATCCCGCGGCCTGGCCCGGTCAATTCGGGATCGGGATCAAAGCCGCCGACCACCACCTGCGCCGGGCGGCGCTGGGCCGGGTCCGCGCGGCCATTAATACCATCACGGCCGTCACCCACACAGGCTACCAAATCGAACCCATGGGGGCCATGCGCGATATGCGCAATGACGCGGGCCTGATCCGGGCGGTGCTGCCCGACCTCCAGGCCGTCCTGGGGCCGGACCTGGTCGAGCTGGGAGCCGCTTTCCCCTTCAACTGTGAAGACTTCGCTTACTACACGAAACAATTGCCGGGGGCCATGGTCTGGCTGGGTGGCGCGGCCCCCGGCCGGGGCAAATACGCCATGCTGCACACCCCCAATTTCGACGTGGACGAGCGCTGCCTGCTGACGGGGACGGTCGCCATGACGACCCTGCTGCTTGCCGCACTGAATAGCGATCCTAACTGAAACTCGCTCGTTGCCGATGAATGGTAATATATCATTTGTTAATAAATTTATGGTAACCTTCATAAAATAACTGAAAATGGCCTGAATTGGTCCCCAAACCCATTACCACCGCCTTCATCTTCACCGGGAGTCATTATCCATCCCCAGGCCATAATAGGAGTGTATGATGCAAAATAAAGGTTGGCGTACGTGTCTATCTATCGGTGCCGGCATCCTGGCGATTGTCCTGGTCTTCGCGGCCGGGGCTGCCGTCGGCTACTTCGGGCCCAGATATATGGGCCTCGGACCAAATGTCTCCGGCCCGGTAAGCTGCCCGCCTTGCGCAGAAGCGACGCTCCCCAATGATGGTGATTCCGCAGCGACCATCACCGAATGTCCCGAGTGTCCCTATGCGGACCCTTCCGGCAGCACCCCTGCCGATCAGGAAGCCCTGTTCGCTCCCTTCTGGGAGACCTGGGAGCTTCTTCACGAAAACTACGTGGACCAACCGCTCGACGATCTGGCGCTGATGCGCGGCGCCATCAGCGGCATGCTGGCTTCCCTGGGCGACCCGCACACTTCCTATATGACCCCGGACGAATTCCAGCAGGCCAATGAATCCCTGGAAGGCGAATATGAAGGAATCGGCGCCTGGGTGGATGTGACCG
>JAXHUD010000198.1:0-2709 GCA_034189815.1 Chloroflexota bacterium
GGCAGCGCCTGGCAGGCCGCCTCGATCATATTCAGCACACCGTTGTGGGCGCAGCCGGTCAGCAAGACTAGTCCGTCATCAGCCTCCAGGACGAAGGCCATCTCATGCTCGAAGGTATCGTGAGAAGTCTCTTCGCCCCGCCGCATCTTCAATCGAGTATCGCCGCTCGGTTTAGCGTAAACGGACGGGATCTCCGTCAGCAGGTGCACACCAAGGGCAATCATCCGATTATCACTGATATATTCAATCCGATGTGAATTTTCAGCTAGTACCTTTTTATCAAGGCCAATATAACGTGGTAATTCAGGATCGTTGACCAGGTAATCCGCTTCAGGCGCCTCGCGCAAGTAAACGGCGCCGTCCTGATTTTCCTCAAAAAATCGTTTCAATCCACCGCCGTGGTCGTAGTGGTGATGCGAGATCACCAGCCCACCCACCTGATCCAGATCCACGCCGATTCGCCCGGCGTTATCGGCAAACAGTGAAGACGCCCCGACATCTGAGAGGAAAACGCCGCTGGGATGCTCAATAAAAAATGAAAGGCCATGCTCGCCTTCCAGTCCGGACGGCCCCGAATCGGCGTGGTTTTCAATGAGTGTCGTGATTCGCATGGTTCCTCCCGGTCATAAGTTAACTTTTCAATATGAATTATAACGCGCAACAAGGACGTGAGACGGTTATCTCAGCGTAAAGAACCGTTTGAAAGAGAGGTTGGAATGAAGGTCACTTTGCTGAATGGGAACCCCAACGCCAGCGATTTCGCCGTTGATGATTATCTATCGACGCTGGGTCGCAGCGGGCGGCCGCCGGGCATACGGTCTGCTTGCTCACGCTGCGAGACCTGGAAGCTGGGAATGATTTTGCTGATCGTATCAGGAGAAACATTGATCTCATACAGCGCATGAAACAGTTCCCGAATATCCCGGGAGGGAATCCCTTCGGCATACGTAGCGATTAGTTTTCCCCAATCTCGTTACTGTCCTTTTTCAGCAGTACTAATTGAAATTCGCTATTCTGATCTCGCGACACCTTGATCTCCACATCTCTCTATGAGGTACGCAACTTTCTGGTTCAGCTTTGTTCCTTTGTGTCATGAGTTTTCCTTACTTTTTCTGAGTGTTTAGAATTACTCATGTACACACTTTTTCTAACAGTCTCAATCCCAGATTGCCTGCCTCTCCGCTTCGCTTCGGGCACTCTGTCGTCGCCCCCGCCGGTTGCTGCCGCCCGGTACCAAGATATAAAAATAGACGCCCCGGTTGAGGCGTCTTGTGTTACTCCAATGATAATTAGATCAGCTGCGCAGCTTAGCGCCAAGTTCCTTATCCAGCAGGAACACGATCTTCTGCCGGAGCTTGCTGACTTCCTTGTCCGTCAGGGTCCGGTCAGGGGCGATATAGGTCAGGTTGAAAGCCAGGCTCTTCTTGCCCTCGCCGACCTGTTTGCCTTTGAAGATGTCAAAGACCTGTACCTTCGTCAGATATTCCCCGCCGCCCATACGGATCACGTCTTCCACCTGCGCGGCGGTGACGTCTTCGTCCACCACCACAGCAAGATCTTCCAAAACCGGCGGGAAAGTCGCGACGGGCGCTACATCGAATAGGATCTTGCCGGCTGCCAACAGCGGCGCCAGGTCAAACTCAGCCACATACACCGGGGCATCGCCCAGCTCGTAATTGGCCTTGACCAGCGGGTGCAGCTCGCCAAAGACGCCAACTTTCACACCGCCAATCAATACCTCGGCCGTCTTGCCAGGGTGCAGGCTGGGGTGTTCGCCGGCCTGGATGGTAGCAGCGTCAATGTGCAAACCGGAAAGCATGCCTTCTACGACACCTTTCAGGTCATAAAAATCCATCACCTCCGGTGCGTCGGATTGCCAACTCGGCAGGTCACGCAAGCCGGTGAGGCCGATCGATAGCATCATTTTCTCATCCGGCAATTGCTGACCTTCCACGGGATGGAAGACCGGGCCAATTTCAAACATCGCCAGGCGCTGATCCAACTCGCTGTTATAGGCCAGGGTCTCCAGCATGGTCGCCAGGATACTGCGGCGCATCACCCGCCGTTCAACCGTGATCGGGTTTTGGATCTCAAGATATTCCTCCATTGGTCCGTCATATTCGGGCGGGAAGCGTTTAGCCTCGCGCTCAGGCGCCGTCATTCGGTAGGCGATCAGTTCCTGCAAGCCCAGATCAACCAACAAATCACGCAGTACGTCTTCCATCACCATATCCTGGCTCACCCGTTGGGGCGGCAGGGGTTGGTTCAGGCGGTGGGATGGAATTTTGTCATAACCGTAGATCCGACTGATCTCTTCGAGCAGGTTCGCCCGGCCGATGAGACCCTCGTGGATATCGAGACGGTGCGGCGGCGTCTTGGCCGTGACCACATCATCATCCACCGCACACTCGAACTCAAGCCGGGTGAGGATCTCAGCAACTGACTCGGCGTTGATCTCAATACCGAGGTTATCGCTGACCCAGGCCGCTGAAATTTCCACTACCGGGTCTTTGGGTGGTTTGGGGTAGTTATCCAGCAAGCCCTGCGCCACCTGCCCGCCGCCCCATTCCAGCATGCGTTTGAGGCAGAGTTTCAAGCCCAATTCCGCTAGCGCGGGATGGACCCCGCGGCTCATGCGATAGGCTGCTTCTGAGTTGATCTTCAAGGCGCTAATGGTCTTGCGGATGTTGATGAAATTCCAGGCCGCCC
>JAXHUD010000199.1:0-2678 GCA_034189815.1 Chloroflexota bacterium
ATCAGCAGCGGCTTTTCCATGCCGCTGCTGATTGACGGTGAAGCGACCTCAATTGGCCGGCTGCTGATCGGCGAGACCGTTCGCCTCACCCTCGAGAGCACGGACGTGATGCTTGCGAACGATTCTGGCGAAACCAGTCATGCCCGGGTGGCGAACTCCGTCGAAGGCGCCCCCCTCTCACCCTTGCTCGCCGACGCCAATCCTGATTCAGTCATCATGACCAATAGCGCCGGTGAGACCTTCGAGCTCACCAGTGAGGAAGCCGCCAGTGCAGCTTTTGCGATGGTTTACGACGAAGTCACCCTGGTCCTGCCCGATCGCGGTCGCAGCGCCTGGCTGACGGATATTGTGGAGATCGAATCGAACTAATCTATGACTACACGAAAAGTATTGCCGCTCATAATATGTGTCAATATTCTGCTGGGTCTCGCGGCCTGCCATGCCGACTGGGAAATCGAACTGACCGTAGATGGTGCGCCAGCAAGGTCCATCAAGGCTGAGGAAGCCGCGTTTTATCTTGACAAATCCGAACAGAAAACCGAAGCTGTCCTCTTGGACCAATTTCTCTTCAACCAGGGATTCAGACTGATCACCGATATCACTGTGACGTGCGATGACGGCCAAACATTGGATTACGTTTGGGATAACATCGCCGGCGAGGCTGCCCTGACCATGGAGGGTCAGTTCCAGATCGGTAACGATGCCTGTCAGCCAGGATCGATCGAACTTTCGCCATCCGAAGCGATGGAATCCATCGAGCTTTGGATCACCGACCTTGCACCGACCATCGCACAATCTTTGGGATTACCCGAGCTGCCGGATGCGGATGGAACGTCCCAACTCGACACCACGGCTGACCAGGCTGTGCTGATCGTTTTGGACGGCACCCAATACGACAGGCTGATGGCCGAAATCGCAGCAGGAAATATGCCTTACCTGGCGACTATGCCAGAGATCCACAAAGGATTAACCGTTTACCCTTCCGTCACCACGACATCTTCGGCTTCCTTGCTGACCGGCGCACTGCCGGAAAAAACCAAGGTCTATGGCCACGGTTTCCGCTCTACTGAGCTAACCACCCTGTTCGATCTGGCCGTGGAAAACAGCTTGTCCGTTCATGCCGTCGAAGGCAGCAGCCTGCCTTTCAACCTGCGGAATACCGAGGTCACATTAAGCGGTGACCGGGACCAAAACGGCTATTCCGATGACAATGTCTTCACCAACGCACTCAAGGTCATCGAAACGGCTCTGCCGGACCTGCTCTACATCCACTTCCACGAGATTGATGACATGGGCCATAGTTACGGCCCATATTCAAACGAATACCGGAACGCGATGATCCGTGTGGATGGTTACCTTGAGGGCATCGTGAAAGCTTTGCCCGAAGGAACCCTGGTCGTCATCACGGCAGATCATGGTATGCATGAAACTGACGACGGCGGCAATCACGGCGCCTTGGCCGCCAACGATATGATAATCCCGATCATCTTCATAGAGAAATAAGGAGGAACAATGTTTACACGAACAAAGAAATGGGCCTTGGTCCTGGCATTGGTGATCCTCGTGCTGCTGAGTGCTTGCGGCGGCGCGCCAAATGTCGATTGGGCCCTTTCCATCAACGGCGAGGTTAATACACCGCTCGAATATTCCTATGATGAGTTAGCCGAAATGGATATGGTTATTCTCGATAATGTCCTGATGGAAAAATCTCGTGGTGAAGATGAGGTCCGCTCATTCAGCGGCGTTGACCTGGCAACCCTTTTGGACCAGGCCGGTGCACCCGAGGATTTCAGCACCATCACTGCCACAGCCGCTGACGGCTATGCTATCGAGATTTCCAAAGATGAGATGGTGGATGGCATCATTGCCATGAAACAAAGCGGTGAGTGGATCGTTGACGCCGACCCGGACGCCGGCCCCATCCGCCTGGTCTTCCCGAACACGCCTGCGAACCGTTGGGTGTTCCAGATCACTGAAATTACCGTCAACCCCTAATGCAATCGTTAAAATGGAAGGGAAATCATGAAGAAAACTCGTTTAGTTCCCGTTTTGTTTGTCGTCCTGGCGCTGCTTTCTGCTTGCGGTCCACAAGAAGCCGCCGGCGAGGCCGTCCTGACCGTCAATGACAAATCCTATTCCCAGACGGATCTGGAAGCCCTAGGCGCCACCTCGGTCGACTACATCGATAAAGACGGCAATGTCACAACCTACGAAGGCATCTCACTCTCAGCTCTGCTGACAGACGCCAGCGCCGATAGCGGCTCTGAAGTTACCTTCACCGCTGCCGATGGCTACGAGGCCACCCTCAGCGTGGAGGAAGCCCTGGCCTGCGCCAACTGCATCGTCGGCTTTGACGATGGTTCCCTGCGGACCGTTATGCCCGATATGTCCGGCAAACTGAACGTCAAAGACTTGGTTTTAATTACCGTTCAATAATACTTCGTCTGTGCCACACGGTATTTGGAAGGAAAGCAATCTGCGCGAGCAGGTTGCCTTTTCCTTATTAATGATGCGGTGGGTTACCAAGCCCTCCCCCCACTTGTCAATGCGTACCCTGAAGGGGTAAATCAATCTCAGAAACATAATAATAAGACGCGTATCCAACCTAAATCTTATTCATACAATTGCTATCCCAGAAAATCGTTCCATTTGTTAAGATTAATAAACCTCTTGCGAAT
>JAXHUD010000002.1:0-4507 GCA_034189815.1 Chloroflexota bacterium
CAAGCTAAGGAGCAACACTATGAGCGTCGTTCATCGCTTCAGGGGTAATGTCAATACCAACAACTTCGCCTGGGAAGGCGTTGAGCCTATTGAGATCAATGAGCGGGATGTCCAGGGCGTGATCAAAAACGTCCTGGTTGGTCCGGAGGACGGCGCACCCGACTTCATCATCCGCTATTTCAAAGTCCCCGCCGGTGGGCACACTTTTTATGACCAGCACGACCACGAGCACGGCGTGGTGATCCTGCACGGCAAGGCCCGGGTCCAGATCAATGACGATTTCTACGAACTCACGCCGCTGGATTCGATCTTCATCTCGGGCAATGACATCCACCAATTCATCAACAGCGGTGACGAGCCTCTGGGCTTCCTCTGCGTGATCAAGCGAATGGATTAAACCATGAAAACACTCACGCCAGACTGGCACCTCGATGTCCAATGCCAACTGGGCGAAGGCCCGCTTTGGCACCCGGTTAAGCAGCGGCTCTATTGGGTGGATATCTTCAATCACAACCTCTTCGCTTCCAGCCAGGACCTGAAAACCTGGACTAAATCGCATTTCGAGACCCCCGTCGGGGCTTATGGCTTCCGTAGAGATGGCGGTTTCATCCTGGCCACCGGGCGGGGATTCGAAAACTGGTCCGGGCAAGGAAGCAAGACAACGCCAATCTGGAATCCGCTGCCTGGGCGGGAGGGCGTGCGGATGAACGATGGCAAGGTCGGGCCGGGTGGGCGCTTCTGGGCCGGCAGTATGGATTCAGCCGATCACGAGGCCGCCTTTTACCGGCTGGATCCGGATGGGAAGCGACACACGCTATTGCAACACATCGGCATCTCCAACGGGTTGGGCTGGAGCCCGGACCGCAGGACCTTTTATTACACCGATTCAATGGACTATACGATTTTCGCCTTTGATTTTGACTTGGAGACCGGCCAAATCAGCAACCAACGACCCTTCGTCAAGCTGCCCAAGGATGAATGCGAGGTTGTGCCGGACGGGCTGTGTGTGGATGCGGAAGGCTGCGTCTGGTCCGCCCAGTGGAATGGCTGGCAGATCGTCCGCTATTCCCCGGAAGGCGAATTGCTGCTGCGGGTTTCACTCCCAGCCCAGCGGGTAACCTCCTGTTGTTTCGGCGGGCCGGATCTGACCCGGCTCTTCATCACCACTGCCTGGGTAGACCTGACGGATGAGGAGCGAAAGCCGCAGCCCCTGGCCGGCAACGTTTTCTCCTGCCCTACCGACACCCAGGGACAAAGCGTCAACTTCTTCGGTTAAACCACACTCAAAAAGGAGACATATTATGCGCATCGGCGTATTGACCGCACTTTATCAAGATTTATCGCTGCCCAAAGTCCTTGACAAAGTCCACGAAATGGGCGTTACGGCTGTGGAACTCGGCACGGGCGGCTACGGCCCTGCCACCCATATTGACCTGGACCATCTTCTGAAGGACGAAGGCGCCCGGGAAGCAACTCAGAAAGAGCTGGATGACCGCAATATCATCATCAGTGCCCTCTCCTGTCATGCCAACCCCATCCACCCGGATTCAAAGGTGGCCGCGAAGGCCGATGAACTCTACCGGAAGACCGTCCGTCTGGCGCAGCTCATGGACATCCCTGTAGTCAACACCTTCTCAGGTTTGCCGGCCGGCGCGGCTGGTGATAAATCTCCCAACTGGGTCACCTGCCCCTGGCCGCCGCACTTCCTGGAGATCCTCAAATATCAATGGGACGAGGTCGCCATTCCCTACTGGAAAGAGGCCACAGCCTACGCCGCCGACCATGGAGTCAAAATCGGGATCGAGATCCATCCCGGCATGTTGATTTACAACGTCGAAACCATGCTGCGCATGCGCGCGGAAGTGGGCCCGGCCCTCGGTGCGAACTTCGACCCCAGCCACCTCTTCTGGAACGGCGTGGACCCAATCGCCGCGATCCGAAAACTCGGAGCTGCCATCCACCACGTGCACGGCAAAGATTGCTATGTTGATGCCTACAACATTGCGGTCAACGGCTGCAACGATGCCAAATCATACGACCAGATTGCCGATCGCGCCTGGACTTTTCGAACGATCGGTTACGGCCATGCTATTAAATTTTGGAAAGACTTCATCAGCGCACTGCAGCTCGTGGGCTACGATTATGTGGTCTCCATTGAGCATGAGGACGCCATGATATCTGTAGATGAGGGCCTCGCCAAAGCTGTCGCCGTGTTGAAAGAAGCGAACATCGAAGAGCAACCGGGTGCGATGTATTGGGCATGAACCACAAACAATCCAAAGCGGTCCTCTGCCTCGATATCGACGGCACCCTGACGGACGCACAGGAAAATATTCACCCTCGGGATATCGCAACACTGGCGCACTTCCCCGATCACATCCAACTGATCTTCACGACCGGCCGGATTCTGCATTCGGCCCTGGGCATCCTGCATGAGAATAACCTTTTCAATGAAGAGCCTTTCCCCTTGCCAGGTGTTTTCATGAACGGCGGCGTGGCATTACTGCCGGCCGAGGAACGGGTTGTGGAACATCTTTTGACGCCCGATTTACTGGTGGATCTGGCGGAATTGCCCTTGAGTTTCCCCGATACCTGCTTTGCCTTCTTTGAGCCGGACCGGGTCAGCCTGGTCAACCCCACCTCGTTCGGACAGGAGATCGCCGAAGGGCATTATTTCTATTCGGACGTGATCTCTCTCGATGATATCCCCAGGGAAGTTGTCAAGTTGATGGCCATCAACCAGGATAAGAACGTGCTGGAAGCCATCAAAGCCCGCACACAAAACCTGCCGGCTGAAATGGGTTACACGCTCCCATTTCTATACGAAATCAACGCGCCGGGGATCAACAAGGCGGCAACACTGCGGGTGCTGCTGGACGAATTGGAGATGGCGTCCCTGCCCGTCTTTGCGGCGGGCGATGGGGAGAACGATCTCTCGCTGATGACCCTCACCGAGCGGTTCTTCGCCCCCTTGACGGCCAACGAAACGGTCCGAAAGCGAGCGGATGAAATCATCAACCGCCAGGAGAACGGCATACTAATGCCGGTACTGTCGGTTATTAATCAGTTGTTGGATTAACAAATAAGGGGAATTATCCAAACCGGCCGGAGATATAATCTTCGGTCAATCTCTTTCCCGGATAGGTGAAGACTTTGGCCGTCTCGCCGTATTCCACCAGGTAACCGGCCCGATCTTCATCCATATTGAAGAAGGCTGTGAAGTCTGAGGCACGGGCAGCCTGCTGCATATTGTGGGTCACGATGATGATGGTCAGGTCCTGCTTCAATTCTTGAATGAGGTCTTCAATCCGCAGGGTGGCGATGGGGTCCAGCGCGGAGGCGGGTTCGTCCATCAGCAGGACGTCCGGCTCCACGGCCAGCGCCCGAGCGATGCAGAGCCGCTGCTGCTGGCCGCCGGAGAGCGCCATCGCGGATTTGCTGAGCGTATCTTTGACCTCGTCCCATAACACAGCCTGCCGTAAGCTGCGTTCAACGATCTCTTCCAGCTGCGGCATGGATTTCAGGCCGTGCGCCCGGGGCCCGTAGGCAATATTATCAAAGATCGATTTCGGGAAGGGGTTGGGCCGCTGAAAGATCATCCCAACGGATTTCCGCAAATCGACGATATCAATTTCTTCTAAAACCTCCCCATCTTTATAGATCAACCCATCCGAGCTCACGTTTGGTATTAGGTCATTCATCCGGTTGAAAGCACGCAGAAAAGTTGACTTACCGCAACCTGAGGGGCCAATGATCGAAGTGATCGCGTTTTCCTTAATGGGCAGCGAGACGTCTTTGAGGGCGCGGAAGTCGTCATAGCAGACTTCCAGGTTTTCGACGATGAATTTATCTGATGCGGGAGGATTCGCCATGAGCTTTATTTTCTACCTGTCGCCCGGGCGGTCAGCCGGCGGGAGACGAGATTGATGGTCAGGTTGAGCAGGATAATGGTGATGATCAGGACAGAGGCCGTACCCATCGCCTTATCGAAGGCGCGAGTCTCAGAGGCCAGCATGTAAACGTGCAGCGCCATCGAACGGCCGGAGTTCATGATCGTTTTGGGCAAATGGTAACTGCCACCCAGCGTCACCCAGAATATCGCCGTTTCAGCGATGATCCGGCCCACGCTTAGCACGATGCCCGTCACAATCCCGGGCATGGCCGTCGGCAGCACAACATTGAAAATTGTGTACCATTTTGTGGCGCCCAATGAAAGACTGCCCTCTCGATAGGAACGCGGCACCGTCAGCAGGGCTTCCTCGCTGGTGCGGATGATGGTCGGCAACACCAGGGCCGCACCGCTCAACGACGCAGAAAGCAGGGAGAAACCCAGTTTGAGATACATTACAAACAAGGCAAAACCAAACAAGCCAAAGATGATCGAAGGCACACCGGCCAGGATCTCAACCCCGCTGCGAGCGGCCCTGACGAGAAAAGCGATCACTTTGCTTTCCCGTGAGGCATCCCCGGCATATTCCACCAGGTAGACCGCCGCACCCACGCCAAG
>JAXHUD010000002.1:4607-39944 GCA_034189815.1 Chloroflexota bacterium
GCACACCGGCCAGGATCTCAACCCCGCTGCGAGCGGCCCTGACGAGAAAAGCGATCACTTTGCTTTCCCGTGAGGCATCCCCGGCATATTCCACCAGGTAGACCGCCGCACCCACGCCAAGGGGCGTGGCAATAACGATCGTCAGGACAACCAGGTAGAGCGTGGTGACGATGGTTGTTGACATCCCACCCTCGCCGGACACGCCACCAGCCGGCCGGGTCGTAAGGAATTCGATATTGACCACGGGCAAACCCTGGGTGAGGACATATCCGATGATCCAAAAAACGGCGGCAACGGTGACCAGACCGCATAACCAAACCAGTAAAAACCCGAGGGTCTGGAAGGTCTTTTGGCGTTTGAGATTGCGTTTACTCTTGGCTGCGCCAATGATCGATTGGGCTTCAGTAGTCACTTCAGGACTCCTGTTTGGGCCGCATCAATATGCGGGCAGTACTGTTGACGAGCATAATCATAATGAATAAGAGCACACCGGTGAAGAACAGCGCAGAGCGGTGGGCGCCGGCGGCATAGTTAATCTCGACCGCGATGTTGCCTGTAAGCGTTCGAGCCGTGTTCAGGAACAAGGTCAATGGATTGCTATTCAGCGGTTTGGGCATGGCTATCGAGTTGCCAATCACCATGATCATCGCCATGGTCTCGCCGAGGGCACGCCCGATCCCCAAAATCACAGCAGCCAGGATGCCGGAGCGGGCGGCGGGCAGGATCACCTTTGTGATCGTCTGCCAGTGGGTCCCGCCCAATGCCAGCGACCCTTCCTTGAATTCGCGAGGAACAGCGCGGATCGCATCTTCAGCGATGTTGGTTATCGTGGGGATAATCATCACCGCCAGGATGATGGACGCATTGAGCAGCCCGAACCCCGTATTTCGGGGGACATCAATCTCACGGATGAGCGGCGCAAGAACAACCATACCAAACAGGCCGTAAACTACGGAAGGGATACCAGCCAGGAGTTCGATTGCAGGACGCACGGTTTCTCGTACTGCGCGGGGCGCCACCTCGGCCAGCAAAATCGCGGTCCCCAAAGAGAGCGGTACGCCGATCACCGCCGCACCAAAAGTGCTCAGGATCGAGCCAGCAATCATCGGCAGCAGGCCAAACTGGGCGTCTGCCGTCCCAATAATGGAACCCGGCCGCCAGATGGTCCCCATCAGCATGGTGCCGATACCGATTGCTTCAACCGATTCCCAGGCCTCGGTCATTGTAAACACAAAAATCAGGAAAACAATGACAATACAGCTCAGCGCCGTACCGAGCAGGATATAACGCATTGCATTATCCACAAAATCACGCTGGCGGGTGCTCTCATCAAAATATTGGCCGATCTTCATCAACGCAATCAGCACCAAGCCTGGTGCAATAGCGTACTGAACAAACCAAAGCAGACCTTTGCCGATCACCTGAAATATCAAGCTCAGCGGGACGACTCTTTCGCCAGCGAAGATGCTGGATGAGATCGCAAAAACGACAATGACAAAATAATAAATAATAAAAACAATCAGGCCAAATATCAGGAAGGTACGAGACCAATTCTTATAACGCCACATGCCTCTGGCAACGAATCCAACCAGCAAGGCCGCCAAGATGGCCCCAATCGCATAGTGGACATAGGTCAGCTTGAGCAAACCATCTTCACTGACTTGAATAACTCCGGGATTAATGAATAAGTAAATTGCGAGGGCGATCCCGCCAAGGGCTGCCATGGCCAGTACTATTGCCAAAAATCTTGTTAGCAATTTGACGTAAGTGGGTTTCTTGATAGTCTTGACTGAGCGGTTCGCCATATAAATATCCTGAAAGTTGAGGCAACTACCTGATTATAACAAAGCATTCAACACTATAATCGTTTCAACCGGAGGGGAACAATGTCCCCTCCGGTTCTTTATAAAATACTTACTGAACAGTGATGTATTCTTCTGCCACGATCTCCTGACCGGCATCACTCAAAATGTAATCGAGGAAGGCCTGAGACAGTTCATTGGGGGCGCCGTTGGTGAGCATGTTCAACGGGCGGAAAATCGGGTAGGAGCCGTTCTTGACATTCGCCACGGTGGGATCAACATCATCAATCGCCACGGTGTGGATGCTCTCATCCAGGAAACCGAAGGAGAGATAACCGATCGAGTCGGGGGTGGTGGACACAGTCGTGCGGATCTGGCCGTTGGATTGTTGCAGCAGTGCGTTTTCGCTGATTTCGGCTTCTGTGTCGCCAGATTCCATGACGAGTTCCTCGAAGGCGGCACGGGTACCGGAGCCTTCTTCACGGGAAACAATAACGATCTCCGCATCTGGGCCGCCAACTTCAGAATAATTGGTGAATTCGCCCGCGAAGATCGCTTTGACCTGGTCGATGGAAAGTGAAGGCAGTTCCAGATCAGGATTGGTCACAATCGCAATGCCGTCATAGGCAATGGTGAAGATCTGTAACTCCGGGAACTCTTCGAACTCCGATTCCTTCACATTTCGAGAAGCGTTCCCGATGTCGACTGTTCCCTCGCCGGCGGATGTCACTCCGACGCTGGAACCGCCGCCCTGGACCTCAATGGTCACATCCGGGTTATCGGCCATGAAGGCTTCTGCGAGGACCTCTGCCAGAGGCTGGACGGTGGTGGAGCCGGCAATCTGCAGTTGGCCTGAAAGGCCATCCGAGCCGGCTTCACTCGCCTCGTCCGCAGCACTGGGCTGCTCAGTTTCCAGATTGAGGTCAGGCTGGCAGGCGCTAAATGCCAAAGCCCCAACCACAATCAGGACCGTTAGGGCGAACAAATTACGACGCATTTTTTCTCCTTTGTTGAGAATGAACTAAGATATTGTCCGACAATTCGAATCTTATCAGATTGGATTTAACGAGGCTGCAAGCCGGAATTAACGCATTGTGAATTCTATGTTAATTCCTTTCTGACTGACCAATTAACCAAAGCTTTGATAAACACTTGCATTGAAATAGTAAATTGGAGTAAAATTATCTTAATATTGTGAAGTTTTACACAAACAAAGAGATGAAGGAAAATATAAAAATGAAAAAATATGATGCAATCATTATCGGCGCCGGCCCCGCAGGCCAGTCGTGTGCGGTCCGGATCGCAGAACTGGGTGGAAAGGTGGCCGTCGTGGAGCGGGACTATATCGGGGGTATATGTACAAACTGGGGCTGCACCCCCAGCAAGGCCATGATCGAATCCGCCAAGGTTGCCAAAGAAGTTGAAAACAGCGGCCGTTATGGGATTAATGTGGATCACTTCGATATTGACTTCCCAACAATCGCCAAGCGTCGTGATGGCGTTGTCCTGCACACTCGGGAATTCATCACCAGGCTGCTCGAGCACAATAATGTCGATATCTATCACGGTGAAGCGGAAGTGCTCGACACGGACACAGTAAAGGTCCGCTATGGTAAGCTGAATAATGAGACTTACCAAATGGATTACACCGGCGAGGAAGAAACCCTCGAAACAGAAAATATCGTCCTGGCGACCGGCTCCAAGCCGCTGATCCCTGGATTCATCGATGAGAATGATCCCACCATCGTCAGCAGCCATGCCCTGATCACCATTGACGAACTGCCGGAGACGCTGACCATTGTTGGCGGTGGGGTAATCGGGATGGAGTTCGCCACAATCTTCTCTAACCTGGGCAGCCAGGTCACGGTGGTCGAATTACTGCCGCGGGTCCTCGCACTGATGGATGAGGACATCTCAACCGAGATCACCCGCATCATGGAAGACAACGGTGTGCAGATCCTCACCCACCATAAGGTCACCGAGCTCAAGGATGGCGTACTCAAAGCCGTCAATCAGGACACGGATGAGACCGTTGAGATCCGCTCACAGATGAACCTGATCGCCATCGGCCGGACAGCCGTGCTGCAGGAAGCGCTCTACGACAAACTGGGGCTCTCCTATTCCCGCAAAGGCATTGACGTAGACGACACCCTCCAGACTTCCATCCCGGGCGTCTGGGCGGTTGGAGACGCCACCGGAAAATCTATCCTGGCCCATTGCGGCATCCAGCAGGGTGTGATCTGCGCCGAGAACATCATGCGTAAGAGCGGCAGCCCCCGGTTGATGGATTACAGCGTGATCCCGGCGGTGGTCTACAGCCTGCCGGAAATCATCAGCATCGGTAAAGTTCCGGAAGACCTCAGCAATGTGGACGTTGTCAAGGTACCCTACAGTGTGAACCTCCGGGCCAATATCGAAGATCATACGGAAGGCTTTATGAAGCTCTGGATCCGGGATAACCGTGTGGTCGCAGCGCAGGCCATCGGCTATACGGTCTCGGAGAACTTGCAGGAACTGGCGAATATGATCGCCCTCGAGACGAACATTGACGAGGTCGCCAAGATTGTCCACGCTCACCCCACCTATGCTGAGATGGTCCGCTCCGCGCTGGAATACAGCGAGGGCAAGCAGGTGGATTTCTATTTATAAACGAGAAGAACATAAACTCCGGAGATTATGAAAATCCCCGGAGTTTGCTGGTTAATAAATGCGCACCAACGATTGATCGCTGGTGTTTTTAATAAAGAGGTCGCCACGACGCCACCTGGGTATCTACTGAAGAGCGGCCCCTACAGAATCATATTTTGAATTATAGAACGACGATATTGAGCAAAACGCTATAACAATTTCACATCTTGATACGGTCGATAAGGGCGGGTCACCGTGCCCGTCCGAACGAGAGAAAGACCTTTCTCTAATACTGCCCAGCCTACCCCACCCACTCTGTATGGAAGCTTCCATCCCTATCGATCCGCCGGTAGGTATGTGCGCCGAAGTAATCCCGCTGGGCCTGGGTCAGGTTGGCAGGCAGCCGTGCCGTGCGGAAGGCATCGAAATAAGCCAGCGCCGCGCTCAGCGCATAAACCGGGATCCCCATTTTAACACCCATCGTCACAGCGTGGCGCATTGCGCCCTGGCGCACCGCCACGATCTCGCGGAAGTGCTCATCCATCAACAGGTTCGTTTGCAGCGGATTGCGATCAAAGGCCCGCATAATATCATCCAGCAGATCCGCCCTAATAATGCAGCCCGCACGCCAGATGCTGGCAATGGTCTTCAAATTTAAACCGTATTCATATTCTTCAGATGCCACCTGCAGCAGCCGGAAGCCCTGTGCATAGGAGATGATCTTGGCGGCGTAAAGCGCTTCTTTGGCCGCGTCAATCAACTGTTGCGAATCGCCCGTATAGCGCGGTTCGGGACCCTTGAGCCACTCGCTGGCGGTCACGCGTTCTTCCTTCATCCCGGAAATGATCCGGCTGGTGACGGCCGCATTAATCGTCGGGATCGGAACACCCAGGTCAAATGCATCCTGGCTGGTCCAGCGCCCGGTGCCTTTTTGCTTGGCCTCATCCAAAATCAGATCCACCAGAGGTTCACCCGTTTCCGGGTCCACATATTTGAGCACTTCGCTGGTGATCTCAATCAGATAGGAGGAAAGTTCTCCCTCGTTCCACTCGGCAAACAATTCACCCAATTCAGACGCCGAGAGTCCCAACCCTCGCCGCAGCAAGTCATAGACCTCGGCGATCAGCTGCATATCGCCGTATTCAATCCCATTATGCACCATCTTGACGTAGTGCCCGGCGCCTTTCGGCCCCAGGTAAGCCACACAAGGTTCACCATCCGGCGCTTTGGCAGCAGCCGCTTCGAAAATTGTTGATACCTCAGCCCAGGCATCTTCATCGCCGCCCGGCATGATAGAGGGCCCATTCAATGCGCCTTCCTCACCGCCGGAAACGCCAGCGCCGAGATAAAGGATGCCTTCTTCTTTCAAAGCCTCCGCTCTGCGGGCCGTGTCCTTGAAAAATGAATTGCCGCCGTCTATTAGAATGTCACCTGCTTCCAGAAAAGGTCGGAGGTCATCAATCACATAGTCCACAACGGGGCCGGCTTTGACCATCAACATGATCCGACGGGGCTTCTCCAAGGCGTTGATAAAAGCTGCATAAGTATAGGTTGCCGTAACATCCGCATCCCTGGCGGGACCTTCAACGAAGGCCTTGGTCTTCGCGTCGGTGCGGTTGACCACGGCCACAGGGAAACCATTCCGAGCGATATTTAACGCCAGGTTGCTCCCCATTACACCCATGCCAACAACGCCAAATTTTGCCTTTGAATCCATCTTAGACCGCCTCCATAACTCGCTATTTAATCATTTTACTCAAAAGAGATGTTCCCCTGCGTTAGGGATAACAGTATGCCTTCTTTTGTCTTCTTTGCCAATCAAATCTCTAATTCATTTTACCCATTTACAAGCCGCCGGAAAGGCCCTGGATTATGTCTTGTCCTTTAAGAACAAACCCCCGCTTAAGATAGCAGGGGATCGTGTGCGAGTAAACCAACAACCGTTCAGACCTTGACCACGGAATTTTCCGTTCCCAAATCATTCGGGGCGTAATAATCCGCTTCCCAGTCGTTCTCCCATCGTTCGCCATCCAGGAAATAGCGATATTGATAATCCTTACCCGTTTCCAACGTGACGGCGGCGTAGAAGGTCCCATCTTTCTTCTGCTTCATGGGTTGGGCGCCTTCATCCCAATCATTGAAATCGCCAACAAGGAAAACAGTATCCGCATCTACATTCGCCGGCAAGTAGAACCAAACCCGGCATTTCTTGCCCCCTCTGTAATAACTCTTTTTCAGCATCTTCACCTCTCTTTCCGTATAAGTGAACGTTTAAATCATACCCTATCGGGCTTTCTATCTGCCAAGTGGATACCGGCAGGTCATTCCAGTAAATGTAGCAACCCAACCGCAATTCATTCAATCAGGCCATAAAAGAGCGGCAGCGGATCGACGGGTTCATCAACTATCTCCACTGCATTATCGAGGCGGAGATTTGCTTCTTCTGCGTCGTCCTGCGAATTGGCATGGATCACAAAAAGCGGCTCTCCCGCTTCCACCTTCTGCCCCACTTTACCGAGGACGGATATCCCCACCGCCAGATCAATGTCATCGCCTTTTTTCATCCGGCCAGCACCGAGGATTACGGCAGTCTCACCGACGGTACGGGCGTTGACCTCAGACAAATAGCCGGCACGCGGCGCTTCCACAATCGATTTAAATGGAGCCTCAGGGAACTTCTCGGGATGGTCCACATAGCTAACATCCCCACCCTGTGCCTCAATTAATTTTTGTAAATATTCAAATCCGGAACCCGAACTGATGGCTTCTTTGGCCATCTGGCGGGCTTCGTCCTTTCGCTTAGCTCGTTTACCCAAGAGCAGCATCTCACCAGCGACTTCCAGACAGTGCGCGACAAAATCAGCGGGGCCTTCTCCACGCAGTGTGAGGATCGCTTCCTTCATCTCGAGGGCGTTGCCCACTTCTACGCCCAAGGGCTGGTTCATGTCCGAGAGCAAAGCTGCGACATTCCGCCCGCTTAGTTCACCGATTGAGACCATCAGTCCCGCCAGGCGGCGGGCGTCTTCGAGGGTTTGCATAAACGCCCCGTTGCCGGTTTTCACATCCAGCACGATGGCCTGCGCCCCGGCAGCAATCTTTTTACTCATAATAGAAGAGGCGATCAACGGAATGGACTGCACCGTACCGGTCACGTCGCGAAGCGCATAGAGTTTGCCATCGGCGGGCGCCAAGTCTAAGGTTTGACCCGTCAGCACCTCACCCAGCGACCCCAATTGAGCCAGAAATTCATCTTTGGATAGATCGACCCGGAACCCGGGAATGGATTCGAGTTTATCCAACGTGCCGCCGCTGAAGCCCAGCCCGCGTCCGGACATTTTGCCCACCGGTAAGCCGCAGGCCCGCACCATCGGCACGACAGCGATAGACGTTTTGTCGCCGACGCCGCCAGAGGAATGCTTATCCACGGCGATATCTACAACGGATGATAGATCCAATGTCTCGCCGCTGGCAGCCATCGCCAGGGTCAGATTGGTCGTCTCTTCCGCCGTCATCCCTTTGAGCAAGACCGCCATCGCCCAGGCCGAAGCCTGATAGTCCGGGATCTCATCTTGGGTGTACCCTTCGATAAAGAAATCAATTTCACGCTTCGTCAGGGTTTGACCATCACGTTTTTTAGAAATAATGTCAACAGCTCTCATATCGGCCTCCAGGTTAATTTTACCTGAATAGAAAAACCGTAAGGTATCAGGGCATCGTCGATGACCATTTCTTCCTCACGGTTTTTCTAAAATAATTAACGATAATTGTCTCAGGCTTTCGGTCGGACTGTCACCTTCCGGCGGGGATCTTCCCCAATGCTCTCGGTTTCAACATCCTGGTTGTCGCGAAGCGCAATGTGAACGATGCGGCGCTCGTTCGGCGGCATCGGTTCCAACACCTGCTGACGACCGGTGGTTGCGACCTGCTCGGCGATCCGGTTTGCCAATTTACGGAGTTCATCCTCACGGCGTTGACGATAATGCTGCACATCGATTTGCAGCGGCACCCAACGGCCCAATTCCCGCCCAACAATCAGGCTCGTGATGTATTGCAAGGCGTTGATCGTCTCTGCTTTGCGGCCGATCAGGAAGCTAAGGTCATTGCCTTCGATATCGATCAATACTGGCTGCACCCCATTTTCGCTTGCTTCGCCCAGCTGGACGGATACATCGGCGTGCACTTTCATCTTCTCAAGAATAATGTTGATCGTCTCGCGGGCAATGCTGACTTCTTCAGATTCTTCTCCGTCCGCCGCCGCTTCTCTTGCAGGCTCAGGCGACTTCTCGTCCTCTTTGGCGGGTTGATCCTGCTGAGATGCTTCGGTCAGTTCAGTCCCGCGGTTCTTGATCATCAGGGCCACACGGGCCTGGCGAGTGCTGAGCCCAAAAAGGCCCTTCTTGCCTTCATCCAGGATTTCGACATCAACGTCATCTTCTGTCAGGCCAAGATCGTTCAGGCCCTTCTCAATCGCTTCCTCAATTGTTGGCGCGATCACTTCCAGTTTCGTTCTTTCTTCTGCCATAAATCCCTCACCTCTTTGAACTGGTGCGAATAATTGCTGGGGTTATTTCCTCTGCTTTCGCGGTGGATGAATTTTCTTGCCTGATGATTTATTGCTGGATTTGGACTTCTGTTTTACAGGTTCTGGTGTAGATTTTACCTTAGCATCCACAATTTTTCCCTTGCCACCAGTACCCGCATCATCGTCCTTTTCCTTCAGGAAGGGTAAGATGTTGCTCCAATTCGCCCGTCCCAAAATCGCATATTGGACAATACCGAAGAGGTTGCTGGTTAGGAAGTAGATAGCCAGACCGGATGCCAGTGAGTAGGCCATGAAGCCCATCAGGATCGGCATGTAAATATTCATCGAATTCGTCATCGCTGCTGCCTGAGCATTTCCCGATGAGGGCGGTTGGATCAGTTTAGATTGGACGAAAGTCGTCACAACCACCAAGATCGCCAGGAGCGGAATGGATAAGCCAAACAAATTGATCCGTTCCGGCTGGCCAAGGTCCATCCAAAGGAATTGATTTTCCAGGGGAAGCAGGTTCGCGGCGTCAATCCAATTCGGGTAAATGATCTGCTGGAGGTTGAAGAGCTCCAGCGGCGAGGCCGCCATCGCGCGCGTGACGCTCTGGTAGAGGCCCAAAATGATGGGCAACTGGATCAGTGTGGGCAAACAGGACCCCAGGGGATTGATGCCCTTTTCCTGATACAGCTTCATCTGCTCCTGTGCGAAGCGCTCCTTATCATCCTTGTATTTTTCCTGCATTTTGATATAACGCGGGTCTTCTTGAAGGTCCTGCATTGCCTTGGTTGACTTGAACTGGCGGACCGTCAAGGGGTGTGTAATCAGGCGGATCAGGATCGTGAAAAGGATAATCGAAACGCCGAAGTTATGAACCAGCGTGTTTATTAATAGTAGTACGTTTGTAAACGGTTGAATAATAATGGTTTGCCACATGGACTTATCCTCTACTTTTCAGGGGTCGTGGACCAGAGTTGCACGCCGGTTTGATTGAAACCGTAGATGAGGTTCTCGCCCGCAATGGTCCCTGCAACCAAGAAGTCTGAACTTGCTAACGGGGCCTGATAGATCTCGCCGTCCAGGGTCGCTTCCCATTTGGGCGAACCTTCGAAATCATAGGCTTTAATGACGCCACCCCGGGTGCCCATCACAAAACCGCCATCGATCGCCGTCAGGCCGCCGACCACACTGTCTGCATACTGGGTCTGCCACTCGGCGCTGCCGGATTCGGCATCAACGGCGTAAATATTGCCAACCGAGTCAGCGAAGTACAGGCTGCCATCCACCAGGATCGCCGTGCCCCAGACACCGTCTTCAGTGTCGAAGGACCAGAGGATGTTGCCGGAGGCAGCATCGAGAGCAACCATTTGTTTACCCATTGAACCGACGAACAGCACGGAGCCGTCCTCGTTCAATAAAGGCGCACCGGTGACGGCGCCGCCCAGTTCTACAGACCAAACCTGATCGCCATCTTTGGAAATGGCGTAAACGAAGTGGTCCATCGAACCAATAAAGATCGTGTCATCCGAAATCTGCGGCTGAGACCAGAGGTAGTTCCCGGTTTCAAACGTCCAGAGCAAATGACCATCCGCGTCCAGGGCATACAAATTCCCGTCGTTATTGGGCGCATAAAGGACACCATCAGATTCGGCGGCCTGCCCAAGATAGAACCCAGCGGAATCGGCGAACGTCCATTCAGCCTGTCCCGTTTGCAGGTCCAGTTTATAAAAATTATTGGCAAGATCGCCAACGTAGACAGCGTCTTCAGTGACCAATGGCGGGGCAAAGAAAACGATCTGGGTACTGGCGTTTTCGGGATAACCCCAGTTGACACTGCTGTCGGTTGCATCCAGGCTGTAAACAAAATTGCCATAGGCAACAAAAACGGCTTCGTCCGTCAATGCAAGTCCCGGCGCATCAGAAACACGCGGGCCGGGGACACAAGCACTTAACAAAAGAGTCAGCCCCAAAAAAAGTGTTAGTAATACAATATGGGATTTCTTCATCTATTTCTCTTCTCAAGTGATATCAAGTCAAGGTACCGGGTCAAATCCACCCGGATTGAATGGGTTACAACGCACAACACGTTTGATCGCCATCCAACCCCCCTTCAGGACACCATATTTATAGATGGCCTGATACCCATAATGCGAGCAGGTGGGGTAAAACCGACAAGTGTCGGCCGGGATGACGGGTGAGACAATGGTCTGGTACAAACGTATCAGAGCAAGCAAAAACCAGCGAGGCAGCGTACCGAGTCGGAACGGGAGATCCTTCAAGTGCGGGTCTGAATTTAAATGTTGGGGATGTTCCGAATGTTCTGTCAACGGACTTCATCTTTCATCAGCCCTGCTTTGTCCAAGAGTGATCGAATTGATCCGACCAGCTCTTCGTAAGGCTGCGTCAGGATCGGCTTTCTGGCAATCAATACCAGGTCATACCCCTGAACGATCCGCCCCTGCAAGCCTTGAAACGCCGAGCGAATACGCCGTTTCGCTAAATTGCGCTGGACGGCGCCCCCCACTGACCGTCCGGCGATCACTGCTGTTCTGTTTTGTTCTAACTTGTTTGGTATAAAACCTAAAACAATGGATGGGTGGGCATAGGAATGACCTTCCTGGCGCACCCGTTTAATTTCTTCGCTATGGGTTAATCGGTCGATTCGTTTCACCCAATATCCTGTTCAGCAGAGCATTTCAGGTTTGTACGCTTCTTCATGCTCTGGGAGCGGTCTACCAGCGGGTCCTCTTCACGTGGTTATTGGCTTTCTTCGCCAGCTCATGCCGACCTTTGGCGCGTCGTCGTTTCAAAACTTTTCGACCACCCTTAGTCTTCATACGTGCTCGAAAACCATGCACCCGGACGCGTCGGCGCCGCTTGGGTTGATACGTACGTTTTGGCATTGTTAAGGAGTCCTTTCTCGTAAATTTTTTCTTTCGTCTAAATACTCGCGCATTAAAACTAGCCACCAATTATACCGTAAGCCCAAATACCGGTCAAACAAATATAAATACAAACAAATACAATTACCGGCCAAATCTAATTGATTCTAACAGAAGGAGTTGAAACGTCAAGAACAAATATCGAATTTTGCAGGATATTAATGAGGTTTTTACTCGGAAATGCCGGCGAGAGTGGTCTCAAAAGGCAAAATAGAATTGGCAGCCCACCCATTTTTTAAAAAGCATGAAAAAAGTGAATTTCAAGTGGAAGCCCACTTGCGGGAGGATCCATTCTGGCGACCACAGTGGGCCGCCTCTACCGCGAGAGATTAGAATATGGCATTCAACACATAACAAAATATCTATCTTGTTTAATTATTTTCACCGAACAATTTCCCCATCCAACACAGGCCGTTTCGCACGCTGACTGGTGAGCCTGACTTCAGAGATCTGGTTCCAAAGGTCCTGCTCCGCGCGTGCATGAACCCTCATATAATTTCCCGTCAGCCCGGACAACCGCCAGCCCTCGTCCCCCTCTTGCTCACTATTCTCCCATAAGACCGACATCTTTCGACCGATGAACTCCTGGCGATAGGCTCTTCCACTCTCAGCGAAAACCTTCCGCAGCTCGGCATTGCGCGCCTTCGCCACCTGCGGCGTCACGCGCCCCTTCATTCTTACTGCCGCCGTTCCCGGCCGAGGTGAATAGGTAAAAACGTGTCCGCCGGCAAACCCCATCCGGCTGATAAAAGCCTTCGTCGCCTGGAATTCTTCCTCCGTCTCACCGGGGAACCCGGCGATCACATCCGTGGTTAACGCCAGATCCGGCACCGCCTGTCTAACCCGGTCAACCAATGCGGCATACGTCTCGGTGGTGATCGGCCGGCCCATTTTCTGCAGCACACGGTCGTGACCGGATTGCAGCGGCAGGTGCAGGTGCGGGCAGAGTCGATCATCTGACCAAAGCGCCAACATCTCAAGGTCAATGTCCCAGGGCTCTATGGAGGAAAGCCGCACCCGCCTGACTCCGTCCAGATCAAGAATATCTGTGATCAAGTCCGAAAGCTTGCGCGGATTTGTTAAATCCCATCCCCAGGCGCCCAACTGCACACCAGTGAGCACAACTTCCTTGGCGTCCCCTGCCAGGGCGGCCCGGACATCCTTTCGGATCGCTGAGAGCGTACGTGAGTGAGATTTCCCGCGCGCCAGCCGCGTGAGGCAGTAAGTGCAGTGGTTATCGCAGCCTTCCTGCACCTTGATAAAAGCCCGGGTGCGCGCCCGCTCACCGGGTAGCGGCTCCCGCAGCAACACCAGTTCCGCAACCTCATCCGCTGAAAGCGAAAGCAGGTCGGAAACCAATTCGTCCTTGCCCTCATTGAGCACCACGTCCGTCACACCGGGCAGCGCCACTGCGTCGTCAGGATGGAGCGTGGCCCAACAACCCGTTGCCACGACACGCGCGGCGCCTTCCCGCGCGGCGCGCCGGAGCTGTTTACGGGAATCGGCCGCGGCCTTGACCGTGACGGCGCAGGTATTCACAATCGCCAGGTCCGCCAGCGAGGCTTCCGGTACGATCTCGTGCCCCAAAGCCCGGAAGTTATTTGCAATCGTCTCTACTTCACTTTGATTGAGTCTGCAACCGATAACGTCTAAAAAGATCTTCATCAATCCTAAGGTTTTACCACAATGAAATGGTCAAACACAATATCCACACCGGTCTCACCAAAATTGCCCGCGATAACTCCCACATCTCCATTGCTAAACGTTTCATCTCTGACCTGGATCAGCTTGGTATCATTTACAAACAATGCCAATTGATCCGCCTGACAAACGGCGCGCACGATGTTCTCTCCCTCACCCCGCACAATCGCCTCACTAAAGTCCATATGAGTCTGGGCGATCAGCGATTGTTCGCCGCCCACCCGTTTATAAATGCCATAGTAACCGTCTGAACTGAGCGTCAGGGCATAGAAATTATCTGCGTCCTGATAACGGCAGATCAGACCGAAGAGGTTATTGTCTGGGCCGGTAAGTTTGCGAGCATGCACGTTGACCAGCACATTTTCGAAGTTGAGGCCCGGCACAGACCAGAACTGGTATTCCGGTGTACCGGCCCAGAGCCGCAGCCCACCATGATCGAAAGCGCTGAAGCTTGATTGGGTTTCCCAAGTCGTCCAGATGCCAGTATTCTCTGTAAAATCATCCCGGAACAGGACCGGCTCGTCACCGAACCAGGGCAAACGATCCACCGCCAGGAAAGCCGGACGGCAGGCCGTCAGGACAAATAATACGAAAGACGCCAGCGCCAGTAATTTGTGATTCCTCAACATACGTCCCTCTGGTATCGTGATACCTCTAAAACGTTTTTTAGCCGCTTACTGAGCAAATTATAACTTAGTTCATTATATAAGCAGGCTCGCCGGCATAAAGAAAGGCCACCCGATAAACGGATGGCCTGTCGAATAACGAGGAGCTTTCAGCTCGATTTTAGAAAAGTGTCGGACAATTCTTAGTCAAAGCTTGCAACGTCCTCGCCTTCTATAAAGGAAGAACACCCTTGAAAGGGCGTTTGTGATGGATAGTGGATCATCATTGTAGAGGGATCCAACTACAGACCCCGCCGTGCCGTGTGCCGCTGAGTTTTGAACCTGCATAAGCAGGTTTGTCGTACCCACCAGATCCGCCTTGACCGAAGTCTATCGCGTCACTGGATGGAGATCGGACGTGTATAAAGGGTGTTGGCCCAAAACTGGTATGCTGCATCACGAACACAGCAGGGTAAATTACTTATACCATGATTCGAAATCATTGAAAAGCGTTGAAATGTTAAATTCAAGAGCCTTATCTCAGTTAATAAAACAAATTTTTATGGTACGCTAAACGAGGAAGCAAATAAAGTTTCAACAGAAAGAATATCCATGATCAGAGCTTTCATCGCCGTCAACCCACCCGCTGAAATCCTTAATAAGATCAAGAAAATCTCCGCATATTTCCAAACCCAGACACCGGAAGATGCCCTAAAATGGTCCGGCATCAAGAAGTACCACCTGACACTTAAGTTCCTTGGAGAAATATCGGAGAATAAACTACCGGAAATCAAAACTATCCTTGCCAGGACGGCCAAAACCCAGACCGCCTTCGAGATCTCAGTGGGAGGTTTGAAATTTTTTCCAAATGTTAAAAAACCGCACACGATCGTTTTAGGCGTTCAGGAAGGCATGCCTTTAGTCAGACTGCATCAGCGGCTAGACTTTGAGCTGCAAGCGGTCGGTTTTCCGGGGGATAAACGAACCTTCACGCCGCACCTCACCCTCGCCCGCGTCCGCCGAAGCGTCAACCGCGCAAGAGCGGCCAAGATCGGTGAAACCCTGTCCCAATTTAGGGTAGACACTCTGGGACAGTTCGTCGTTGACGAAGTCCACCTGTATCAAAGCGAGTTGAACCCAAAGGGATCGATCTACACCCCCCTCTTCACCTCTCGGCTGCGTGAAGTATAATCAAAAAGAATAATCAAAAGAACAACAGTGAGGTGAGATCTGGAACCCCTTAAACTCGCGAGAGGAATCGCAAATTACCTGGAGGAGAAAAAAGGCGAGGACATTCTTGTCCTTGATATTACGGACATCGCATCATTTACGGATTACTTCGTGCTGGTCAATGGCACCAGCCGACGGATGCTGCAGAGCCTGGCCAACGGCCTGGCACGGAAAATAAAAACCGAGTTCCACAAATCAGTCCTGCCGGAAGGCCAGCCCGATGGCGGCTGGGTCCTTTTGGATTACGGTGACGTTGTGGTGCATCTATTCTCACCGGAGCAGCGCGACTTCTACCGCCTGGAAGAGCTATGGTCTGAGGGCAACGTCATCCTGCATGTCTTGTAAATAACCTCTTACGTAAAAATTAAACGCCGGCTGTTTAGATACAGTCGGCGTTTTTTATAGATTTTAATTTGTGATGGTTAGGCTTTGACCGCTTCCAGGACCGCCAGGCTGTGGTCCGTCGGCTTCACGTTTTCGAAGACCTTCTTGATCTTGCCTTCGGGGCCAATGATGAACGTCGTGCGGTAAACGCCATCATATTCCCGGCCCATGAACTTCTTCGGACCCCAAACGCCATAGGCGTCACAGACCTTGTGGTCGGGGTCGGAAAGCAAAGTGAAGGGCAGATCGTATTTCTCCTTGAAGTTGGAATGGGATTTCTCCGAATCCGGGCTGATGCCGATCACTTCCACATCAGCATCCTCGAAATCAGCATAGGAATCGCGGAAAGAACAGGCTTCTGTGGTGCATCCTTTGGTGTTGTCTTTTGGATAAAAATAGACCACGATGGTCTGGCCGCTATAATCGGACAGTTTATGGACCTTGCCCTCATCGTCCGTCAGTTCAAATGCCGGGGCTTGCATGCCTTCTTTGAGTTTCATCAAAATACTCCTTAATTTTTAATTCTGATTTCAATGTAATAAGTATAGGTTTTCCCAAACCCAAATGCAATGCGTTCATCTGATCCAAAATGCAAAAGCGATCAGATAGATAGGAATGACCAAAACCGACGCTGCCGCAATCCGCATCACCCGCCACAAGGGCTTCCTGCCCTGCCGGGTGCGCTCCATCAGCCAGATTTCAAGCAGCCCAATCGGCAGCGTGAGGAAAACGGGCCAGAGCAGTCGCCAGGGAAAGCCCAGGAGGGTGACGAGTGCCAGGATCACATAGCCCAAAAGGATCAATACATTGTGAAGCACCATCGCCCGTTCCCAGCCGATGGCAACAACGAGAGTCCGACGCCCCTGCTGCTGATCCTCATAGAACGACTTCAGCATTTCCAACAGCCGGTAGGCCAGATATAAAGGGACCAATCCGAGCACAACCGGGGTCAGGAAGGGATGCGCGGTTTGAGATTGCAGGAAAAAGCCCATTGCCGGGGGGATCACAACGACGAGTAAAGCCTCCACCAGCAACTGATAGGGCATCAGTTTCAGCCTGGCGCTGGTCATGTAATAAAACCCACCCGAGACCACAACCACGATCATGATCAGATTCATCCCCTGCCAGAGTACACCACTCACCAGCCAGCCAATGTAGAGCGCAATGGCGACAGTCAGGAACAGGGCCGCGATGAGCCCAACCGCCAGCCTGTAAAAACGGTACTGCTTTGGCTCTGCATTAACATGGTTCTGATTAAACTTGCTCAACGCCGGCAGGCTGCGTAAATAATCCAGGGCCAGGAGCACCATCAAAAGGAAGACGCCCCCACCGATCATGACAGTCACATCACGGATCGAGTCAACATACTGCACCAGCCCTGCGCCCAAGGCATAGGTCATCAGCAGGGTTAATGTGCGAACGGGACTAATCGATTTCAATACGTTTTTGAGATCCATAGTTAATAAGAGTCAGTTCCCTTGTCTGTTTTTATTGGCAAATATTGATGAGCACACCTTTTTAATCATCTAAATAATTCTAGCCGGGATGGTATAATGGTTTCAAGTCTCAATCCAATCATTTAACTATGCGAAAACCCTTCAGGATCGCCCCCCTTATTGCTCTCGCCCTCGCCGTGGTCATCGTGACCGCTGGTTCATCAATCGCCGACAGGGCCGACAGGCTCACGCTCGTTTCCCCCTCGACCTGTCCTGCAGGCGGCTGCGCCGCCGGGCAGCGCTTGAACTATGAAGTGGAATATTCAGTAACCCCAGACTTTGATAGCGGCGCTAACACACAGGTATGTGTCTATGCAACATCAGGCTGGGCGGATTTTTCCAATGGGTGGCTCTCAGATGAAGGCCTGCTCAGCAAAAAGAATTACACCCTCGGTGAGACGGATTCGGTTTGCACCAATAATGCCGGCGCTTACGATTGGTTCGCGGGTGCTTACGCGGAATTGGATTCCGACGACATGTCGGACCGTTTGGAATTCGCCCTCAATATCACGGCCTCGGCCAGCAGCAGTGGGGAAATTATTGTCAAAGTGTTCGAACTTAATGATAGCGCATCTTGGGAAGAGACATCTCAATTCCAATCAGATACCATCTCCCCTGTCGCCGCGCTTGATGATGACGTTTTCGTCGCCGACACAGCAGCGGATTGCGGTGGTTATGCCCCCTGCTTCATCAATTCCGGGGATGATCTTGCGGAGGGTATCGGGACCGGGCTGCGTGACGCCGTGCTGGCCCAAAACCCCGGTGACGACATCGTGATCCTTGGCAATTATCCCATCAAGGGTCAAACCGTGCTGATTGACAAGGCGGTCACCATCAGCGGGATGAATGATGGGGCTATTACGACTTACTCCGGTGCTGCGTGCAATAACGCCATGCTGCTGGTCGAATCGGGCGCCACGGTGCAGGACCTGGCCATATCGGACGGGGACTGCGACAGCCCGTCGCGCACCTTGATTGAGGTGGACAGCTCGGATGACGTTACCATCGAGCACAACACGCTCAGCGGTGGGAACTTCGCCATTGATGTAAAAAATAACAGCGCTGCGGTCACCGTGGCCTTCAACCAGATTGAAAACAACAACTATCCCGCAGTCTATAACCGCGGCTCGGCCAATAAGGTTGATGTCTACGCCAACAACATCCTGAACAACGGCAGCACCTATCAGATCAACTGCAATAGTCACGGGACGGCGGACCACAACTTCTGGGGCGAAGGCGCCCCAGCCTCCGGCAGCGCGCTGAACTGCGACGTAGTAAACGGCAAACAATTGGGCGCGGCCATCGAACTGTCGGAAGGGGATGTGGGGGTTGAAGCCATCCGCCAGCAGGTCACCAGCCTTGAGACGGGATTGTTTAATGACAATATCTTTGTGAAACATGACGGTGGCAGTGACTATACCTTGATCATTGTTAATCACGGTCAGGGTAGTGACGCAAACATTCCCTTTAATAACGATGGGGCCGGTTATCTGAGGGCATGCTCTAACTTCTACGATGTCTTCCTTCCAGAGGAGTCTTTGCCAACAAATCTGGAACTCTCAATCCAATATGACCTCAATAGCCAATGCACGTCTACAATCGAATCAACGGAATATTGCGGCAGTTCCCAATCGGAGAAATATCCCCTATGGTGGTACGACCCACTCAATGGTCTCACTGAGGGTTGGGAGCGAACTACCCAAAATATGACTTGCGACATGGAGAAGAATCGAGTGACTGTGATAATCGATAATTCTGGCCATCCCAATCTAGCCACTGACCTGGCATCCGTCCCACTCGTCGCCGGTCTCCCAGGACAAGCCGGTATAACCCTTTCCCAAATGACGATCCGATTTGATGGGGATGAGAATATCATCAACTGGACCACATCAACAGAAACCAATGTAATCGGATTCCATGTCCTTCGCAGCGACAACTCGGACGGACCTTATGCCCGGGTCTCTCCCCGAATCGATTCGTATGGCAATCCAAGCGTAGGGGGCATCTACAATTATACGGACAACGACATTGTCTTCCGAAGGACGTATTACTACAAACTGGAAGTCGTCAATGAGGAGGGCGAAACCATTGAAACGCACGGCCCGGTCAGCGTGCTGACTTCAACAGCCACCCCCACCGTGACGCTCACACGGACGCCAACCATCACCCGCACGCCCTACCCCACGCGGACATCAACGCCTTATTATTATCGCTCACCCACATCGTATTATCGTCCCGCTACGGCCACCCCGCGCAGCGGTCCGACCCAGGTGCGCACCTACGGGCCGACCCCCACCCCCAACCGCACCAGCCAGACAAAACCAACCTATGACCCCACCATGGGCGAAGGCGGCTTCCCCGCGGAAGATCCAGCCGGGACCGAGATCGCCCAGGGTTATCCTTTGCCTGAAAGGGGCGCTGACAGCGACCGCACAACCACACCGCAAACGGGCAGCAGCGGTCAGGATGGCAGCGGGACCGGGCCAGACGGGACCGGTTCCGGGGAGCTCAGCGGCCGCCCGCGTGTCCAGTGGATCTACCTTGCAGCCGGCGCCGCCAGCGGCCTGGTCCTATTGGCAGCCACCAGTTTCGCCCTATCCAAAACTCTGACTGCCTGAAAACACCCAATTTTTGACTTTTAAATTGATTTGTGCTATTCTTTGCTGGAATTAAATATCTGGCATCAGGATGGATTTATGCAACGCGAACGCGTATCTGAAAATGTTTATTGGTTCCAAAGTGAGATTTACGCCCAAGTTTCAGCCGGAGCGATTGCTGGCCCAAGTTGGGCGGTGGTAATTGATACACTGATGCCCCAGGAGACCCTTGAAATTCGTAATTTTATCGAAGGGAAACTTAACCTCCCCGTCCGGTATGTGATCGACACGCATCACCACGCGGACCATAGCTGGGGCAACGGCTTTTTCCCAAATGCCACCGTGATCGGGCATGAACTTTGCCGTGAGATGCTGCTCGAGCGGACGCCATCGGCGTTGGAAGTCGCCAGCCAGGACAACCCCCTTTATAAACAACTCAAGATCGTGCCCCCCACCATCACCTTTAGGGAAGGCACCTTCAATATGAAGATCGGCAAGAAACACCTCAAGCTCTTCCCCACCCCCGGTCACTCCGACGATGGGATCGCTGTGCTGGTGGAAGAAGACCGGATCCTGTTTTCCGGCGATGCCTTCATGCCGCTGCCATTCATCGTGGAAGGCGACCTCGATCAGTATATTGAAACCACCAAAGGCTTCACCGAGATGGGCCTGGAGAACATCATCCAGGGCCACGGGGATATCATCCTGCGGGGTGAGATCGATGAAAAGGCCAAGGAAAACATCACCTATTTAAAAGCCCTCAAGAAAGCCGTACGAACGGCCAAACGGCGTAAAAATCCCCTCGAGGTTCTGGATAGCATTGGGATCGAAGCCTGCGGGAAGAGCCGCGTACTACTCGGCGGACTGGCCAGCGAGCTGCACAGGCGGAACTTAAGAGCGCTGTATTATAAAACAGTGGATGCAGAGATGAAAGAAGCGGAAGCGCCGGCCAGGACCATCTAAGGCCAGATCAAGCCGATCAAAATCAGAATTAATAACATCCCGACAGGTTCGCCCCACAAAGCCCAACCCGTTCGGGATTCTTTTATGCCCGAGACCGTCGCAGTCAACCCGTACGCAAGCCCCACCAGTATCAATCCGAACAGGATCGGTGCAGTTGGCAGGTAGTGGAGGCCAATGGCAACCTCCGAAACGATAATGCTGTTGACCAGCGACCAAACCGGATAGAATTCCCCCAAACGCAGATAGAGGGAGCGATTGATGACACCTAAAGCGCCGATCGCCAGGATGGGCACACGCAAATACAATCGCAGATCGGCAGCATAGACTGCCACGGTCAACAATAAATAAAGTGCGAAGGACAAACCAGTAAGCCCAACCTTTGCCAGCGGGTATTGGTCCGCCACTTCAATATCACTCACGTTGTATTCGGCGATCAGCACCCCCATAAGCAGCAAACTGCCCAGGCCAAAAATGACCCACCAATAGACACCAGCCTCAAAATTACTCAGCGCCACGCCAATCACCAACGTGGTGAGGATCGGCAGGATCAGATGCTGGAATGAACGACCACCTGTTGTTTTCTGGCGCTCTCCCGGATGGGATTGGATCAGCCATTCCATCCCGGCGGCGGCCAGAAAACCCGTGAGCAGAATGACCAGGGTTTGGAAATCAATGGAAAAGCTCAGTTCTATCCCCAGGAAATTGAACGCGACCGATCGATCCGGAAACGAAACGACCATTGTGAGGGCAAAGGCCAACATAATAGCCGCCAAAACAATCGAAAGTCGGTTGATGTCAGGGAGAACGCTTCGATATCGCATGGCAACATTTTACCATGAGGGCACTGACAACTGTTGTATCAAACCAACTCTATCTGTGACCTCTTTTTGTTTTATTAAATGAAGCGAGTAGAGAGTTAACGCTCAGATCCGCCCCTTTTTTCTCCCCAGATGAGGCTGAATGTGGTAAAATTGATGGTTGTATGAACACAAGTTCTGATTTAAAAATCGAAAAGCCGAACGTTATTCAAGCGCTATTATCCGGATTTAATACCATTGCGAGCAAGCCGTATTTGATCCTTCTCCCCGTCCTGTTGGATCTTTTCTTGTGGTTTGGACCAGTTTGGCGCGTTGATGAACTTTTCGGCCCCATAATAGACGAGTTGACCAACCTGCCCGGTTTGGGAACACCGGAGTATGCCGGCGTTCTGGAAACCTATCAAACTTTTTGGCAAGACCTGTTGAATAATTTCAATCTCGCCAAGGTTATCCACACCTTCCCTGTTGGTCTTCCCAGTCTGATGGTCGGGAAGCCACCAATGGCGAATCCCATCGGCAGACCGGTCGTTTTCAGTCTGAATACAAACAGTCAAATTGGTCTTGTTTTGGCACTCTTCCTGTTGGTCGGCTATTTCCTGGGCAATCTTTATTTTGAAAAGATATCTCAGGAAGTGAAGATCAAGCAAAGCGGCTCTTCGGCCAAGACCGTGCTCTGGTCTTTCATCCAGATCCTCATAATGCCGATCCTGATGGTCGTCATTCTCCTCGTCCTGAGCCTGCCGCTACTGTTTCTGATGACTCTGGTGATGATGATGGGACAAGCCCTCAGCCAGATTCTGGTATTAATGGCTGTGATGCTTTTATTATGGATCCTGATGCCCCTGATCTTCACCCCGCACGGCATCTACCTTTATAAACAGAACCTGATTTCCGCCATGATGACCAGCATCAGTGTCGTCCGAGTCTCAATGGGCCGGACAGCCTGGTTTATCCTGATCTCTTATGTGATGACCCAGGGCCTGAACTACCTCTGGCAAACGCCTGGTGTTGAAAATTGGCTCCTCATAGTTGGCATTTTCGGGCATGCTTTCGTCGTCACTGCTGTGCTTGCGGCCTCTTTTTATTATTTCATTGACGCCACCAAGTTCACACAGACCGTCATCAACCAACAGAAAGCGCCCTCGAATTAACCGTTCATGACAAAGTAATAATGGAGTAAACGTTGGCAAAAAAACCGATTTCATATGATGCAAATGATATTCAAGTCCTCGAAGGTTTGGAAGCCGTCCGTCGGCGCCCGGGTATGTACGTGGGCGGCACGGATGTCAAAGCGCTGCACCACCTGATCTACGAGGTTGTTGACAACTCAATCGATGAAGCCCTGGCCGGTTCCTGCGACCGGATTGACGTGATCATCAACGAAGATGAATCCGTGACCGTGATCGACAACGGCCGCGGCATCCCCGTTGATCCCCATCCCGAAAAGAAAATCTCCGCCCTGGAGGTGGTTATGACCACCCTGCACGCCGGCGGCAAGTTCGGTGGGTCCAGCTACAAGGTCTCCGGTGGTTTGCACGGTGTGGGTGTTTCTGCCGTCAACGCCCTCTCAGAGTGGTGCGAGGTCGAGGTCTGCCGGGAAGGCAAGATCCATCTGCAGCGCTATGAAAAAGGGATCCCCCAGGCGCCCGTCAAGGTGGTCGGCAAATGCGGGAAAGACCAGACCGGGACCACAACCACCTTCAGATACGACCCCACTCTTTTCAAAGGGGACTTCACCTACAAGTTCGATGTCCTGGCACAACGGTTCCGGGAAATGGCCTTCGTAACCCGGGCAGTGACCATTCACCTGCTCGACAAACGAAACGGAAAAGAAACCACCTTCTACTTTGAAGGCGGGATTTCTTCCTTCGTTCGCTATCTCAACCGCAACCGGGACGCGCTGCATGATGTGGCCTTCTTTGAAAAAGAGATTGACGACATCGGCGTCGAAGTCGCCATTCAATATACCGATGCCTTCTCCGAATCAGTCTACGCCTTCGCCAATACGATCAACACCGTAGACGGTGGTACGCATCTGACTGGGCTGCGGATGGCCATAACCCGATCAATCAACGATTTCGCCCGCAAGAACAGCCTGCTTAAGGATTCGGACAATAACTTCGCTGGCGATGACACCCGCGAAGGCCTGACGGCAATCGTCAGCATCAAACACCCCGACCCGCAGTTTGAAAGCCAAACCAAGGTTAAGCTGATGAACCCCGAGGTCCAAACCTACGTTCAGCAGGTCGTTGCGGATGGTTTCAGCAGCTTCCTCGAACAGAACACCGCTACCGCCAAGAAGATTATTCAAAAATGCCTCACCTCCGCACGCGCTCGGGCTGCCGCCCGCAAAGCGCGTGATTTGGTGATCCGCAAATCTGCTCTGGAGAGCCTCACCCTGCCAGGCAAGCTGGCGGACTGTTCCGAACGCAACCCTGAACGCACGGAACTCTATATCGTCGAGGGCGATTCGGCTGGCGGTTCGGCCAAACAGGGTCGAGATCGGCATTTCCAGGCCATCCTGCCGCTGCGCGGTAAGATCCTCAACACAGAGCGAGCACGGCTGGACCGGATCCTCAACAATAACGAGGTCAAGGCCCTGATCTCAGCGCTCGGCACAGGGATTGGCGACTCTTTCTCGATCGAAGGGTTACGCTATCACCGGATCGTCATCATGACCGACGCCGACGTGGACGGTGCGCACATCCGCACCCTGCTGCTCACCTTCTTCTTCCGCTATATGCAGCCGCTGATCGAGAGCGGGCACGTGTATATCGCCCAACCGCCGCTCTATCTGATCTCGCATGGACGCCAAAAGGACTATGTCTATACCGAGGCAGAGCGAGAAGTCTTGATCAAACAGATCGTCTCCAATGGCGGCAAGTACTCGCTCCAGCGCTATAAGGGTTTGGGTGAGATGAATCCCGAACAGCTTTGGGACACCACCATGAACCCCGACAACCGTACGATGTTGCAGGTGAATATTGAGGATGCAACCGAGGCCGACCGGACCTTTGACATGCTGATGGGCGCCAAGGTGCCACCCCGCCGCCGCTTCATCCAGACCCACGCCAAAGAAGTCCGCAATTTGGATGTCTAGCAATCTCTGCGCATAAAAAACCACAGGGCTGCGCTATTACAGCGCAGCTTTTTTATGAAGATAAGGGGTGGTGAATGGGTAAAGGGCAGGTATTAGGCATGAGGTACTAGGTGCCAGCAGATTAGTTATCAGGAAACGTGAGAACAACCCTCCAACTTGAACTCTATTGATTATGTACTATCTTCTTTCTATTTCCTAACCGTCATTACATGGTCTTCTTCGTTATATTTTTGCGATGGTTTTCGCAGCGGCGACTGTCTGCCGCCTAATCACCTCTTGACTGATGGCCTAATACCTGACACCTAATTCCTAATACCCAATCCCTCATACCTGTCTATCCTCCTTCACGACCCACCATTCACCATCCCCATTTCTTGCTTTTTCCGCCAATTTAATATATCATACTGGTATGACCACTTACCAGTCAAAACAACAGAAAGAATCGTGGACACCCGTTCGGAAGCCCGCCGAGATTGTGGAATCACGCCTGATTGAGGGAATCCTTAACGGGACCTTCCAACCGGACAGCCACCTGCCCGGCGAACGCGAACTATCCGAATCGCTGGGCGTGACCCGGCCAACACTGCGAGAAGCGCTCCAGCGTCTGGCGCGGGACGGCTGGGTGGAGATCCACCAGGGCAAACCCACCCGGGTCTGCAACTACCTCCAGGAAGGGAACCTGGGCGTTCTGAACGCGCTTTCCGAACGCCCGGAGCACTTGCCGGAGGACTTCGTTTCGGATCTATTGAGTGCCCGCCTGGCCATGGCGCCGATGTACACGGCCCAGGCTATCAAACGCGCGCCGGATGCTCTGCTCAATGTTCTTGAAGAACGCGAGGTCCTGCACGACTCACCAGAATCCTTTGCCCAATTTGACTGGCGACTGCACCATCAACTAACGATCCTCAGCGGGAACCCGGTCTTTGTGATGATCCTGAACGGCTTCAAAGACCTCTATCTCAACCTGGCGCCGGCATACTTCGCCATCACCGAAGCCCGGCAGCATTCCCAGTTTTTCTATGAGGAATTAGTAAAAGCAACCAAGAACGAAGATGCCTATCGCGCCCAAACGCTCACCGAATCAATCATGCGTGATAGTCTCACTTTTTGGGAGCAAACTGAACTGGCCTGATTTATACATAATCGGAGGTACTGATGAAAAGGATCCAAGGATGGGGTCATGTCGAAACGGATTATCCCGTCCCCGAATCGGCGAAAAAATATCTTGAGGATGCGGTCGGTCAACCCTTACCCGTGAAAAACGCGACGCTTGAGGAACTGCTCAAAAAAGTTCCTGCGTCTCGCCTTCCGGGGCATCCGCTGATCATCACCGACGCCAAAGAACGGCTGAGCCATGCCCGCGGGCAATCGCTCAGCGACTGGATTGATATGCACGATGGCCTGGTGAATAGCTTCCCCGACGGCGTCGCCTACCCCACCAGCGATGAAGAAGTCCGCGACCTGATCGCATTCGCAGGACGACACGAACTCAACCTGATCCCTTACGGGGGCGGTTCCTCCGTCGTTGGCCACCTTACTCCGCCGGACCAGGGTCCACCCACGCTCAGCGTGGATCTGGCCCGGATGAACCGGCTGCTGGATCTGAACACGGAGAACCATGAAGCCACCTTCGCTGCCGGCGTACGCGGCCCCGACCTGGAAGGACAGCTCGAACCCAATGGCTATATCCTGGGCCATTTCCCACAGTCATGGGAATACTCAACACTCGGCGGTTGGGTCGTCACCCGCTCCGTGGGGCAGCAATCCTATCACTACGGCCGGATCGAACCGCTGTTCGTCAGCGGGCGCATGGAGACCCCCTCCGGCCCCCTGGACCTGCCGCACGTACCGAAGAGCGCGGCCGGGCCCGATCTGCGTCAGGTTGTGCTGGGCTCCGAGGCCCGGCTAGGCATCCTCACCCGTGCAACCATGCGCATCCGTCCCTTACCGGAGCAAGAGCATTTCTATTCCGCCTTCTTCCCGAATTTTGAGATTGGTGTTCAGGCCCTACGCGAGATCGCCCAGGCGGAACTGCCGCTTTCGATGCTGCGTCTGAGCGACCCGATGGAAACTGAAACTACATTCCAGCTCTCCGGTGAAGAGAAACTGGTGAGTGTCGCCAAGAAGGGCTTGAGCCTCTTCGGACACGGTGACGAACGCTGCATGTTGATCTACGGCCTCACGGGAAGCCGAGCCGAGAACCGCCTGGCCGATCGCCTGCTGGCCCATTACGTCCGCAAACATAAGGGCATGCTGGTCAAGTTCTACCTGGGTGAAGCCTGGGTGGAAAAACGATTTCTGACGCCCTACCTCCGCAACACACTCTGGGACCTGGGTTACGCGCTGGACACCCTCGAAACCGCTCTGCCCTGGGATAAGCTCAAAGCTGCTCAGCAGGCGGTGACAGGCGCCATTCAAACCGGACTTGAAAGTGAAAATGAAAAAGTGTTGGTTTTCAGCCATGTTTCTCATGTTTATACCAACGGCGCGTCGCTGTATGTATCTTATCTTTACCGCCGGGCTGCAGACCCTGCGGAGACCCTTGCCCGCTGGCAAAGGCTGAAGGCTGCAGCCAGCGAACAGATCGTGGCGCACGGCGGAACAATCTCGCACCAGCATGGCGTCGGCCTGGACCACAAATCGTATCTCCCGCTGGAAAAGGGTCCCCTGGGGATGTCCATGATCCGGAACATCATCGAAGATGTAGACCCAAATCGGGTGATGAACCGGGGCAAACTGGTGGATCGGGACTGAACGGATAGGAAGAACTCTATGCTCGATCGCAATTGGCGAGAAAAGACCTGGGCTTCGTTAGATCAATTATGGGACGTTATCGTCATTGGCGGCGGGATCACCGGCGCTGGAATCTTCAACATGGCGGCCCAAAAAGGGCTAAAGGTGGCCCTGGTGGAGGCGCGTGACTTCGCTTTCGGCACCTCCAGCCGCTCCTCCAAATTGGTCCATGGGGGCATCCGATATTTGAAGAATCGGCAATTCGATGTCGTCCGGGAATCGGTCAAGGAACGCGAACGGCTGATCCGGGAATCGGACGGCCTGGTGGACCCGCTGCAGTTCATCTTCCCAGCCTACGACACCAACCCTACCGAAACGAACATGATGCGTATGGGTGTGATCGCCTATGACCTGATGGCCCCCAAGTGGCAGCACGATTTTTTACATCGGGACCAGGTAAAAGCCATCCTGCCCGCTCTGGATCGGCGCGGCCTGGAAGGCGGCGTCCAATATTACGATTCCCGCCTCGACGACAGCCAGCTGGTTCTGCGCGTAATTATGGACGGCATCCGTTTTGGCGGCCAGGCGCTCAACTATGCCATGGTTATGCAGCTCTGCAAAGCCAAATCCGGACGGGTTGAAGGCGTCCTCGTCCAGGATGAAACCAGGACGCTTTCCCCCTCGCAGGTGGAACTGCGCGGGAATGTGGTCATCAATGCCACCGGCCCCTGGTCGGACGAACTCCGGGAACAGGTGGACGGTGAACCCAGGCTCCGGCGGCTGCGCGGTAGTCACCTGATTTTCTCAAAAGAAAAGCTCCCCATCAATGCGGCGGTCACCATGCTGCACCCGCGCGATGGGCGCGCACTTTTCGCCATTCCCTGGGAAAACAGGACCATGATCGGCACGACCGACCTTGACCATGAACTGCATGAAGATGAAACCCGCATAACTCCACTGGAATACGAATACCTGATGGAAGCCACAGCCCATGCCTTCCCGGATTACCCGGTTACGGATTCGGACCTGATTGCCAGTTTTTCAGGCCTCCGTCCGGTGATCAATACGAACGCACCAACGCCTTCCAAGGAATCTCGAGCGCACCAGATATGGGAGGAGGACGGACTCGTGACGGTGGCTGGCGGTAAGCTGACCATCTTCCGGGTCATGGCGGCAGATGTCCTAAACTTCTGCCGGGAACAACTGCCCGGATTGCCTAAATTTGATCACTTCGCTCCCTGTTTCATCCATCCCGAACCGGCCGGCGAGAATCCCGTCAGCGATTCGGACTGGACCTGGATGGCGGGGCGCCTGGGTAAAGATGTCAATCTATTCTTCGACACTGCTGGTCCAGAAAGTCTGGATAAGATCAACCCCACACCGCATCTTTGGGGTGAACTGGCCTGGGCCGCTCAGAATGAAGCCGTTTTCCATCTGGACGACCTACTTCTGCGCCGGGTGCGTCTGGGGCTGCTGCTGCCAAATGGCGGATTGAATGAGATCGACCGAATCCGCGAACTTGTCCAGAGCCTCCTGGGCTGGGATGGTGCCACCTGGGCGGAAGAAGTGACCCGTTATAAAGAAATACACAAGGGAAATTATCACTTGCCCCAATAACCCCAATCCCCCCTGCATTTCATGATATAAAGAGGAGCACGGCTTAATCAAGAGTTTTTCGGGAGAAAGAAATGACAGGCGACCAGATTCTGGCAATCGACAATGGTACTCAAAGTGTCCGTGCGCTCATCTTTGACCTGCGCGGTAATTTAATCGCGAAAAAACGCGTCCCCATCCAACCCTACTTTTCCAACAAACCGGGGTGGGCCGAACAGGATCCAATGGTTTTTTGGGACGCCGTTTGCAAAGCCTGCCAGGCAATCTGGCAGATGGACGGTGTGGACAAGGACGCGGTGGTCGGCGTCGGTCTGACCACCCAGCGATCCACCGTCATCAACCTGGACGCGAATCACCAACCCTTACGGCCGGCCATCGTCTGGCTGGACCAGCGTCGTGAGGAAAACATGCCGCCCGTTGGCGGACTATGGGGCTTATTATTCAAGATCGCCGGGATGCAGGATACAGTGCGCTACCTGCAAGCCGAATCTGAGGCCAACTGGATCAAAACGCACCAACCGAAGATCTGGGCGAAAACGGATAAATACGTCTACCTCTCGGGCTATCTTACCTACAAACTGATCGACAAGGTCATCGATTCGGTCGGCTGCCAGGTCGGCTATATGCCTTTTGACTACAAGAAACAAACCTGGGCCAAACCAAGTGATTGGAAATGGGACGCCGTTCAGGTCGAACGCGAGATGCTGCCTGAGCTGGTCCCGCCGACAGGTTTGCTGGGTCATATCACCAAAGAAGCCGCAGAGGCGACGGGGATTCCCGAAGGACTACCGCTGATCGCCACCGCTGCGGATAAGGCCACCGAGGTGATCGGGGCGGGCTGTTTGGAACCGCACATCGGCTGCCTCAGTTACGGCACCACAGCCACCATCAACACCACGCACCAAAAGTACCTCGAAGTCATCCCCCTGATCCCGCCTTATCCCGCAGCCGTTCCAAACGCCTACTCGTTGGAAGTCCAGATCTATCGCGGTTTCTGGATGGTCAGCTGGTTCAAGGAAGAATTCGGTCAGGCTGAAAAACGGGCAGCGGAAGAGATGGGGATCGAGGCGGAAGTCCTGTTTGACAAACTGCTGCAGACGGTCCCACCGGGTGCGGAGGGCCTGGTCCTGCAGCCCTATTGGTCACCCGGCCTCAAGATTCCCGGACCGGAGGCCAAAGGCGCCGTGATCGGCTTCGGGGATGTGCACAGCCGGGCGCATTTCTACCGCGCCATCATCGAAGGCCTGACCTATGCCTTGCGGGAGGGCGCGGATCGTACCGAAAAACGCTCGCACATTCCGATCACCGCGCTGCGAGTGGCAGGTGGCGGCAGCCAGAGCCCCGGCGCGATGCAGATCACGGCCGACGTCTTCGGTCTCCCCGTCTCCAGGCCGCATGTCTACGAAGCCTCAGGGCTTGGCGCAGCCATCGATGTCGCCGTGGGATTAGGTTTGCAGCCTGATTTCAACATAGCAGTCGATGAAATGACCCATCTGGGTGACACCTTCGAGCCGGATGCTGCCCGGCACAGACTCTATACGGAGCTCTATGAACAAATTTACCGGCGGATGTATCGCCGGCTCCAGCCGCTCTATCATGAGATCGCCAAGATCATCCAATAATCTAAAACCATTTTATAATAGTGACGGGAACGATATCCGTCACTATTTTTACTTTCCCAGGTCTTGTGAGCTTAAACCCATTCTGCCCCGCGATTGATACCTGGAATACCATTTATTGAGATCAGCCTATGATGAGCAGAAATACATACCGAGCCGCCGCTTTATTAATCCTGCCGCTTTCTCTAGCCTTGTCTGCTTGCGCTGCCCCCTCTCCCGCCCAAACCATCCCTGTTTCCACGATACCGGTATCCAGGGCCACGGTCCCCTCCCCAAGTCAGGAAGTACCTGTCCCCTCATCCACCTGTGAGCCAACCCTCATGCCAGAAACGACAGAAACCCCGAGCGCACGCACGACTTATGGGATGGAGATCCGTCTGGATTATGCCGCACATACCCTTACCGTCTCGCAGGTAATTAACTACACGAATAGCACAGACGCAAACCTCAACCAACTGCCTCTGGTTGTCCCTTTGGCCTTGCAGGAGGGTGTCTTGGCGGTCCTCAACCTCCAATTACCGCCGGTGTTCGCCCAATCCAATTACCAAATGAATGGCACACAAATCAATCTCGATTTGGTCCCGAATCTGCAAACGCGAGAAACACTTCAAATCAATTTAATTTATCGCTTAACGCTGCCGAAATCCCGTAGCGTGTTCGGATATACGAACCGCCAATTAACCCTCGCAGATTGGTTCCCCTTTATCCCACCGTATATTGTCGGCCAAGGCTGGCTGATAAACGAACCCGGCCAGGTGGGCGAATACCTCGCCTATCCCCTGGCTGATTTCAACGTCAGTTTAAACCTCTCACCGTCAGTGGATGGATTGGTTGTCGCAGCCAGCGCCCCGACCGCTTCGCAAGAGGGCGACTGCTGGCGCTATCAGGCTCAGGGGGTACGTAACCTCATCTTCGCCATCAGCCCGGAATATCAAATCTCAACGTCAGAAGGGGACGACATCACGATTAAGGCGTATACTCTCCCTGAGCACGCTCACCTGGGTCAACGCACTACGGATCTCGCACTGGCGGCCTGGTCCCGTTATGAAGCCCTTTACGGCCCAAACAACCGGAGATTCTTGAGCATCATTGAAGGCGACCTGGATGATGGAATGGAATATGATGGAGCCTATTTCATCAGCGACCGGTATTACGAAAGCGCCAACGAAACCCCTCAGAATTACTACACCCTGCTCACCGTGCATGAGACCGCCCACCAATGGTTCTATGCCCAGATCCATAATGACCCTGCCAGTGAACCCTGGCTGGACGAATCCCTGGCGACCTACAGCGAACTGCTCTACCTCGAATCCGCGCATCCTGATCTGGTGGACTGGTGGTGGGATTTCCGGGTGGCAGAGTTCAATCCCAGCGGATACGTGGATTGCACCATCTACGAGCACCACAAATTCCGCCCCTATGTGAACGCAGTTTACCTGCGCGGGGTACAGTTCCTGCAAGACGTTCGGGAAAAGATCGGGGACAATGCATTCTTCGAGTTCCTTCGCGCTTATGCCACCCCCGATGAAGAAGACACTCTGCGCACAGCCGCCGCATTCTTCTCGCTGCTCAGCACCCACAGCGATGCAGACCTGACAGATTTACTGCGTGTTTATTTCCGCAGCGCACAGCCTTGAGGTATAAATTAATCAAAGCTTGGTCGAGCGGATCTCGTCGGACAGACTCTCCTCACAAATTAAATTAGGATGGCACCCTTGCAAACATATACACTTCCCTACGGTCAAACTCAGCTTGATATTGCATTGCCGGACACCTTTCAGGTTGACCTGATCATGCCCAAGGCGCTCGAAACGCCTGACGATGTCAATCAGATCATTCAAACGGCATTATCCAACCCTATCGGCAGTCTGGCGCCAATGGATTTTCCACGAGATGCAACGGTTGGGATCGCCATCAACGATAAGACCCGACCGGTCGCCAAACCCAATCCGCTTTTGACTCTTGTGACCGCATTGGCGGAGTGGGGCTTTGATCCCACCCGCATGCGGGTGTTCATTGGTTCCGGCACGCATATGCCTATGTCCGAAGAAGAACTGCACAACCTCCTGCCGGATAAGGTGATCGGGAACGTAGATGTCATCCTCCACGACTGCGATTCCTCCCCCCTGATGTCTTTGGGCAAGACGGATTACGGCACGCCTATCAAGGTCAACCAGGCCTATGTCGAATGCGATCTCAAGTTTGTGATTGGGAATATCGAACCGCACCACTTCATGGGCTTTTCGGGCGGCGTAAAAACAGCCGCCATCGGCCTGGCCGGGCGTGAGACGATCAATGCCAACCATGCCATGTTGACCCAACCTAACACACTCGCAGGCCGCTACAGTATTAACCCTATGCGCCAGGACATCGAAGAAATTGGACGAAAAATGGGCATCCAATTCTGTCTGGGCACGGTGCTCAACGAAAACAAAGAGATCCTGCGCGCCTACTTTGGTAATCCAAAAATGGTGATGCAAAAAGCAATCCCCGATGTCCGAGCGATGTTCGCCACCACATTGCCGGCGCCCTATGACCTAGTGATCGCCTCGCCGGGCGGTGCACCCAAGGATATCAACCTCTACCAGGCCCAAAAAGGCCTGACCAATGCCGCACGGATTGCAAGGGACGACGCCTGGGTCCTGCTGTTGGCCGCCTGTCCCGAAGGCTCCGGCAGCCAGGGCTACGAATCATTCATCACCCAAACCGGATCACACCAGGCCGTAGTAGACAAATTCAAAAGCGGATTCTTCGAAGTGGGCCCCCACAAGGCCTTCCAGATTGCCCGCGATGCCCTGCGTACGCGGATGATCCTGGTCTCGGATATCCCTCCACAATCCGTAACCAGGTGGCAACTCACACCCAGCCAACCTGATAAGCTCGAATCCCTGCTCAATTGGCTGACAGAGCAATTACCAACCGACGCTCGGGTGGCTGTGCTGCCCGCTGCAACTCGCACCATGACGGAGATTTTAAATGGCGACTAAGAGCTTTATGCAAAATCCCCAACTTGATGGCGAAGACTTTTTTTGGAAAGGCAGCCCAACCGGGATTCTGCTGATTCACGGTTTCACTGCAACGACAACCGAGGTACGGTTGGCAGCAGAGCAGCTCCATGAAATCGGATACACGGTAACCGGCCCCCTGCTGCCAGGCCACGGCACCACGCCGGAAGATTTGAACAACGTCACCTGGCAGATGTGGATGGAAAAAGTCAAGCAATTCTATGAGGACTTATTGCGCGAATGCGAGCAAATCTTCGTTGTAGCGGAATCGATGGGGTCGCTGCTGGCGCTGGAACTGGCCGTCCAGCACCCGGAGATTAAGGGGTTGTGCCTCTTTTCACCCGCCATCAAGGCGCCCCGATTATGGCTCACACGCTTTTTACAGCCCTTTGTTGATCATCTCAACAAGAACGCTGCGGACGATGGCCTGCCCTGGAAGGGGTACAACGTCTACCCGGTCCGCGGCGCTGTGGAAATGCTGAAATTGCAAAAGCGGGTGCGCAGGGATTTGGATAAGGTCACCCAGCCCACCCTGGTTTTCACCGGTGAGTACGACCGCTCCATCTCACCAGACGCTGCTGAGATCGTGATGAAGGGTCTCGGATCGGAATATAAAGAGCACATCCATATGTCCGAATCCCCACACTGTATCCTCCTGGACAGCGAATTGGATCAGGCCGTCGAAGAAATTGACGCTTTCATCCATCGGAATTTGGGGGATTAGTGCCATATTTATTATTCGCCCATTCCCGGCATAGCAACCAGCAAAGAAAGTAAACACCGATGAAAATTGGCGTCCTCTCCGATACCCACAATAACCTCTCGAATCTGATTGCAGCGTTGGAGACATTTCGGAATCGAAAGATCCATACCGTTATCCACTGCGGCGACCTGACCGATTTCGATCTTATTTCCCATTTCAATGGCTTCCGCTTGATTTACCTGACCGGGAATATGGACCACGCCAGCGGTACGATCCAACGCCGAGTCTCGAAGCTGAAGGACGAGAATTTCGCCGGGCCGGTGTTCAGGGGTACGTTGGACGGTGTTTCCGTGGCCGCAACCCACAGTCACATTGACGGCAAGGTGATGGAATTGGTCCAATCCGGCAACTATGCTTGGATCTTCCATGGGCACACCCACCAGCGCCGGGATGAGGTCATCCGCGGGGTGCGGATCGTGAATCCGGGTGCGCTTGGTGGAATGAAACGCGGCAAGCGCACCTTCTGCGTTGTTGATTTGAACGAGCCCGCCGTTGAATTTATCCCAATTGAGCGCGTCTAAGATCATGCCAATCGATTACGATACCCTTTGTGATTATCTGGAAAAGAAACCCGGCGCTCGTCGGGATATGCCCTTTGGCCCGGAAGCCCTGGTCTTCAAGGTATTGGGCAAGATGTTTGCCCTGGTCGCCTGGCAGGCGAATCCGCTCACAATGACACTCAAAGCCGACCCCGTGGATGCGGTGATCCTGCGCAAACAATATCCAACCGTCAAGCCCGGTTATCACATGAACAAAAGACACTGGAATACCGTGACGCTGGATTGTTCCATTCCCGATGTGGAAATCCG